>JAVBMZ010000025.1:0-18990 GCA_031551935.1 Bacteroidales bacterium
TTCTCCGACCCATAATACCAAAGATGTACCTCCTATAATGACTAACCAGTCCTTTACCGAGAGCGCCACTGTCCGAAATACCTCTCCGCCAAAAGTAACAATGAGTACTTGACCTATTACAATTAATGCAGCAGCAGTAAGAAACCCCGTACAATGCTTCAGATGAAAAAAACTGGACCTATGAGCGCCAAATGCTTTGGCATTAAACATATTCCAAAATTGTAACATGACAAATATGGTAAAAAAACGGGACAAATCGTAGACATTAATATCACCTGCTTCGTTCGTAAAAAGGAACAATAATATCATCAACAATACCACGAAACTGATGCCTGTGAATAAAATATTAAAACGCATCGCCGGTGTTATAATGAAATCACTGTTTTTCCGTGGCTTTTCATTCATTACATTGGGATCTGGCGGAAGAGATGCCAATGCCCCCGCAGCAAAAGTATCCATGATAAGGTTTACCCACAACATTTGTGTGACTGTCAACGGCAATTCATGGCCAAAAACAGAACCGAGGAAGACAATCACCAAGGCAGATACATTGATCGTTAGTTGAAAAATCAGAAACCGTTGTATGTTTTTATACAGTGAACGTCCCCACATCACAGCCGTGGCAATGCTGTTAAAAGAATCGTCGAGTAAGGTGATATCACTGGCTTCTTTGGCCACAGAAGTCCCTGAACCCATAGATAATCCCACTTGGGCAAAGTTGAGAGCAGGTGCATCATTGGTTCCATCGCCAGTGACCGCAACTACTGCTCCATTTTGCTGCAACAGCTGTACTAAACGCTGTTTATCGGTAGGACGGGCACGGCACATGATTTTAAGCTGCATCACCCGGCTGATCGCCTCAGCATCCGACAAATCGGAAAATTCGGGACCAGTGATGATGCTTTCAGCTGTATCGCCAGTTTGCCAGATACCTATTTGTCGACCGATTTCCTTAGCAGTACCGGGGGTATCGCCAGTAACAATCTTCACTTGTATTCCGGCTGTAAGACATTTGGCAACAGCATCGGGCACATCTTCACGCACAGGATCAGATATGGCCACAATACCAAGAAAGGTAAGCGCATTATTTACCAAAACCTTCATATCTTCATCCGGAGTTTGCGGGTCTATTTCACAATAGGCAAAGCCGAGTGTCCGCATTGCCTGATCTTGATATTGAGCAAGTTGTCGTTCTACCTGTATCCTAAAATTCCCTGTAGCTTGCATACCATCAGATGTAAGCACATTGCGGGACTTAGCATACACTATTTCGGATGCACCTTTCACATACAAAATACGTTTTCCCAATACAGCAGAATCCACCAAAGTCGCCATATACTTACGTTCGGTAGAAAAAGTCAACTGATTCACTACCCGTGCATTTTCCCTCATGCCAAGGTAATCAATTCCCTGTCTGGCAAGCCATAACAGCAATGCGGCTTCAGTCGGATTACCCAACGCTTTTATTTCTTTTGGGTTGCTAACATCAAGAAAGGCAGTAGAATTGGCCGCGATGCCTTCCTCTATTAGGTTGCTCACATCATCGTCAGTCAATACCTGACCAGACAAACCATAAAAATTTGCCTGATACACTTGCATTTGATTTTTGGTCAATGTGCCAGTTTTGTCAGTGCAAATAACAGTTGTAGCCCCCATGGTCTCACAAGCATGCATCTTACGGACAAGATTGTTGGATTGCAACATGCGGCGCATGCTAAGTGCAAGGCTCAATGTGACACTCATCGGTAATCCCTCAGGAACAGCCACTACAATGAGCGTAACAGCCACCATGAAATGTTGTAAAATGCGTCCAGCAGTATCAATGGAAATCCAAGAACGAGCATCCAAAGGGTGAACTCCTAACAACCAACCAACACCGCACAAAAAGATAAATACCAATAATCCAAATAATATCCACTTTATCCAACTGCCCTGTGCAACTGCATTTGGGAGCTTTGCATCTTTACCGAATAAATGTAATCCATCATATACAATAGGTAACCATACTTTAACAAACGCGACTAAAGCACCAAGCATAGCAGCACCAAGCAGCCCCAATTGACCGGTAGTATAATGTACTTCACTTAAAAATAAATCTTTCAGAAATAAAGTAGAAAAAGTAAGCACAGCCAACGTAAAACCAACTACACCTATCAACTTTGCTAAACCTTCTAGTTGTAGGCTAAGCGGTGTCTCTTCACCTGTCGATTCGGTTGCCTTACGGGCTACTTTGCCAAATTCTGTAGTGTCGCCCACAGCAACCACTTCCATGGTACAATGGCCATCTACCAAAGTGGTACCTCTCATCACCATATTGGATGGATAGGTGGCTTCTTTATGAAAATATTTTGGATCAGTAGTTTTGGCTATGATAGGCTCACCGGTGAGTGTTGATTCATTGATCTGCAAAGAAACAGCCTCTATTAACTGTCCGTCCGCAGGCACTTCTTCCCCAGTTTCAAGCAATACAATATCTCCTACTACAACATCCTTTTTGGGTATTTCACCAATAGCTCCGTTACGGATAACCTTTACTGGAGTATCATCATTTACCTGATTGAGGATATCAAATTTTTTACGCGCATCCATTTCAAACCAAAAGGCCACACCAATAGAGAGAAAAATAGCGCAAAAAATACCGATAGTTTCTGCAAACTCACCATGTACAAAGGATATACCCAACGAAAGAAAAGCCGCAATGAGTAGGATCCGGATAATAGGGTCATTAAATTTTTCAAAAAATAATTTCCAAAGTGGGGTACGTTCAGGAGGAGTTAGTATGTTGGCACCATGCTGTACACGGCTATCCATTACCTGTGTGTCATTTAGTCCTATGTGCTTTGCTGCCGACATGACAATATGAAATTAAATGTAAAGATAACGATTTTATCATCACTTAACCCCGGATCACGCAATAGGATTTTCTAATGCGTTGCAATAGCTATCTTTGAGATATGGAATTTGATATAAGCTATACAGATAAAGAAATTACACCTTGGATCGGTATGGTGTTCATGCGGCGAATGTTGGACAAGACTGGTTTCAAAAAAGTGATTGAGGACAACTCATATCTCCCTGCTTCGTATCTAATCAAATGTTCATGTAGTATTAATAATAATCAGCGTCCTATCGTTATATCAGTTATGACGATATAAAATTTTTCATTTGGTCAGGAAAAATCTTCTGTTGAACCGTAAATGCACCCCAAAGCTATAATCGGTTTTCCCGCTGTCAAGATCTGAATATGTTTCTATCTGTGCTCCGGCATATATGCCTTTGAATAATTCCTTTTCAAAAGCCAGTTTACTTGTGATCAAATTTCGTATCGGACAAGTTGTCTGGTTGTAAATATTGAAGGAGCCAAAGAGCGGTTCGCCTTCAAAAGCATAAAAATCTTTGGCATGCCAATATCCTGCCATCAATTCAAATGGGTGACCTTTAACATGTATTACCGGATATGCGCCCCAACCTTTGCTATAGGGACGAATGCTTTCTTCGGGGTAACGATCATAATACCCGGCAACATAAATATCCATTCCTGCCGATTGTACCCATCGGTTATTAAATTTGAGTTCAGTACAGATACCGGTAGCTATATTTCCAAGTACAATCATGGGATCGTCTGAAGTATCAATTTGTCCACCCCGGTGATAAATCAGCAATTGCAACGGAATGTTCAGGCTAAATTTTTGATCGGGAGCCATCAGCTTCCCTAATATGGAGGTGCCGAAAGTTAACCTTTCCTGTTCCGGATCTCCCCATTCGATAAAATGTTGCCAGTCAACCCAAACATCAGCAAACAAACGCTCGGAATGCCAGACAAATTGTAATCCGCTTTCCGGATTGGCTGTGTATTGTCGTTCCCATTGATATAAGGGTTCAATAAGACGATGATTGACACCACCGTATAAATTCCCCACTATCATGTTGAAACGTGGTGTAATGGCATATTGCAAGCGGATAAAGGCCTGTACATCCGATAATGGCTCTCGTCCGGAATATTTTACACTATAGACGCCTAATTCAGCGCGAAAACGATTGGATACCTGATAACCCAAAGCAGGTAGCAACGAGGTCCCGGGAAGGGTCTGTCCATCAGCAACAGGACTGAAGTACTCGTTGTTTTTAAAAAAACCTGTCAAGTCTACAGAAAGTGATAACCGGTTACTATCCGCATCTACCAATTTAGGTGAAGTTAATAACGTTTCCGGAAACCATTGTGCATGAGTTGGAAACGATACCGTCGCCAATAGACAAATAAATATGAAATGCTGAAGCCTGAATATTGGTAAACGATTCATAAAGTCTTCGTTCAGTCCTAAAACAACAATTCCGGATCTTTATACCGGCTGATGCCCAAGTTAGCATATGCTATAGGTGTTACTTCGCGTCCCCGTGGCGTACGCTTGAGATAGCCTTCTTTGATCAAAAACGGTTCATATACTTCTTCGATAGTTCCTGGATCTTCTCCTACAGCAGTAGCAATGGTAGATAACCCAACCGGTCCGCCATGAAATTTTTCAATCATAGTACGCAAAATCCGGTTATCCATTTCATCTAATCCGTGTTTATCGATATTTAATGAATCCAAGGCATAACGGGTAATTTCGATATCAATCGTTCCGTCGCCCTTCACTTGTGCAAAATCACGGACACGACGTAACAAAGCATTGGCGATACGTGGTGTACCCCGGCTACGTGATGCTACTTCAACAGCAGCCTCTTGTATGATGGGTACTTTGAGGATTTTTGCGGCACGAATGACGATGCTCGTCAACACATCTGTATTATAATATTGTAGGTGGCAAGTAATACCAAAACGTGCTCTTAAAGGGCTGGTTAACAAGCCTGAACGCGTAGTAGCGCCGACCAAAGTAAACGGATTGAGCGCAAGCTGGATAGACCGTGCACTAGGACCCTTATCTATCAAAATATCAATGGAATAGTCTTCCATGGCAGAATATAGATATTCTTCTACTACTGGACTAAGGCGGTGTATTTCATCGATAAACAGGACGTCATTTCGTTCAAGGTTGGTGAGGATTCCCGCTAAATCTCCCGGTTTATCCAATACCGGACCTGATGTCAATTTTAGGTTCACACCCAATTCGTTGGATATGATATTGGCCAATGTGGTTTTTCCCAACCCGGGAGGGCCATGCAACAGGACATGGTCAAGCGCTTCGCTACGTATCTTTGCGGCTTGCACAAAAACGCGCAAGTTGTCCACCACCTTTTGTTGGCCGCTAAACTCAACAAAACCGGCAGGTCGCAAAGAACGGTCAAATTCTTTGTCGTCTTTATCCCAATTATTGGTGCGAAATTCTATGTTTTCCGACATGACAGCCATTTTCTGATGCCAAAGATACAATCATTTTTTCATAACCGAATGGGACAATGGACAATTACTCGTCAGTACCAAGATATGATATTGATTACATGCATACGTTGTCAAATTATTGTGGATTGGCTGGATCTATCTCTAAAATGCATTGTGGTACAAATTAGATATCTTTGCAAGACTTCAAATTTATCTACCATGAGTACTCCCCGGTTGAAAGCATACCGTTATTCTGTATTGTTCGTTGTTTGTCTATCGGCATCTTTAGTGCCTTTTACAGGTTCTTCCATCAATTTGGCTTTGCCATACATAGCAGACGATTTGCAGATGAATGCAGTAGCGCTCGGATGGGTCATCACAGCTTTTTTACTGGCTTCAGCTATTTTTCAGATTCCATTGGGGAAAGTAGGAGACATTATTGGCCGGAAAAAAATACTGATCATCGGAGTTGCTTTATTCTCTGTAGCATCTATTATCTGTGCATGTGTGCCATCGGGGGCAGGAGCTTTACTGATAGCAGCACGTTTTATTCAGGGTGTAGCCAGCGCTATGATTTTTGGTGTCAGCATGGCTATTGTTACTGCAGTATTTCCAGCCAATGAACGAGGGAAAGCGCTTGGTATCAATACGGCGGTCGTTTATTTTTCGATAGCTTCCGGACCTTTTTTCGGAGGAATGTTGACCCATTATTTTGGATGGCGAAGTATCTTTCTGACCACAGCTGGTTTGGGATTAGTGGCGCTTTTCGGTGTTTTTCGTTTTCTCAAAGGCGAGTGGATAGATGCCAAGGGCGAAAAATTTGACTGGACGGGTATGTTTGTTTATGCTATAGGATTGTCATCCATTATTTATGGATGTTCTGTTTTGCCTTCGGTGCTTGGTTTTAGTCTGATTACTGCAGGGATTGCCACTTTTGTTTTTTTCGTATACTATGAAAAACGACAAGCAACGCCGATGTTTGATATGAACATGTTCTTGAGCAATCGTGTATTTCGCATGTCATCTTTTGCAGCATTGATCAATTATGCAGCAACTTTTGCCATTGGCTTTATGTTGAGCCTATACTTGCAATATATCAAAGGATTTGACGCGCAACAAGCCGGATTGATATTGGTGATACAGCCTGTGATACAGACCGTGATATCACCGTTGGCAGGAAGATGGTCAGACAAAGTGAATGCAGCCAAGATAGCAACACTTGGCATGAGTATGATTGTATTCGGGTTGTTGTTCATGCTCTTTCTTACACCAGAAACCCCATTGATATGGTTGTTTCTTATATTGGCATTGTTGGGAACAGGCTTTGCACTATTCTCGTCGCCCAATGTCAATATGATTATGGGATCTGTTGAAAAACAATTCCTCGGAATGGCTTCAGCAACTACGGGAACTATGCGATTAACCGGACAAGCGTTTAGCATGGGGATTACCATGATGATGATTTCCATTTTTGTAGGCAAAACGAAAATTACCGCCGATATATATCCCCTTTTCATGAAATGTCTCCATTATACCTTTGGCATATTTGTGGTTTTATGCGTTATAGGCGTGTATACTTCCATGGCCCGTTCCAACCCGGTTGGCAAAAAGAAATAAAATTTCAGGCTTAATTAGGATATACTTACCTAATCAGTTCTGTTTGTGGTAATATAATGTAGTACTATTGGCAGGATCAAATATTTGTGCAGCAGCATCACGGAGCATATTGGGTGTAATCGCATGATAAGTGTCAATCTCCTTATTCAAATTGATCGCTCCATCAATTAACTCGTGCCGGCAAAGATGTATGGCTTTATTCAGGATATTGGTATGCCTGAGGATGAAGGACGATTCAAACTTATTTTTTTGTTTTTGTATTTCATCGGAAGATAGTGCATCGTTTGCTAAAACAGTTAATTCTTGTTGAATAGCTGCATCGGCATTTTCAAGTGAAACATTTGGCATAGGCTTTCCATATACGACCAATAATCCAGGATCGGAGTCACTGGTAACGTATGCATCTATTTCGCTGAACATTTGTTTTTCTTTGATAAGATGCCGGTATAGTCGTGCTGATTTTCCCGCTGAAAGTACATCTGACAACATATCGCCACAATAAAATCCAGGCGAATACAATCCGTCTATATGGAACACCTTGTAGATAGCATCTGTTGGTACCTGACGTGTAACGGAAATCTTTCCTGCTGCGGTATGTTGTGGCTCCTGTGGAAGATTACGTACCGGAACATCGCGTCGTTCAATCGGGGCGAACCATTTTTCCGCTAACTGCCGTACCCGTTCTGCTGTTATATTACCCGTAACTGCCATTACTGCATTGTTGGGTGCGTAATACCGGTAAAAAAACTCTTTGACATCTTCTATCTTCGCACGGCGAATGTGCTCTATGTCTTTTCCGATAGTTGGCCAACGATAAGGGTGCACCTGATAGGCTTCGGGAGATAGTAATAACCAGACATCACCGTAAGGCTGGTTCAAATATCTTTGACGGAACTCTTCAATGACCACTTGTCGTTGAACTTCGAGATTACGTTCGCTGAAATCAAGTGCAGACATACGGTCAGATTCCAACCAGAAGGCTGTCTCTATGTTATCAGCAGGTAAAGTACAGTAATAATTAGTGATATCATTGTTGGTAAAAGCATTGTTTTCACCTCCGGCCTTTTGCATCTCCACGTCAAAATCAGGAATATTTGCCGATCCACCGAACATCAGGTGTTCGAAAAGATGTGCAAATCCTGTTTTCTCAGGATGTTCGTCTCGAGAACCAACATTATACATCAGGTTGACGGCGACCAACGGTGTAGACACATCTTCATGCACCAATACTTTTAGTCCATTCGATAATTCAAAACGTTCAAATGTTATCATATAAAAAAGTCACAATGTACAGAAATACAGGGCAATTTTGTGTTGTCTGTGTTTCTGTGGTAAAATATTTAGATCAGCATGAAAAAGCCTGCATTTAAAATTGTTTTTGACACCGCATATTGTATGATATCATGAAATGATTTTTATATCATACTTTTTTGCATCATATTTTCATATATTTTAGTATGATATTTTCATACATTTTTATATGATACTTTTATACTGATAAATTAAAAATTGCCACAACAAACCTTTGAATTGTTTATACTTCAGAAATTTACATGAATCAAGGGTTGAGATGTTTTATATGATAAAGGCATCACCATCGACGTTTTACCCCGAAGGACTTACCATTTATCTTTCAACTCCCAACCCTTGATTTACATTACTCGTTAGATTTTTATCTTCAATGCATTCTTCTGAGCTTTCAAAGCCAGCTCGGTTGCAAGGAAACAATGAGCCTGAGGCATGGCTGTTTCTGTGCGGTGAAGGACATCGTCTACCAGTAACCGGCCATAAGGCAAATCAACGTCGTTACAATCGATATATTTGGTTTCTTTATTGTCTACCAAAAACAAATGATTTCCACCATCTCTGCCTGCAATATCAAGATTTTTCCGTATCTCAATATATCCATCTGTCCCCAGAATGGTTAACCTTCCATCGCCCCATGATTTGAGCCCGTCAGGAGTAAACCAGTCGACCCTGACATAGCCCGTACCATGATTGCCTTGCACCATGGCATCTCCAAAATCTTCAAATTCCTTGTATTGTGGAAAATTAACATTACCAATTTGCGAAGCAACGACTTTGGCTTCCGTCGAACCGGTTAAGAATAAGAATTGGTCGAATTGATGACTTCCGATATCGCAAATGATACCTCCAAAATATTTTTTATCGAAAAACCATTCCGGGCGGCTTGGAATGCTCATCCGGTGCGGCCCTATACCAATGGTTTGTACCACTTTGCCAATAGCGCCGGCTTTGACCAATTCCCCTGCTTTCACAGTTGCTTTGTTTTCCAAACGTTCGGAGTATAGGATGGAATAAATGCGCTTGGTCTTTTTCTGAACTTTTTTTACTTCTTCCAATTGTCCTAAGGTAATAATGCCTGGTTTATCCACCATATAATCTTTCCCATGTTCCATCACCCTGATGCCCAAGGGAGCACGTTCGTTAGGGATAATGGAGCTTAGAACTAACTGGATACTATTATCTTCTAAGATTTCCGCTTCACTCTTCGCCTGTTTGACTTGGGGAAACCGTCTGGCAAAGGCGCTCGCCAGATCTGGTTCTTTCGCATAGAAAGAGACTAATTCCCCGCCACCTTTCTGTACAGCTCCTATTTGCCCATATATATGGCTGTGGTTGATTCCTATGACGGAGAACCGGATGCGTGGGGTGTCGCTTTGTCTCCGGATAAAAGGAAATCCATACGACATATTTCCTGCAGCTAGAATCCCTGCAGTGACACCAAGTGCCGATTTAATAAATCCTCTGCGATTATCCATGATGATGTCGGTTTTATTTAGTTGTGTTTTAGATGATACTAATTTGAATCAAAGGAACACAAAAAAGTAATATCTTGAAGACTTATCGGGTGTTTTTTGAAAATTGATGCATCTTCATTATCTCTATTTCTCTTTGTATGCGTCACATTTATTAATTTTATTTATTTTGCACTTCCAAATATCATTCGGGAATGAAAGATCAACATATTTCTATTATTTGCAAAGAACTGTCTTTGCAAGAGAACCAAGTTCGTAACACATTGGAACTTTTGGCTGATGGAGCAACCATCCCTTTTATCAGCCGTTATCGGAAAGAAGCAACCGGAAGCTTAGACGAAGTACAGATATCTGCTATCCAAAGCCGCTATGAGAAATTACTCGAGACAGACAAGCGTCGCGAGGCTATCCTACGTTCTATTGAAGAACAGGGTCAACTCACGGAGAGCCTGAAACAACAAATTGAGGTCGCCGAAACGTTATCGGAGTTAGAAGATTTATACCTGCCGTTCAAACCCAAACGTAAAACGCGTGCCTCAGTAGCCCGTGAACGCGGACTGGAATCATTAGCAATCCAATTATTGAAGCAAACGGATAACGATTTGGAATTATTGGCCCAAAAATACCTGAATGATGAAGTAGAAAATGTGGAAGATGCTTTGCAGGGTGCGCGTGATATTATTGCAGAAGGAGTCAACGAAGACGCGAAAGCACGCGATGCTATCCGCCGTTTGTTTGGACGGGACGCAGTGATTTATTCCAAAGTAGTAAAGAATAAAGAAGCCGATGGTGAAAAATATCGCGATTATTTCGATTTCTCGGAATCGTTGCGCCGCTGTCCTTCTCATCGCCTGTTGGCAATGCTTCGCGGCAAAGATGAGGCATTTTTGCGTATTACCATTGAACCGGATGAGCAAAAGGCATTGGATATACTGAATAGGCAGTTTGTGAAAGGCCGTACTGCTGCTTCTAACCAAGTGGAGGAAGCAGTAAAAGACGGTTATAAACGTTTATTGTGCCCGTCCATCGGGACAGAATTTGAAGCATTAGCCAAGGAAAGAGCCGATGATGAGTCTATTAAAGTTTTTGCCGATAACCTGCGACAATTATTATTGGCTTCACCACTTGGTCAGAAAAATGTGTTGGCGATTGATCCCGGTTTTCGTACCGGTTGTAAGTTGGTTTGCTTGGATGCTCAAGGGAACCTGAAACATAATGAAACCATTTATCCGCATAAACCACAAAGTGAAGTGGTGGATGCCAAACGTAAAATTATGTCATTGGTGAGTGCGTATAAAATTGAAGCTATTGCTATTGGGAATGGCACAGCAGGACGTGAAACGGAACGCTTCATCCAAAGTATGGCTTTTGGTCGCGACCTACAAGTATTCATCGTCAATGAGAGCGGTGCATCTATCTATTCAGCATCGGCTATCGCACGTGAAGAATTTCCTGAATACGATGTGACAGTACGTGGTGCGGTTTCCATCGGCCGTCGCCTCATGGATCCGTTGGCTGAATTGGTCAAAATCGATCCCAAATCGATTGGTGTAGGACAATACCAACACGATGTCGACCAAAATAAACTGAAGAAAAGTTTGGACACGGTGGTGGAAAGTTGCGTCAACCTTGTGGGTGTGAATGTGAATACTGCCAGTAAGCATTTGTTGGTGTATGTATCGGGGCTTGGACCTCAATTGTCACAAAATATTATCGACTACCGGAAAGAAAACGGCGCATTTCCATCGCGCAAAGCGTTGAAAAAAGTATCGCGCATGGGCGATAAAGCTTTTGAGCAATGCGCAGGCTTCCTTCGCATCCCTGATGCGGAAAATCCGTTAGACAACAGTGCAGTACACCCGGAAAGTTACCACATTGTGGAACAGATGGCCAAGGATATGCATGCCACGGTGAATGATTTGCTGAAAAATGAAACGCTGCGCAAGCAAATCCAATTGAAGCAATATGTGACCGATAAAGTTGGGTTACCCACATTGGACGATATTATGCAGGAATTATCTAAACCCGGGCTTGATCCGCGGACACAAGCGAAGGTTTTTGAATTTGCCCAGGATGTACATCGCATGGAAGATCTGCAATCGGGTATGATACTGCCTGGTATTGTTACCAACATTACTAATTTTGGGTGTTTCGTAGACGTGGGCGTCAAACAAGACGGGTTGGTACATATATCACAATTGGCCGACAAGTATGTATCACATCCGTCGGAAGTCTTCAAATTGAACCAACATGTGAAAGTAAAGGTATTGGAAGTAGACGTTGCCAGGAATCGGATTTCATTCACCATGAAATTGGGTAAGCAACAAGATACAAAAACCTAAAACATACTTTTTCAGATTCTTTAATTTGTTTTTTTGTAGCTGAATACAGCCCATAGGTTAAAAAATACCGCGAATCCTGCTAAAGCGAACATCCGAAATCCTAAATCGGCAATGTTGCTTCCTTTCAGGTATACCATGCGCATCATTTCGATAAAGTACCGTAGTGGGTTGAACGCAGTAATCACTTGTGCCCATTCCGGCATGCTGCGGATAGGAGTGAATAAACCGCTCATCAGCATAAAAACAATGATAAAAAACAGCATCACAAACATGGCTTGTTGCATGGTGGATGAATAGTTGGAAACTACCAGTCCAAAACCGGAAACGACCAATACAAAAATACTGGCAAAACAGTAGATGGTAAGTAGACTACCTACAGGGAATAACCTATATATCAATGCTGCTAAACCAAAGGATATGGTGAGTACCATAAAACCTATCAACCAGTAGGGAATAAGTTTGGCAAGGATAAATTTGAATTTACTTACGGGTGTTACATTCATCTGTTCAATGGTCCCCGCTTCTTTTTCACTCACAATATTCAATGCCGGTAAAAATCCACAAAGCAGCGTCAGTAGGATGACCATCAAGGCTGGCACCATATATACCTTGTAGTCCAAATGAGCATTGAAGCGATTTTGAGCAGTAATATTGATAACGGGTATGATGGTGTTTTCATTTTCTTGAACTTGCATTTGTTCACTACGGAGTTCATCGGCAAAATCCCTGATGATAGTTGACAAATATGCCGTTCCCATGCTGCCTTTGGTACCGTTTACTGAATTAGCCACCAACATTATTTCGGTGGAACCTTCGCGTACCAAATCACGTTCGAATCCTCTACCAATAGTTAATATTAGGTCGGATGTGTGATTTTCGATGCTTTGCATCGCTTCTGGATAAGTGTTCGATACATCCGTGAGACGAAAGTAGCCCGACGAAACAATTTTCTGTACGAGTCGTGTGGAATATGGACTGTAATCATTGTCTACCACACTCAAATTTACATCTTTGATTTCGAAGGTAGCCGCCCAAGGAAAAACCAACATGACCATACACGGAAATATAACTATCAGTTTTGGTATAAACGGATGCCGGAGGATCTGTTTGAACTCTTTTTCAATGAGAAACCGTAACATGTTGGATTGATTTTGCGAAGCTTACAAATTTGGTTGATAATATCTATGACATTTATTTTATGCCACAATAAGCCGCAAAGCAGATATTCTTATGGAGAACATCGACTTGCCGGAACCCAACTTTTTTCATGAGATTCAGTTGGTAATTGATAGATCTGGGTGAGTCCTCCTTTTCGATATACGCTAACACATGCGCTGCATATGATGCATCTTTTATGCTGGTCAAATATTCAGTGTATCTTTGGGTAAAATAATTTGTCAGGATCTCTGATTCCTGGGTAATTAAATCTGATATCATCAGACAACCACCTTTCTTAAGTATCCTAAATAGTTTGGAAAAAGTCAATTCCCAATCTTTATCATCTCTTAAATGATGTAAAACGGCGCTTGCCAATATGATATCATAATGATTCTCCTCCAGTTTGACTTCCCGGATATCGCTTTGTATGATTTCAACGTTACCGGAAGTTATTGGACTGATTCGTTCTTTGGCACGTTGTAACATTGGTTGACTTAAATCAATTAACGTACAATTCAGGTTAGGAATTTTGGACAACATCTGCAACGTATAATTACCTGCCCCGCAACCTATATCTAATAACTCCGTAGCATAAGGACAAAGTATTTTCGCTGTTTCTGTAATTAATTGCAGCGACAGCACAGCATCTACTGTCGAAACCTGTCCGGTTTCAATGTCCGAAAACCGCTCTACATCATTATCAAACCGTTTTCTTATTTCTTCTACGCTCGATTTCTTTTCCATATCTATATCATGTGGTATATGATGATTGACATTATTGTTTAAAAATATGCGTTCTTATTTTATTCAAGCCTTACCTTGAACTTCTTTAGACTCACCATAATCAGAAAGAAAGCCATGCCTGCAAGTATCCCTAATTCTTTGAATACATGTGATACGCTCAACCCTTCTATCATGATTTTTTTCACAGCAGCGATGAACCATCGGGCGGGAATGATGTTGGATATCCATTGTAGAATAACAGGCATATTTTCAATGGGAAAGATCATTCCTGAAAGTAATAAAACCGGCATCATCAACACCATACCCGATACAAGCATTGCAGTAACCTGTGTAGTGGCTATCGAAGAAATAAGAATTCCTAATGATAATGCAACAATGATGAAAACAAGAGCGACTATCATCAACCAACCCAAACTTCCGGAAACGGGAACATCCAGAACAAATATTGAAAGCACCAAAATGCTGGCGATATTGACGATGGATAACGTAAAATACGGAATCACTTTGGCTAAGATGATGAAAATGGGTCGAACAGGTGATACCAGAAGCACTTCCATGGTTCCTACTTCTTTTTCGCGGACAATAGCAATAGAAGTCATCATGGCACAGATGAGCGTCAGGATGAGCCCCATCACTCCCGGAACAAAATTATAAGCCGATTTCATTTGCGGGTTATACAGCATTTGTATTTCGGGTTCAATCAGGAATGGGATATGTTGTTCATACATCAATTCCTGCTGGTATGTTGCTATAATATTGGAAGCATAACTTGTAAGCATGGTGGCTTGATTCGGGTCAGTGGCATCAGCAATCAATTGAATAGAAGCTTTTCCTGTATGTAATAGGTTATCGTCAAAATGATCGGAAAAAACTACAACAAGTTCGGCTTTGCCCTCATTAAATACTGTATTGATATCATCAGCAGTATGCAACATCTGCACAATGTCAAAATATTCGCTGGCTTGTAACCTGTTGGTGATGCGTTCAGTAGAAATATCATGTGACGGATCGAACACGGCCACACGAACGTTTTTCACCTCGGTAGTGATGGCAAAACCGAAGAGAATAATCTGCACGATGGGCATTCCCAATACAATCAACATGGTACGCGGATCGCGAAAGATGTGGAGAAATTCCTTTTTAATAAAAGATAAAAACATAATCAACTAACCATATGAATAACGATTGATTCAATTTCGCGCTAATCGTTGAAATACTTCGTCCATAGAATTTACATTGAATTGTTGCTTTAATTTTTTCGGACTATCCAATGCCTCGATACGTCCGTCGACCATGATGGATACACGGTTACAATATTCGGCTTCATCCATATAATGCGTGGTAACAAATACCGATATTCCGCGATCAGCAGCTTCGTAGATCATCTCCCAAAATCGACGGCGAGTAATCGGATCGACACCTCCTGTAGGCTCGTCCAAAAAAACTATTTTGGGTTCGTGAAAGATAGATACTGCGAACGACAACTTTTGTTTCCATCCCAAAGGCAAACCTTTTACACGCGTGTTTCGTTCGCCTTCAAACCCGATACGAGCTAACATCTCATCAGTACGGGGTGCTATTTGTTGTTCGGGAACCCCATAAATGCCTGCAAACAGGCGGATATTTTCCCATACCATCAGATCTTCATACAGTGAAAAACGTTGACTCATATAACCGATATTCCGCTTGATATCTTCTGCCTGCTTAGTGATATCGAATCCCGCTACTTTTCCTTGTCCCGACGTGGGTTTGCTCAATCCGCACAACATGCGCATAGCAGTAGTTTTGCCTGCGCCATTAGCTCCCAGAAAACCGAATATTTCGCCTTGGTTCACATCAAATGAAATGGCATCGACAGCTATGAAATTTCCAAATTTTTTGGTGAGATTTTCTACTTCAATGGCCTTCATGATCATTCAATGATTTGTTAACTGAATAAAGCAATCTTCAATGCTTGGTCGTATCTTTTCTATTTCAATGTCATGATGTCCTTTGTTTTCCAGATATTCGTGTAGCCAATCATCAATTCCTATTTTCTCGTGCTTCATTGCTAATGGTTCATCATAAATAGTTATATGATGTTTGTCGCCAAATGCAAAACAAGTTTTCACATGGGTATTTTCACGCAAGTCATTGAGTAGTTTGGACATTTGATCACTTTGTATCGCCCACAGCGGTTCATTGAAACGATCGATAATGCCCTGAGGAGAGTCTATTGCAAGAAATTGTCCTTGCTGAATGAGTGCAATACGATCGCAAAGAGCTGCTTCGTCCATATAAGGTGTTGATACGAGAATGGTAATCCCTTGTTTCTTCAAATTTTGCAGCATACCCCAAAATTCCTTGCGCGACACAGGATCAACCCCTGTAGTGGGTTCATCCAAAAACAATACTGTAGGTTTATGTATCAGTGCACAACTCAACGCCAGTTTTTGTTTCATGCCTCCTGATAATGCGCCTGCTCTGCGTTTTTTAAACGGTTCTATCTGTATATAAATATCTTTTACTAAATCGTAATTCTCTTCAATAGTGGTATTGAATACTTTGGCAAAAAAAGTCAAATTTTCCTCTACGGTTAGATCCTGGTAAAGCGAGAATCTCCCGGGCATATAACCTATACTGTTGCGAATGGCCTTATAATCGCCTGTCACATCTAATCCATTAACAATAGCCGTACCGCTATCGGCAAGTATCAAAGTGGTCAGGATACGGAATAGCGTAGTTTTACCGGCTCCGTCAGGACCAATGATCCCAAATAATTCGCCTTGCGAAACTTTGAAATTAATATTTTTCAACGCTTCGGTCGACGCATAATTTTTTGATATTCCTGAACAAGTGACCATAATCAATTTTTCAACTATTTACTGACGGTTGTGAAAATGACCGTTTATATGATATTTATATCTGCCACTTTTTATGGTCTTTTTCCGAAATCCACATCTCCGTACATTCCGATTTTAATCATTCCATCCGTATTGTTTACAGCAATTTTCACTGCATAAACAAGGTTCTGTCGTTCATCTTGGGTTTGGATGGTTTTAGGCGTAAACTCGGCCTTGTCTGAAATCCAGGTCACAGTGCCAGGATAGCTTTTGGCATTACCATCCGATAATCCAATGAACACCGTGGCATCTTGTCCTATACTAACATCTTCCAACTGTTTTGACACGACATACGCCCTTAAGAACATATGGCGGGTGTCGGCAATCTTGTAAAGCGGTTTTCCCGGTGCAACTATTTCTTTGGCTTCGGTATATTTGCTCAGTATTGTACCTTCTACCGGATTGACAATGCGACATTTGGCTAACTGATCGTTGACTTGTTCGATTTGAACATAATAGGTGGTGCCTTCTTCGTCCAAACTGTTCACTGAAGTGGACAGGGAATTTATTTGTGCTTCCAAAGAACTTTCCAACACACGAAGTTGTGAATCAGCATCGTCCACTTGTTTTTGCGTAGCGGCTCCATCTTTGAAAAGATTTTCTACACGCGTTTTTTCCAGTTTTGCTTTTCCTATTTGCTCCTTAGTGGCAGCAATTTGTTTGGCTATATCCGGTCGTCTGGCCATAATAGCCTTTTGTGCAGCCAGTAGTTGCATTTTTTTTAAATACAACTGTGTACTGTCGATGTAACCCACTTGCTGTCCTTCGGCGAGTCGGTCACCTTCGGTCAACTCAAATGATTCTACTTTGCCTGATGCTTCCGCAGATATAATAATTTCTGTAGCATCAAACGTACCCGAAGCGTCATATTTCACATGCTTGCGGCCACAGCTTGCTAAAATAAAGGCTAATACAACAATGATGATATATTTATTCATGGTTTAGATATTTTTTATGTAACTTTGCAAATAAGATTATTCTTACACTAAAATAATAAAAATTTATACCAAAAATCATTATCTACATGGAAAAGTTTAAAAGATTACCTATTTTTTTGAATATTGTTTTATTGACGGGATTGTTTATGTTCACTGCTTGTAACGACAAAGAAGAGGGTGAGATCGGATCTGGCGCTGATGCTGCTGAAGAATATTGTGGCTGTCTCGCACAAGCAGGAATGAATACTAGTCAAATAACTGAGTGTGAGGATATGATTTATGAAAAATATATATATTCTTTTGTGAATAGTCAAACCTTTCTTGCAGAATATACAGCAGCAGTAAAAAATTGTCCCAACTATATTACAGCAACCGGTTATTATGCGGGATTTGTTTATTGCAATTGTATCCAAACAGACGATGAAGATTTCTGTTGGGATGCCGTAGAGGCCTTATATGCTGAGAGAAGAGCTATAAATGAACTTGCTTTTGACGACGCATTTTATTTTTACCTTGATGAAAAATGCGACGCCTATGAGCCAGAATAGTAATGACGAGTAAAAATCGTCAATAGAATATGTCAAAGAGCATTTATCAAAGAGGGTAAATGCTCTTTGATTTTTTGGATATTCACAATGTATTACTAATTACCTGCTATGATTGAATAATGATATAAATTCATTAAATATTGCACTTCATGTAAGATCTTTGCTTGTCGCGACTGGCTTTCGGCATTGATGTCCTTGATAAGATCATTAATGGTATATACCCCGTTTTCGTATTTACTTTCGGCAGCTGTCTTTACACGATGCCGTAAATGGATAATTTCTTCGTCACGCTCCATCAACTCTTTCGTTTTTTGTATTTCGTGCCATGCTTGTGTTAATTGCAGATTGGTGTTGAATACAAAAGCTTCCCGCTGTGTATGAACCATATTTTTGTTATTGGAAAGCAAGTTGCGTTGATTTTTAGATGAATATAGATTGCCGAAGTTCCAATTGAGCCGGATACCACCAATGTAGAAAAACTCAAAATTGTCTGACAATATATTTAATCCGGGTTTGCCAGACCCTCCTTGCACAAAGAGTGAGAAATGAGGCATATTGCGGGCTGTAATTTCGTTTTGTTGTGCATCAAATAATTCGTTTTTTCGGGTATAGAGCAACATCTCAGGTCGTAAAATATCTGTCTGCCGATGGATGTTCAATG
>JAVBMZ010000201.1:0-19991 GCA_031551935.1 Bacteroidales bacterium
CCAATAAAAACAGCCCGATCAATATGATAATTTTGTGAGATAATGATTGCTCTTTTGACGTTAAAGATCTGTTTGGCGCGATATAAACTCGAATATGTATCGAAACCGGCATAGTCCAGGTAAATATTTGCAGTATCAACTCCACCACTATAACAATATAGTTTCATAACAATCAATTCATTATAATCTATTCTTCCGTTGTCGCCTGTTAATAAGAGTTTTTGTACTTTTTTATTTTTATATAAATCAATAGCGGCATCGAGTCGGTCTTCTAAATATTTGCTGGGCATGCTTCCACGCACTCCGGCTCCAAGCACGATCCCAATTTCACATTCCGGAACATTCTGCAAATTCTTGTAGCACTTTTTATTCGAGGTGTATTTTACATAGTAGTTAATGCCGAAAAATGTAATCAAAACGATTAATGTAAAAAATAGAATCTTTTTCTTGTTCCGTTTTAACAGCTTTTTGAAATTCATGAGTATTTTTTCTTTGTAAAAATAAGAACAATATGAGACATGTGTCTTCTTGTAAGAGACAAATTTACCAACATGATTTGATGTATATGTAAAAATAGATTGTAAAGATATCTTGTAACCTTTCTATGTATGGATAAATGGGGAAGTTTTATAAAATTCCTTCGCACCTTCCATCGTAGACGAAATTTCGAACTATCATATTTCTGAGTGAATGGTTGTATTATTATCTTTTGATAACTATTATATTGGTTTTAAGTACAAGGTAACTTTATAAAATTGTTTTGAATTATTGTAGTTTTTCAGCTTTTAGACCTGTATGACGTAACATTTTCACTATATCCTCTTCTTCCAACCCATAACATTCAATTCGTAGCACTTTGTCGCAATCTTCAAGATCGACATGCCAGCTGGTAATGTGCGGATTGGGAATCAGGAATTTGCCAATCCGCACCAAATCCAAACAAGTGGCGATGGATGTTTTTAATATCAATACCTTTTTGGGGTATTTATAACACGATCTATTCATGCTATTTCCCTGCATTGCATTATCGGAATAACCGATTCAATCCAGCTGCGAAAGCCAGGGTCGCTTACTTCGTTTATCACCGCTTTCATTTCGTTGCGGCTATACGAAATCCTCTTTAAAAACACTTGCCTGTTATTTTCTTCTTTTTCATAAATGGTACCCAATGCGATTAATTTCGCATAAACCTTGTCTTGTTCTATTCCTTTCGTTTTCATGACTATATTTTTTTTATGGTTGATAAAATTGTGATTATTCCGTTTGCGATTTTTAATGTAAAGATACAGGATATATCATGCATGTAAAGGTCAAAATGTATTCATTATTGGATAATATTTCGTTATTTAAATATTTAAACGATAAATAGTCCAATAATATGAGCAAAAGATGAAATTAAGAATTGATGTAGTATACCTTTGGAAAAATGATATATTACTAATATACAATGTATTGAATAGAAATAAAACAACCATGTACTTTTAATACATGGTTGTTTCGTCTTAACAGGGAATCACACATCCAACATTTCTAACCTCTTGTATGATACAAAATTTATCATGAAACCAATGCTACTTATGCTGGTTCCACTATTAAATGTTCTTTTTTGCTTATTCTTTTTTCCTTGAAACTATGAACCCGAGCTGATATTCTATCGAAAACCAAATAAACTACCGGAACAACAATCAAAGTCAATACCATCGAACTTGCCAATCCGCCGATGATGACCCAGGCCATACCATTTTTCATTTCGGCGCCATTGCCAGCGGCCAATGCAATAGGCAACATTCCGAACATCATGGCAAACGAAGTCATCAAAATAGGACGCAAACGTGCTTTACCTGCTTCAATCATGGCATCAAAAGCATTTAGATTTTTTTCCCTGCGCATGCGTTCGGCAAAGTCCACCAACAGGATAGCATTTTTGGAAACCAAACCTATCAACACAATCAATCCGATGATACTGAATAAGGTAAGGTCGTTCATAGTAAGCGCCAGGGCAAGGAAAGCCCCAATCAGCGCCAGTGGAATGGAGAATAATACTACTACAGGCGTAAGCAACGAGTTGTACAACACCACCATAATCAGATAAATCAATACAATAGCGGCAAGGAATGCGAAAGCTAAGCTACCAAAAGCATCGGATTGCATTTCGAGCATTCCACCTTCCTTGATAGTGATACCTTCGGGAGTTTTACCTTTAATAGCCGATGAAATTTCTGTGCCGACAGTTCCGGTTGCTCTTCCTACTACATTCGATTTCACAGTAATGGACGAAATACGGTCTGTACGTTCCAATGCCGAAGCCCCCAAGCCATAAGTGATATCGGCAATCTGGTTCAATTCGATGAGTTCGCCTTTTTTATTCAGAAATGTCAGTTTGGATACATCTTCGGGGCGGTTGCGGTCGAAATTGTCGATACCGATACGGATGTCATATTCATAGTTGCCATCGCGGTATTTGGAGTCATCATTGCCGGCAAGCGCCACGCGAAGTGTCGAACCTACGTCGGAAACAGACAATCCCAGTTTTGCCATCTTCACACGGTCAAGTTCTACTTGCACTTCCTGACGCGGGTCGTCGATAGAATATTTCACATCGGCTGTTCCTGGCGTTTGGCGAACAATGTCCAATATCATGGCAGCTGTTTCCTGTACTTTTCCAAAGTCGGTACCCTGCACAATATATTGAATAGGTTCGGTAGCATTGCCGCTAATGGACGAAACCATAGTTTGCACACGGGCGCCAGGAATAGATTGCTTGATTTCGGATTTGATTTGACCGGCAAATTCTTCCACGCCGATTTTTCTTTCTTTCTTATCCACCATTTTCACGGTAATGGTTGTTTCGTTATTCTTGGTGCTACCGTTACTTGACATACCCACATTAGTATACATACTCAACACTTCGGGCTTGCTACTAATGATTTTTTCGGCTTGCATAGTGAGTTGATTGTTCTGGTATACAGTCGATTGCGGATTCATATCCAACTTCACCAGGAATTCTCCTTTATCGATTTCCGGCATAAAGGCAAAGCCAATAAAGCCATTTGAAACCAGAGTCAATGAGCCAATTAATAAGCCAAATGCTGCAAGCAATACTACTGCTTTATGACGCAATCCAAAGGCCAACACACCGGCATACCAATCCCTGATACCATTGAAAGTATTTTCTACCAGGCGTGAGAAGCGGGCAGATAAAGTAGGGCGTGTGTTATCCGCTACTTTTCCAAAACGCGACATTAAAAGTGGTGTGACAGTAAACGAAACCAGGAAACTGCAAAGCACAGTAACAATAATGGGAACGGAAAACTCTTTTAAAAGATTACCAATCATTCCACCGGAAATAATCATCGGTATGAAAACCACCGTAACAACGAGTGCTGTGGTCATACAGGTAAATATAATTTGCTTGCAGGCATCCAGAACTGCCTCACGCTTAGACTTTCCAGCTTCCAGATGATGAAAAATGTTTTCGACAACTACGATAGAGTCATCAACCAATATACCTACGACCAACGACAATGCCATAAGGGATAGTAAATTGAGGGAATAACCCAAGGCATACATAATGATGAAAGCCGGTATGATAGAGATGGGAACAACAAACATAATAATGATAGCACTCCGCAAATCGTGCAGGAAGATAAAACAGATAAGGGCAACAATAATAATGGCCAGGAAAAGGTCAAATACCACAGCATTGGCTGAGGCTTTGGTATACACGGATTCGTCGGTGGCAATTTCGAAATGCACGCCGCTAGAAGCATATTCTTTTTCGATACTGGCAAGTTCGGCTTTAGCCATGTCAGCTACCAACACAGCGTTGGCGTCGGCTTGTTTCTGGATAGAAATACCAATAGCATCGCGCCGGTCAATACGGTTAATCAGCTTTTGTTCTGCAACGCCATCTTCGACTTCTGCTATGTCTTTTACCTTTATTTCTCCGCCATTAGATGTCGTGGTAATAATCGTTTCGCGAAGCTGGTCAAGGTTGGAAAATTTTGCAGCCAACCGGACAGAGTATACTGCGTCGTTGTTTTCCACATTTCCTGCCGGAATTTCCATGTTAGAGGTCTTGATGGCATTCATTACCTGCAAAATCGACATATTGTAAGCCTTCAATTTTTGCGCATCAATGTTAACCTTAATGATACGCTCGCTTCCTCCGGCCATTTTCACTGCACCAACGCCCGGAATTTTTGCCAATCGCGGTTGAATACGGTCTTCTACCAATTTATAAAACTCGGTGGATGGCAGCGATGAAGAAGCTGCCGCATTCAAGATAGCTTTTTCATCCATCGACATTTTTTCAATCGAAGGATCTAAAATTTCCGATGGCAACTGCGATTTGATGGCATTAATTTTACGTTGTGCGTCCTGCACAGCCTGATTGGGATCAGCCGCATCATTCAATTGAACCGATACGATAGAAATACCTTCGAGAGAGGTCGATGTTATTGTTTTCAGATTTTCGAGTGTTGAAAGCGCGTCTTCTATTTTCTGGGTTACAGATGTTTCTACTTCTGAAGCGCCGGCGCCGGGATAAATCGTTTGTACTGTAAGTATAGACAGTTCAAATTTGGGAAGAAGGTTGAGGTTAAGCAACCCGTAGCTGATGATTCCGCCAAGCGTTAAAATTGTGCAAATAACTACAATCAGCAAGGGCTTTTTTAATGAGGTTTCTACTATTGACATGACGAGTGAGAATTAAGAATGAAGAATTAAAAAATAAGAATGGATTGATATTACATTGAGCATGGAGGATAGAGTGAAGAATGACTTTGAGGTCGATTCTTCACTCATCTTCACCTCAATTTCTCGCCAATTGATTTGCGAGTTCGTTTGACTGACGGGCGAGTTCCTCTTCGGCACGATTCTTAATTATAGAAATTTGGGCGCCGTCCATCAGGTTGATTTGTCCGTTGGTCACTACTTGATCGCCTTCGTTAATACCCGCGGTTACTTCCAGATATGAATGATAATCACTGCCGGTATTGATTCTCACGAGTTCAACAGTTTCACCCCTTACTACATACACCGAAGGATCTTTCACGCTGCTTACAATAGCATCGCGCGGTATCATCAAAGCTGTACCTGTTTTACCCATATTCACGCAGGCGTTTACATATGTACCAGCCTTTAGCGGGTTTTTATCACTATTGGCAATTGTGATTTCTACAGGGAAAGTGTGAGCACCGCTTCCTTGCGGACTGATACTTGTAATGCTTCCTTTATAAATCACGCCCGGATATATACTTGTGCTGACATTTACTCCCTGTCCCTTGCGAAGCTGGTAAACATTGGCTTCAGACACTGCCAACTGTACTTTCAGATGGGCTACATCGGCCATTCCGGCTACGGGAGTTCCCATGTTGACATAAGCGCCCAGTTCGGTATTTTTCGAAGTAATCACGCCGCTGAATGGAGCAACGATTTTGGCATCTTCCCATTGCTTCTTTGCATTTTCCAATTGGATAGAAGCGTTTTCGAAACCTATTTTCATATCACGCAATTGATTTTCCGAAACAGCGTCGCCTTTGCGCAATACCTGGTAACGTGCATAATCTTCCTTATACTTATTGTAATTCAATTGTGCATTTTCAAATGCCAACCGCTTGTAAGTATCGTCTACTTGAGCTAAAACTGTTCCTTTGTTGACAAAATCTCCCATTTTGAAGTAAATTTGGACGATTTCACCTGCACTCTTTGAAGCCACTATTACTTCTTTTTCGGGTTCGGCCATTCCGACGAATTCCAATTGATTACCGGTTTCCCGCATTTGTGCTGATGTCACGGTTACTGCAACCTTGTCGTCGGTGGTTTTTACTTCCTTACGGCTTTCGATTTCGCTTTTGTTGCTTGCCAATGTCAGTCCCATCAGACTGACCAATGCAGCGACTACTACGCTAATGATGATTGATTTCTTTTTCATGGCTGTTATATTTTATTATTTTTTGAAATTTGATTGCTGATAAAACTTGATACAAAAATATGGGGTTTATTTGGTGTGTAAAGGCCAAAATCGACTCACATTTGGACTATATTGCGCTATTTTTACATTAAAGCGACAATTAATCCAAATATGAGTACAAAAGATGAATTATAGTTGATTATTAAATAAATTCCTGATCTCTCCATTGAGTGACATAATATTCAATTCGGCTTCCTTGAAATTGTACAGTGCACTCAAGTAAGCGGCTTGAGCATTATTAAGACCCATTTCATCCTGCAACACATCGCTCATGGTTGCCAAACCTTCGCGGTACTTTAAGGCTGTTTCCTGATACACCTTTTCGGCCAATGCTATATTTTTCTTTTGGCGTTCCACATTATTTTTATGATTTTGATAATTATTCATCGCATTTTCATAATTCACGCTGAAGCGTTCCTTCGTGTTGTCCAATGTCATTACTGTTTTTTGATAATCCAGTTTGGCTTGCCGTGATTTTGAACGTTTTTCAAATCCGTCAAAAATAGGTATTGATAGACTCAGTCCAACATAAGATGAAGAATACCAATTACTTTCAAAGCTATTTTTAAAATAATTTTTAAAATCGTCTCTGTATCCTGTGTAGCCATATTGCCCTGTCAACGAGAGTGTGGGCAGATAACCGGCAGTAATCAATTTTTGATTCAGTTGGTTGATATCTCTTTGCGATTCGAGCATTTGGATATCAATATGATTTGAAAAATCGGACATCAATTCGGGATTATGCCACAGCAAAGGCATTTCAGCTGTATCCGTCAGCACGATAGTTTCACTTAGTGGAATTTCCAACATATACTTAATCATGTTCAATTGTTGTTCAAGCACCGCTTGTGTATTGCTCTGTTGAGTATACAGGTTTTCCAGGCTAACACTGATTCGTTCAAAATCTGTTTCCTTACCCATACCATTATCTACCAATACTTTAATAATATCACTTAAACGCTTGACGCGAGTAATATTGTCTTCTACCAATGTTTTCTGCTTTGATGAGGTTAATGCCAGGAAATAAAGTTTTGATATTTCGGCAGCCAGTTCCTCGCTTGCCTTTTCGATGCCTAATCCATTCAACGATTCCATTTGTTTCGATATTTTCAGTGCCGTCAGTGCCGACTGGTTATATAATACCTGCGTGATGCTTATCGAAGCATTGGTATTATATTGTGTTCCCATTTCTACCGCAAGGTTAGTGCCCGGCATTCCGACAATTTCACCAGGCAATAAGGTTTTTGGTTTTTCGATATAATCTGTAAAACTTCCGTTGATATTAACTTTCGGCAACAAGGCAGCACGGGTTTCACTTACTTTGTATTCACTTTTTTCCTGATCAATGCGGGCTTTTTGCACATTGATATTTCTTTCGATGGCCATCTGTACACATTCCTGTAGGGATAATCCTGTTGTATTATTTTCCTGTGCCGATAACAGCGTGATGCTTAATAGAACAGATGTGATGGTTAATAAGACTGATTTCATGACGTTATAATTTTAATATGTTTTAAAAATTGATTGCTTACAAATACGTCACAAAAGTATGGAGTAAGTTTGGGTTGTAAAGGTCAAATTTGACTCATATTTGGATTATATATCGCTATTTTTAAATTAAAACGATAAATAGTCCAAATAAAAGAATAATGGATGAGTTTTAGAAAATAGTTGTAACAGTTGGAGAAAATGTAGAAACTAAATCATAAGTATATGTTAATCAGAAGTTATAGTATAAAATGTCAAAATGATTTTATATCTGGTATGAAGTTTAGTTCATGAATTTGACTTGGTGTAAAAACAATGGAGCGACGTCGAACCGCCACACAAAATACATTTGTGCATATCCCGTATCGAAAAACATTTTCAACGCATCATTATGTGCCACATACATCCTGTTCATCACAAACGACAAACCCAACGACCATCTGTCACCATTGTAACCGGCAGATATCCGAGGGAGCATGCCCGGAGATACCTCTACTTTTTTCGAAGGCTCGGAGTTCCCAATTCCGAGATTGATACCAAATGACATGCCTACTGATGCAAAATAAAATTTTTTTATCACCCATGTGTAGGCGTATCCCCCGCTAAGACTTATTTGATAACTATCCAGCTTGTTTCGCCCGTACATCACCAGCGAGCTATCAGAAGATACTTGGTTGTAAAAGAATCCGCCGCCCACCTGGAAGCTGCCTGCCGATTTTGCTTGTCGTTCGCTTTGGTTGAAAGCCGCCCGTGATGAAAATTTCTTGTGATTAAACAGGTATTGGCCGGACAGTCCGTACTGTCTCAACTCTATGTCTGGATACATTACCAAATCCTGCACTTCTTCTCCCGTATAAAATCCTTTGTAATCCTGGAAAAAAAAATCGAATATGAATCTCCGGCCGTAATAGTGATATTGAAAATCGACAGCCCTTGTTTTTCCCCGCGACTTATCCCTCATAAAATCGAAACTCATTCCACCACTTAGTGAAAAACCTTTATACGCGACCGATAGTCCTATGCCCATCGGACTGTTGGGTTTGTAGTCGATGGAATTTTTATTATCTATCTCATGAGTCAGCATGGTATACTGGTAATATGTATAGATACCCGTAGAAAGTTCCTGATCGAAAATATATATATAGGTACTGTCAATCTGGGCATTACTCCGAACCGGAAGAAATACGGCAAAAACAAGTACCATCATGAATTTTGATACTACAGCTTGTACTTTAGGCATTTTCTTGATGATGGCAAAATATCCGGTATGGTTTAAACGGATGCAAAGCTACATGGAAATTAAGAATTAAAAATTAGGGATGAAGAAATGAATATCAGCTAATATTTTACTTTTAGTTTCTCCGTCCCCCTATAGGTGGGTTGCTGATTTGTTTATTTGCAGAGACTTTGTACATACTTCAATGAAATTAACAGACCGACCAGTCGGTCTGTTAATGCAAATATTTTATCAAAAATAGAAAAATAGTGTTTCGTAATAAATTGGATGGAAACAGAGATTGTAAATAAAAACAGAAAGACTAAAAACGTATCAAAGAAATTTTTATCAGACAAATATCCATGGCGCATGATGTGCTGGTGATGGAAGGCAAAATATAGGTAAGGTATTACCAGACAGTAGACCAAGGAGAGGCAACATAGGATAAAAAGTCGTTTTTATCTATTAGAGATTGATTTTCAGCTTCTTGCGGTATGTCGGGTTTATTGTATTTAGTCTAAAAGTCTTAAGGTAGGCTAGGGCGTGGTTTGGTTTTAATCAATATAACCCCGTTTTTTCCTTTTTCTCCATATAAAGCTGTTGACGATTTATCTTTGAGTACATCAATAGATTGTATGTTATCAGGGTTAATTGTTTTTAAAGTTGTGTTTGGGACTTCTACGCCATCCAGCAAAATCAAAGGCTGGTTGGCTTCTAATGTTGTATCGGAAACCTTAATAGATACTGTTTGTTCTTTGGTTTGACCTGACATGGAATTGATATTTCTATCAGTTCCGGGTATAGTCTTTGGTGAAACAGCTTCTAATGTTTCTGACCCGTTCGCTTGAATTTCCTTGTATTCCGTTTGGACAACCGATTCAATATTTTCCGGTTCTACATCTGTAGGTTGGTGGATGGTTTGTGTTTGTAGTTCTTCTGATTTTTCTACCGTGTGACTTTCAATAGTTTTACTGGGTATGGATAACGTGTCAGACACGACCGCTAAAGACTTTTCCACCACATTTTGTTTCTCGAAGATATACACAGGTTGTGCAAATGCCCACAAAAAAACAGCCAATGCAGGAAGTACAATGAGTACAGCGCCTTTCCGCAACGGATTAGACACCGATTTTCTCATCATCCAAAAGCGACTGGCTCTGCCTGCATGTGCAAATGAATGAACCAGCAGTGAAGTTTGTGTGTTGAGAGTATAACTGAGTAATACAGCCTGATATATAGCTGGTGAATAGCCTTTTTGCAAAACATACTGGTCAGCTAGGTATTCGTGGTTCTGTTTCACCATCTTGATGTAGTACCACGCAAACGGATTGAACCACTGCAAGACGCAAATCAAGTTGCATACGGTCAAATCTACCCAATGCTTTTGCCAAATATGCGCCTGCTCATGCTCCAGAATCATCTTTTGCGCTACATCCGAAGTCATTTGGGTATTTATGAAGACATAGTTGAAAACCGAAAACGGATGCTGTACATCGGGCGAATCCACCACAAGGCATGAACCGGTTTTCTTTGTAGGTTGTGACATCAGCATGGCGATTATTTTCCATAATCCAGATAGGTAACGGACAGCTATGACAATAATTCCGCATCCATAAGTTACCAACAACGCAAAAATCCAGTTAAAAGACACATGATCGGGCAACGCTACCGCCGTGGTAGTGGTACTGTCTAAAGATACTGGTACGGCTATTTCCACTATATACCGCAATTGCAGGAGGGGAATCACAAACGACAAAATCGAACCAACCAATAAATAATACCGGTTGAATCTGTAAAAGGTTTCTTTACGTAGGAATAACCAGTATACCATCCAGAAAAATCCGATCCACATCCCTGTTTTCAACAGATAAATAACAAATGTTTCCATCACGAGGCTATTTTTTATATTTCTTTTTTTCCTTACCCCCGGCTTTCATTTCCTTACGGGCCTCTTCGAGTATTCTGTCCATTTCTTCGAGAGAAATATTATTCTCTTTTGCAAAAAACGAAGTCATCGCAGCAAAGGAATTGTTAAAATAATTTTTTAGAATACCCGATAATTGTGTCTTCGAATAACTTTTTTTAGCAATTTCAGGATAATACACGTTTACCCGGCCGAATGTCTTGTGCCTGACAAATCCTTTGTTTTCGAGCACACCTAACACAGTAGCGATGGTGGTTCGTGCTGGTTTTGGGTCATTAAATTTTTCGCGGATATCCTGTACGGTGCACTCTTCAAGTTCCCATAAAATCTGCATCACCTGCTCCTCAGCTTTGGTTAATTGAACAATCATTGGTTATCTATAATTTTGACATTTTTATTAATGCTGGACAAATGTATGCAATATTTTGTAAAATACATCTATTTTTATAGACGAATATCTATATAAATAGCCGATTAATAAAATGCTCATTGTTAATTATTTGTGATTTTCATTTTATTGACAACATATCTACTAACACGATTTTGCCCCATTTTACCTGAAAACTTCGTTACTAAAATGAAGATCAGGTTGAGATTTTTTATTTAATTTTAAATCTTATCTTCAATAGCACTTCGGCCGGTCGGAGATCATACATATAGCAATATCTACTTGTTTCGCTATATGACGTGGAAACATATCTGCTGGTATTGAAAATATTGATATAGTCAATTCGGATTTCGGCTTTTTGCCATTTGTACCTGATGCCAATATCACCAAATGACATGTGACGACTACCTTCTGCGATGATATTATTGTAAAAATACTCATAACCGAAATAAATATTCAATCCTTTTACCGGAAACAGGTTAATGGCCGACTTGTGTGACATGGTTCGTATGGGTGGAAGCTTTTCCCCGCTGTTAGTAGTTTTACTCGTTACCCGATTGAAGGTCATTTGATACGAAAAGTTGGCATATCTGGTAATTTTAGTCTTTATTTCTGGCGAAAAATTCCAAAAATGATTCCTGAAGGGGATTATTTCTTCTTGATTAGCTTGTAAGGATCGTATGCGTGAATAGTTGACGCGCAATGAAACCACCGACGCGAGTGCTTCTACCTCTTTACTGGCATACATACCCATTTTGACATTTTTCGAAATATAAGACATGTCAATGGTTTTTAGTATCCTTAATATTCCTTGGTATTCGTAAGTATGGAGCAAATTTGCCCGTGTTCTTGTGTAATTGGTATTTATACTGATAAACCATGTTTTTAATGGATTCCGGTAGCTCACGTAAATCCCGTAGTCCTGTACCTGTTGTTCATAAAATCTGCTGTCGTTGCGTGCCAGGTTACGGTATGATGTCATGATATAATGTGTGTACCCATCACGAATACCGCTTGTAGAATGATTGAGTCCGAGATTTAGTACGGCACTCCAGTATGGTGTTAGCCTATAGTGAATATTTGTCGATGGATTAAAATAAAATCGTTGGTCACTGCGGTTGTTATCGTTGTTGTTGCTATGTATCCATAAGTAATCCAATGGGAAATGGACATTCATCCGTAGTTTTTTCATGGGATTGTACGAATATTGCGCAGATGTGGTCCAGGTAAATTGATTTCGGTATAGTTCGTTTTTGAGCGTGTCGGGAAGATTTTCAGGGCTAGTTGTCGATAAACCAGACGACAAATGTTGTACATCCATGCGAGCCTGGACAGCATAACTTTGTTTCCAAACACCTTCACCCCATCCGAACGAAACTTTTTGTATAGAAGAAAAATGTTCTAGTCCGTATGTTTGTTGCATGGTTGATTGGTCAGGTGTGGTTTCAAACAATCCATCATACAACACAGGCGCAACCACTAGGGTTTGTCCCAAATTACTATATCCGTTGAATGAATAAATATTCCAGGTAAGCCCTTTAGATGTTTTGATGATGTTGAATGTGTTGGAAGTCAACTTATCTGGTGTTTTTAATTGCTGACCGATGGTATCGGACACGACTGCTCTTCCATATTCCTTATCCCACGATCCTTCTATCTTCAAAAGATTACTGAAATACAGTTTATCCTTGTTTGCATTGAGTTGCAGGTCTATTTTGAGCTGATTCCGGTGTAATTTTGAACTGAGTGTTTCGCTAATATCGAGTAATTGATTTCCTGGTAGATAATACTCTGTATAGGCCAGACTATTCTTTTCCCATTCATCGTTTAGATATTGGATATTGGCTGTCAGCGTATAATCGTTGGCCAACCCCCACAATTGATTTGTCGACAATATGTTTGACCGGTTAAATAGATACCTTGTCTGGCTGATAGCCGGGTTGGTGGATGATTGTACGTTTAGTAGACCGTTGTGTCCCATGCGACTGGCATCTGATGAATAAAAGGATGTCAGTTCACGGGTAATGTCATTACCTGTGTTGGCACTTTTGTAAAAAGAGATATTTTGTGTTTGTCTCGACAAATAGGTCGTCACCAATTCATTGTCCCACAGTAAAGTTGGTGCGCCGATACCCACTTGTCCATTCAGCATGAGTATCCCTCTCGCCGATTCCTTTAATTTGAGGTTAATGGCAGCTTGGTCCGAAAAAGTTATATCTTTCAAAGCTTTCACAGGCTGATGATTTTCCATTACTTGCACAGTCGATATATCCTTGGCATCGATGTTGTTGGTAGCGATGCCATATCTGCCCTGCAATACATCCAGGTTTTCGATATAAAACTTGTTGATGGGTTTGTTTTGGTATTCAATCGAACCGTCCTCTTTTACGTCGATTCCAGGCATCTTCTTTAACACATCGCCAATTTTTCGATCGTTTAAGTCAATGAAACTTTCTACGTTATAATTCAATGTGTCACCTATTTGTCTGATTTTTGGCGCTTTGATCTTCACCTCGTTCAATGCGATGGTTTGGTAATCAACGGTAAATGAAAGTGTTTGACTACTGTTGTCTACCGTTTTACACTGTTTCCTGATATTAAATCCGCTTACCGAAACTACAATGCTATCCCTTGTCCCTTTGTACTCAATGCTGAAACGGCCCAATTCATCGGTAGACGTGAAACCAATGATCGCCGACTGTCCTTGCTCCTGAAGCGTTACGTTAACATTGACAATAGCTTCCTTTCTCTCCTTGTCTGTCACCAAACCATTGATTACGGCTTGTGCCAGGGAAGCAGAAATGTGTGGCATGATAATGAGCAAAATGAAAAGTCGTTTCAGAGGACTCATTCGGCTTCCAGAGGATAAAAAATATCTTTTGCTTTCATCGATACTATGAAAATATCACCACCATTGATGGTAAACCTCATTTCCCCACTCTGTTTTTTCTTGATTTTTGATAATTCATCCCTGTTACAGTTGATATATTTCACTTGTTGTATGGTAATATCCTGATATGGGGTAAGGTTTTCCATTCCTACGCAGACGAACGAAAATATATTCCCGGTATCGGTTATTTTCAGTATCAATCCCGGTAATCCAAAAAATTTCCAAGGGCCATCATTTATGGGTATTTCGGGGCTGAACCATGCTTCGTAGCTCCTTCCTCTGAAAACTGCTGTTGCTTTCTGGCAAGGATAACCTAGTATAGTAGTCGTATCAATGGTGATTTGCCATGCTTGCGGGGGTATGGTTTCGGTAAACTTATATTTTTCAGGTACCGACTCGATATAATCAATAATGATGATCTCGCCAGTACGTCTGTTTTTCAAAAGCCTTGCACTTTCTTTTGCTCTACCGGTAGTGAAGGAGGGTCCAACTTCATTTTCCGGTTCGAACGAATCCTGTTCTTTCATGATATTGATACTGCGGATGGTAGTGAGATTAATCTTGCTGAGATGTTTCGAAATAAACGAATCCTGCTTTTGTCTTGCCATATCGTAATATACTGACATTTCCGATCCTATATCCAGAGTCACGGTATCGGTTTGCAACTGGTTGTTTTTATCTTTTTGTACAAATTTGTAATGGCATCTAATAGCGGCTTGATCCAACCTAGTTGATTCTGTTTTTTGTGCTGTTCCGCCAACTGATATGGCTACCTGTCCGTAAGACGTGATAGTAAAAGCGGAAATAATGAAATAGATGATTGTTTGGTTCATGTTTTTTGGTATTTAAAATTTTTGTAAATATAGTCTATATTTATAGACCATAAAAAATAATTTAAAAATATGTCTATAAAAATAGATATAATAATAACAAATTTATTTATGATATATTGGCTGTATATGATTTGAGAATGATAGCTTTGCGAAAGCTATCCGGGTCTGTTTTTATCTGTTATTTTGAAAAACTATCATATCTTTGTCAACAACAGTGAAAAATAATCTGATGACCTATTATATGAATCAAGAAACAACTGCTATTCAACTGATAGCAACAAGTCTTGGGCGAAGGGATGACAAACCTAACCAAGATTTAGCTGTTGAAATCATCCGATCAAAGCGTATAGATTGGGTAAAAGAATTGGTGGATAATTTATACAACAAAGACAAAAATATTCAAAGTGACTGTATCAAGGTGCTTTACGAAATCGGCGAACTTGGTGCTGCAGATTTGATAGTACCTTATTGTGAAACATTTGGTAATATGTTAACTTCGAAAAATAATCGTTTGGTTTGGGGTGTTATGACCGCATTGGACATCATAACAACAATTCAGCCTGAAACAATTTTTAAGTTGTTACCACGGATAATCTTGGCTATGGACGACGGATCGGTGATAACAAAGGATCACGGTGTAGGAATATTGACTAAGCTTTCAGCTTTTTCTGCTTATGCTGAAACGACTTTTCCTCTGTTGTTAGCACAATTGAAAATATGTCCGCCGAAACAATTGCCCATGTATGCCGAAAAGTCAATCATTGCTGTTCATCCGTCGAATAAAAAACAATTCATTGAGTTAATACAAGCTCGGTTATCTGAAATGGAAAAGGATTCGCAGAAACAAAGGCTCTACAAGCTTATTCGAAAGATGGACAAATAAGTTGTGCAATGTGCCTGCAATCAGATCTTTAAAAAATAAAAAACATGGTCGATATGCAATCGAAAGAACCCATCAAGCAATATAAAAAACTTGACAACATCGTGGCAGAAACAATTCAATTTATGGATAGGAAACATTCGTAGCGATGCCCCAGAATGCTATTGAAAAAAAGTCGATGATGTGGAACCTATGGCATGGTTGCCATAAGTTAAGTGCAGGTTGTCAGCATTGCTACGTCTATCGTGGTGATGCAAAACGTGATATTGACAGCAGCATTGTAGCAAAAACAAAAAACTTTGACCTACCCATCCGTAAAAAGCGAAATGGAGAATATAAAGTTTCCCCGGGAACACTACTTTATACTTGTTTTACCTCCGATTTCTTTTTGGAAGATGCCGATTCATGGCGCACCGAAGCATGGGAAATGATACGCCTTCGCAATGATTTGCATTTCATGATAATTACCAAGAGAATTGATCGCCTACGTGAAACGTTACCAGATGATTGGGGTGATGGCTATGATAACGTTACTATTTGTTGTACTGTTGAAAACCAAGACCGTGCGAATTATCGTTTGCCAATATACAAAGCTGCCCCAATCAAACACAAAATCATCATCTGTGAACCAATTCTGGGACATATTGATTTACGTCCATACGACATTGGTTCATGGGTAGAACAAATTGTGGTTGGTGGAGAATCGGGTAGCGAAGCCCGCGCATGTAATTTTGATTGGGTGATGGAGCTCCACGATATATGTATGGAAAACAACATTTCGTTTTGGTTCAAGCAAACAGGCGCAAAACTTTTAAAAGACAGGCAATTATACCATATCAAGCGGCACTTGCAACATTCGCAAGCACGTAAGGCCGGAATAAATTTAAAATAAACGTACTTTCATTTCATAAAATCAAACGCCCCTTTTCGCAGGTTGATCCCATATTCCAGGTAAGCTTTCATACAGGCAAGAAAATTAGCCCAGCCTTCGGTATTGCCAATAAGCCAAGCTATTCCGGCATCGTTATTTTCCATACTTTTTTCGGTGATATGCACCACTGTCGAATCATTGGGTTGTGGTACCAACGTCATTTCTACAAGCATTTCTTTGTCTTTGACACCTTCCCAATAAAACGAAACATATTGGTTTTGTTTTATTTTGTCTACACGAATAGGCGCTTCAAAATCAAATTCAGGAAATTTCCACACCACGGTTTTTCCTTCTTCCATGCGCCCTGTACTGTTAGCAATGAAATAATGTTTCATTTTTTCGGGATCCACAATGGCTTCAAAAACTTCCGAAGCTGGTTTGCCAATTTGGATGGCTGCCTTTACTACAAGTGGTTGCATATGAATCAATTTAAGAATTGTTTTTTGTACTGCCTAAATAAATCTATCGATTTGTATCCTTGTTTCAATATATGTTCCATTTCAGTGAAACGTTTTTCAATGGTAGCTTCATTTTTCGTACTATATACATAGCGTGCCCAGCCGCGTTGATAACCGGGCGTGAGTTTGTCGAATAAGGCCAACACTTCTTTGTTTGTCTTAAGCTGTTTTCTCACATCAGGAATACGCTCTATATAATCACCCACACATTGACTGGGCTGCGTCGATTTTCTCCTTTTTTCATCTTGTTTTAAGCCAATAACAGTAAATATCTCACTGAAAGCTGCCATTTTGTTAAACTTGATGGGACTATTGTACACATAGCCCTCATGGCTCATATCTATTACGCCGAAAAAATCGTCCCGTCCAATGTATTTTTTATACTGTTTATTCCCTTTTTTGGGATAAGCAAAATATACGATTCCATTGGAATTCAATAAATCGCGGTTAATAATCGTTTTCAGTAAATTTGTAAACTCGTCCAAAGAAAAAATAAAAGCAAAAATCAAATTATATTTATCCTTACTGATGATTGTATCAAAAGAGAGCCCATCAAAATCCTTAATGTCGACAGGTTTGTTAAGCATAAGTTTCTGGTCGTATTTTTCGACGCCAAATTTTTTGATGATTTCGTTGTTCATGCGGTATTTATGATGTTATTTGTACCCTAACGTTATGTTTTACCGGAAAGTTCACCGAATTTGCAATAAAACAAAGCTCATTAGCTTTTTTATGCAAATCGGCAATTTTATCAGCCACCACTTCTTCGGTAATAGTTACTACAGGATTCAACACCACTTCTTTGAATCTTCCGCTACCATTGTCCGTCTCAAGCATAATACCCGTGGGATGATCGACATAGTCAATGACGATAATACCATTATCAGCACACAAATGCAGAAACCAGAGCATATGGCAATTTGACAACGATGACAACAAAAGCTCTTCAGGATTGTATTTTGTTTTGTCGCCACGAAAGGCAGGGTCTGCCGAACCTTGGATATCCGGTTTGTTTGTGGGCGAAATAACATGACTTCGTTCATAGGAACGATAATCGGAAGTTCCAGCCCCTTTATTTCCCGTCCATTGAACGGTCAGTGCGTAAAAATGTTCTTTAGCCGTCATACTTTTAACCTTTTACTCATTTTATAATTGGTAAGATATAATTGATTCGCTTTCCTTTTCTGTTTTTTGTCGACTCTGAATCCTTGTTTTTCAAAAAATGGCCTTGCAGTAATACTAACTTCTGATGTTATTTTTTCTAAGTCCTTTATCTCAGCGTACTGTTCAAGAGTATGGTAAAGCAAGCTGGCAATTCCCTGATGTTGAAAATCTTTGTGTACAAACATGGTATGTATGTAGCCAGTATCGTTAATAGAAGCAAAACCTACTATTTCCCGTGTTTCATTTTCTGCAATAAAATAATGTTGTTCGATAAACAGTTCACGCCAATGCGGTATATTATCACCACATGACGCCCAATCTTTGACTTCTTCGGCTGAATAATCTTTTCGATTGATGGATAAAACGGTATTTTTATAAAGCTTTTTTAATTCGGGAATATCAGAAACTGTTGCTTTGCGGATATAAAACCCATGCTCGATCCGTTCAGCGGCGCCAGATTGTAGCATGGAATTGTAATATTTCAAAAAATCTTCAACACCTGAGTCTTTCAGTAAATGCTGATTGCTGATAAGATCTTGCTCATATTTCAACCAGCTTTTGGCAAAACGTTTGAACTTGTAGCATGGAAAAGTCTTACATTGATGACAATTTGTGATATTCCGTTCCTGACAGCACAAATGGAAAGTTTTACAACGTGCACATCTTTGAAAATTGATTTCAGCTAGGATTCTTTGTTCTCACGTATACCGGACAACCGCCACAAAATATACCGCAAGCAGGGATTCTTCCTTGGTAATATTTCAACGGTTGATTCATTTTTTCATATCATCATGGTTATCCTTCAAATCTCATGACTAATTCTGCATGTCCAGTATGTTCTTCGATATTTTCGCGCATGATTTGGAAACCTTGTCTTGTGTAGAAATCAACGGATGCTTTGTTTTCTTTATAAACAGCCAATTCCAACATATCATATTTCGATTTGGCAAAATCTATTAATTGCTTGCCAATACCTTTCCTCTGAAATTCGGGCGATACAAAAACAGCTGCAATATAATTTCCCACCATAGAAATAAATCCGAGGATTTTCCCTACATCTTTATAAACATAGGTTGTAGCAGCAGGAAGATAAACATTTCGCATATCATCTGTTTTGCTGTGCCAATAACTCGCCTCTATAAAATGATGAGCCATGATAGAGGCATCCAACCAGATGTTAACAACTATTTCTATGTCTGCATTTTCGAATTTCCGTATCATGTTGTCATGATGCTTCATTTGTTTTTGGCCAGATTTTCTTTCATACGGAACTGTACGATTTTTTTCACCAAATCAATCGGAATAGGCTTGTTGATAGGAAACTGGATAGTACCGGCAGAAGTTTTATACGCTGTTAATTCTTCTTTAAACGCCACAATGGCTTTTGGACCAGGAAATAGGCTGACGTGTTTGGTAAATCCACCGAAATAAACCAAAACTCCATTTAGTTTATAAACAGGCATTTCGTAACTGATTCCTTCCTGTGCTTGCGGTACAACCTGTAGTATGGCCATACGCAGTTGTTCCAAATATTCCTTCACATCAGGAGAAGCTACGGCAATATATTCATCAACTGTCTTTGGTTTAGATATGTCCATTTTCATACGATTTGATAATGATATTGTAACTTAATTGTCCAGCAAAACCTGCCCGTAGTCAGGCGGGCTCACCGAAGGTAAAGATACTTGCTACAGACGACAAATTAAGGTTATCAAGCCGATTTTTATACATTGCTATGTCATCTTGATATTACTTTCGAACACATGGATAACCACTATTTTCTTGCATGATAGATGCAGATCAACATATTAATGGTCATTAATAACATGGCTAATGCGCTCAACA
>JAVBMZ010000030.1:0-10183 GCA_031551935.1 Bacteroidales bacterium
TCAAGGTGATGGCGGGCGATACGGTATCCATTGCGGCCAAGGCATTCTACAATGTAGACCAGCAATTACCCAATCAAGATATCGGCATCCTGCCGGTGGTCGGCAGCGCCTTGGCCTCCTTAGCCAACCCGACGGGAGCCGTCGTAGGCGAAGCGTCGCAATTGGCCATGGATTTGGGTACCGACCTCAGCGCCTCAGCGGCTTTGTTCTCCCCTCCTTCAGAGGGGCAGGGGGAGGCTCATCCACAACCTACCGCCGGATTAAATTATGTGTTGTACAATGCTGATTTTGACATTGTGGAAGCCAACACAGGCACGAAAATTGTGGAAGATAAGATAAACGTCATCCAGACCCTGAACACGGATAAGTTTGTGATACAGGAGAATGGCTTTTTTGAAGTGTTTGTGAACAACGAGGCACAGACGCCGGTGTTCTTTGATAATTTGGTGGTCAGCCACACGCCCAGCCAGATACTGGAGGTGAATACATACTATCCCTTCGGCATGTTGATGCAGGGTTCGGACATGACCTTCCAATCGGCTATTAAAGACGAATGGAACGGGTATAAGTACTCGGGAAAAGAATTAGAAACGGCGCTGAATCTTGAGTGGGGCTTCCATGAAAACAGGATGTTAGACTATACTTTGGGTAGGTGGTGGGTGCCGGATCCATTGGCGGAGAAATATTATCCATGGTCGTCTTATAACTACGCATTGAATAATCCCGTTAGATTTATTGATCCCGATGGAACAGTCGCTGGAGATTTCGTGGATGAAGATATGAAATATTTAGGTAATGATGGAAATGCTGATGGAAAGGTGTATTTGGTAAAGGACAAAGGTGAAAGAAAAGCAATAGCTGCCACAGAAAAAGCAGGTGGCGCCACAAATTCTAATAGTATCAGTTCCGCTGAAGAATTGCCAAGTGCAAATGTTAGGGCAGAAATGGGGGCTGTAGTTAATAGATCTAATAGTGCAAATACTGGGCGAACAGATGCATTCAAAGGTGATGATAATGAAGGTGGGTTTCATGAAGAAGGTGGAATTTACGGAAAAGATAGAGATGGGCAACCACAAGCGGTACCTGCAAAACCTGGCCCTAAAACAGAACCTACCTATGGTTCAATGGCAACCGTGAATGTAGAGCATAGGGCAGACCCAAACTCTCCATTAATAGTAAGGGAAGGCTCATACCATGTACACCCAAGGGGAGTACGGACACCATCTGTAAATACAATTGGTGGTCAAACAAGATCTTTTAACCAATCACCTACTAAACCTGATGATTTTAATGTAGCTGGTAATTATCCTGGTAATTCTTATGTTTTAGGAGCTGGCAATAACACTGTAACCATACATAATGGAACTGGTACCGTTTCAGTAATAAAAAATCTTAATAAATTTGTAACCTACAGAGCAAAATAATGAAATTAACAAATAAGTATATATATGTCCTTTTGTTCTTATTGTTCCCTTGTCTTAAAATTGAAGGGAATGAATACAAAGTGAACATTAAATTTATTATTGAAAACTGTGTAATTGTGCCGACAAATTTTAATGTTTACTTTTTGCATGGCTTAGATACTATAACTGTACGAATAGATAAAAATAGTTTTTTTATTTCTGATGCAACCTTACCAGATAGTGAGATTATTGTTTGTTTTAATTATAAGAATATCAAATTGACATTTAATGATGTTAAGATTAATAAAACACAACAAGATATGATATGGGAAATTAAGATCGATAAGAAACCATTTGAAAAACAAGAGTACTGGTATTTAAAAAAGAAATTAAGAAAAATAAAATGGCTTTATACATTGGATATGGGTGATGGTGTAGTGATAACCGAGTACAGATATACTAATCCACCTGTTGGCATATAATCAAAAGGCCCTATGTTGAGCAGCAAATGTTTTGTATGATATGATTTGAGCAGATTTTCCATTTTGTCGTATGCTATGTTAAAAAGCAAATTTTTACCACCACATTTTTAAACATTAGAACATTTCATACTAAGTGGCTACTCAATTTTTTTAAGTAGCCACTCATGGATTTGGGCACCGACACCAGCGCCTCGGCGACTTTATTCACCCCTCCTTCGGAGGGGCAGGGGGAGGCTCATCCCCAACCCTATTCAAAAAGATATGTTGAAAACAAATTAACTTTCAAAATACCCTTCCGGAGCAGTCATATACAGTGTTTTTGTTTTTTGGTTGACATTGGAAATCAGGCCAGGGAACAATGATATCAATATTTCCCGGTTGCCGTCCATCATTTGTAGCACCATATTGCCATTGTAATCCTCTATGTTGCGAATGATACCGATGTTACCATATTTAGCGTCATGTACGGTATATCCCAGCCATTGTTCCCATCCGGCTTCTTTTTGTTCGTTGTATATGATATCCGCATACACCTCGCAAGCCACCAGGTCAGATGCAGTTGTTAAATCGTCTACAAATTCAAGTTTCACCAGTGCTGAAGTATCGGTTCGTAGTGTCAGTTCTTCTATTGGAAAAGGTACATACAATCCGTCGATCACTACGAATAATTCCCGTAGTTCTGCCAAGGCGTCCATCGGGATATCTTCCGAAACAAGGATCAATGCTCCCGTATAGCCGTGTGTTTTGGTAAATTTGCCGATGAGTTGCAGGGAGGGTATATGTAACACGTTAAAAGGGCCTAAAAATATTGGGAATGTATATGAATCGAATTTTCAACAAACTTTAAATGAAAAACCCTCAAAGATAATCACTTTGAGGGTTTAAGCAATATGTGTTGACATTACTCAGCCGTTGCTTCGGATTCGTCAGCCACTTCCGGTTGAACTTCTGCAGAAGCTGGTGTTTCTGCTTTAGGTTCGAGAGCCGCAAGTTTTTCAGCTACTTTTTTTGCAGTGGCTTCTTTGGCTTTTAATTCTTCTTCCTTACGTTTGCGGGCTAATTCATTTTTGGTTTTGGTAGTTTCGTTCCTCAACGTTTCTGTTTTGGCGCGATTTTCGCTCAACCATTTTTGAAAGCGCGTTTCGGCTTCAGTTTCAGAAAAAGCGCCTTTTTTAACGCCTTCGAGCAAATGTTTTTTCAATAACACACCTTCGTGCGAAAGAATATTTCTACATGTTTCGGTCGGTTGGGCTCCGTTGTTCAACCAAGTAAGGGCTTTGTCGAAATCCAGTTCGACAGTGGCCGGATGTGTGTTCGGATTGTACGAACCCAATCTCTCGATATACTTGCCATCCCGTGGCGCCCTGCTATCAGCCGCAACAATGTGGTAAAAGGGATAACCTTTTTTCCCTTGTCTGGTTAATCTGATTTTTACATGCATAATGAATAATTTTATAAAATGAATTGAGGCGGCAAAGGTATTTGTTTTTTTGAATATATCATATGGGTGGGATAAAAATAATGATACCTTCACGATCTTCTTTAGATACATGGATTGGGCTTATGTCTTTGGTGAATTGGCGAAGAATGAGGGGAATTACCCTCTAAAAAACGATTGAAAAGCCGGATTTATGTGTAAATATGACGATGCAAAAAAACCTTTTTCCAACCTTTACGTATAAACAAGGTAAGACATATTGTATCATTACATCAATTGAATGACCAAATACGATACTATAACAGTTTGGTTGACCTTATTATTTACTGGGCTTGTCCTATGTAGTAATGCTATAGCGGAATCGTATGATGTGGCTACATATCAGGATATAAAGCTATTGCAGGAGGATTCTGTGCAATTACTTTTCAATAAAGGTAATTATACGGAAGCAAAACAGTTATTGGAAAAAAGTCTGGAGTCAGCTTCTATGGAAAAAGACTTACCGTTGATGATAGTTCATTATCGTTGGTTGATTGCTATTGATTCGGCGATGAACGATTACCAGGCGGCGTTTTTTCATCTGAATAAAAAAGCAAACGTTATGATGGAGCTGCGTACGTTTCAAAAGGAGCAAATATACCAGGATTTACAGAAAGACTATCATATAGACAGCTTACAACAACGGATTACGGAGACAAAATGTCAGTTATACAAAGAGCAACAAGCAAAAAGATCCCATCAACATATCGTTACTGTCTTAGGCATTATCGTTTGTTTACTGCTGTTGACAATCTTAGTGCAAGTATGCGCTTACTACCGGAAAAAATCATATATAAAAGTATTATCTATCGAAAACCGGCAAAATGCACATCAGTTGAATCTACTGAATGAACAAGTAGATAAGTGTATTGATGAGGAACAATATCTTTCACAACAAAATGCCAGCTTGGAAAAGAGCAACATGGTAAAAGATAAGCTGTTGTCTGTTATTTCACACGACTTACGTAGTCCCATGTCGTCTTTACAAGCGTTGTTGAATCTATTCAACACCAATAGCATTGCACGCAGGGATTTGGTTGATTTTTTCGGAAAATTGCTTTCGCGTGTAGAAAACACTTCTACAATGCTCGAAAACTTGCTTCATTGGTCTCAATACCAACTGAGCGGCATTGAACCGATTTTTGAAGATGTGGATATGCAAAAAGTGATTGATGATAGCATCAACTTCTACCGTATGCAGGCCGAACAAAAACATATTGTGATTGATAATTCGTTAAAAACAAATGTGCATGTGCGTGCTGACGTGGAGATGTTGAAAATCATCCTTCGTAACATCATCTCTAATGCCATTAAATTCACTTATCCCGGCGGGATTATTTCTATCAAAGCATTAACCAAGGAAGGGTATGTGATTGTATCCATCAAGGATACGGGAATGGGTATCAGCCCCGAGAATCAAGCGAAAATGTTTGCAATGGCCAATTTTACAACGCCAGGTACCGAAAAGGAAAAAGGAACGGGCTTAGGTCTCATGCTGTGTAAAGACTTTGTAGAGCACAATCATGGTAAAATATGGTTGGATAGTAAGATAGATGTGGGTACTACTTTCTATTTCAGCATACCATTGGCAGAAGACGTATAAAAAGGAAAGATCGTTTACTATAAATGCACAAAGGGTACAAACCGATAAGTTTTGTACCCTTTTGTATATTGATACTATTACTAATGAAATGCTTATTTAAGAAGGCATCATTTTAAGGAAAGCTACTTCTTCAGGCGAAAGGAAGCGCCATTTTCCGCGTTTCAAGCCTTTTCTGGTCAATCCGGCAAAATATACGCGGTCTAATTTAACGACCTTATAACCAACAGATTCAAACATGCGGCGTACGATCCGGTTCTTACCTGAATGTATTTCTACACCCACTTGCGTGTGATTGTCTGGGTCGGTATATGCTATAGAATCAAAAGCAATGAAACCATCTTCTAATTCAATACCTTTGGCTAATTTCTCCAAATCTTCTTCGGTGAGTGGCTTATCCAAATTTACTTGGTATACTTTACGCATCCGGTTTGATGGATGTGTAAGTTTCAGGGATAAATCGCCGTCGTTGGTCAGTAACAGCACTCCTGTGGTCATTTTATCCAGCCTTCCGACAGGGTAAATACGTTCTTTGCAAGCGCTTCTAACCAAATCCATGACAATCTTTTTACCCTCAGGTTCGTCCACGGAAGTCACAAACCCTTTTGGCTTGTTCAATAAAAGGTATATCTTACGTTGGCTACTTAAAATTTTATCTTTGTAACATACTTCATCTCCGGGATTTACCTTTACACCCATTTCGGTCACCACTTCTCCGTTGACTTTTATCGATCCTTCTTTGATATATTCATCTGCTTCACGACGTGAACACAACCCAGTATTGGATATGAACCTGTTCAACCGGATGGGTTTATCAAAAACTACGTCCGGATATATAGGTGCTACCGCTTTTTGCTTTTTTTGCAGTTGTGGAGGTGCTTTTCTGGGAGTATTCCTTTTTAACACAACCTTTTGATAAGGCTTTGAGGGAGCGTTGCTCTCTTTGACAATACGTTTACGTTTCTTTTTGCCAGGTACCGAATCAACCGCGCTATTCAGGTCGATATAGCCAGAGTCAAGGCCATCATTATTACCCCTGTCATAGCTGTTATAATTCGGGTCTTCCATCCGGTTTCCGTAATTATCGGCTGTGTTGCGATGACGGTTTCCGGTGGTGTTGTAATTGTTCCCGTATGTTTTTTGTGAGCTGTTGTATCCCTCGCGGACTCCCTTACGCTCGTTTCCATACTTTCCTGAACGCGGAGACGCTCCGGGCCCAGCAGTACGCTTCCAATCGTTTCTGCTATCCATAAAATGTTATCTACTGAAAATTAAATGATTAAATTACAAAAATGTTATAAAATTGCGCACAAAAGTACACATAAATTTGACATACAATACTATGATTGTTTTTTTTCGGAAAAAATAAAGACTATGAACTATTAATGAAATACGTTAAAGTTAAAACTGATGTTATAAAATCTATAAACCACTGCATTAGTCTTACATAGAAGTAGACACAAAAGTCGTACCAAACTACTCATTTTACATAAAATATATTTGGTGTTTTTATAATGAGTATAGATTTCTTTTCTTTAGTTAAGACAACCGACAATAGTTATTTGTTGACAATAGGTTTAATTTTTTCTAAAATAATTCCTTGGCCATATCCCATCCATTTGTCGATGACTTTACCTGTTGGTGAAACCAAGATATAATAAGGTATTCCTGTTGTTCCGTATTTTGCAGCTACACCTCCATTGATGCCTCTACCATCGCTTAAGTCCGGCCAATTGATTTCTTTCTCTTCAGAAAATTTTTGCCAAAGCGCTTTTTCCGTATCCACATTGATGCCTACAACACATAAAATATTGGCATAGTCTTCTACGATAGATTTTGTTTCAGGAATGGCCATAATACACGGGCCACATCCAATGCTGCCGAAATCAATCAGCATATATTTGTCTTTGCCAAGTGCCGACAAAGTCATTGTGTTTCCTTCCAGATCGTATAAGGTGGCATCAACCATATCATCGCCAATTTCAGGTACTTTTGGAGGGAATAATTGATTGGCGACGGATTCGCCTTCGATCGATGCTTTTTGCTCCTCAGATAAACGGTTAAATTGTTGTACAGCTAAGGTATGTAATTCAGTATTGTTTTTAGCATGATACGTAACGGAACGTAGCTTTTTCATCCAAATAGGACTGATGGCTGTTTCATTCATGATATCCAAATCCCGAAAAGCAATTCTTTGGGAAACAATCTTCGAGAGAGAATCTACAGCACTTACTTTTTTTCGCAAGTTATTTCGATCAGCACCTTCTGCCTCCATTTCTTGGAATAAGTTATTCCGCTCAATCAGGTATAATTGGTTTTGATCCAAATCGCCTTTTGAAGTTTCAATATATTTATTGAGTTCCGATTGTTCTTTCAGGTTGCTTTTTACAGTCCATGTTTGAAGCAGTTTAGAATCGCCTTTTACGGAAACCTTATTGTTGCAAAGCCATATTTCACACCAGGTCGAAGGAAAACCGTCTCCACGTACGAGTAATCCATAAGGGGTAGGTACAGAATCAGATACGCCTTCAAAATGAAATTTTCCATTAATAATGGTATCTGAAGCTATAGTTTCTATTAAGTTTCCACTCATTTTACATAACCGGATAACGGTAGAGTCCTCAACATTTTGAAGGTTTCCTTCAATGACGAACTTCTTTTCTTTAGGGCCGCATGAATAGGCAATAAATATCAGCAGAAGCACGTAAATGGATATTTGTTTCATATGATTATTCTTTAATTTTTAAGGCCACATGCCCGACTGGGCAGGGAATATCTATGCTTTGTTCATTACAATTTGGTGAACAGTAGAGTTCATGGATATTTCATTATCAATAATTTTTTCAGTAGGAATTTCTTTGTTGATTTTATCACATTGTAATTATCATGTGACAAATTTACTTATTTTTTGTAATTTTGCCAAATTTTAAATTACTATTTATGTCATTCTTCACAGACAAAATTTTATTTGAGGGTTTGACTTTCGATGATGTGTTGTTGGTTCCGGCTTATTCCGAAACATTACCACGCAATGTCAGTTTGTCCACTATGTTTTCCCGTAACATCAAGTTGAATGTACCCATCGTTTCTGCAGCTATGGATACGGTCACCGAATCGACTATGGCTATTGCCGTTGCCCGTGAAGGTGGCATTGGAGTCATCCATAAAAACATGAATATTGAGGAACAAGCCAAACAAGTAAAAACGGTGAAACGTGCCGAAAACGGGATGATATATGATCCTGTGACCATCGAAGTGGATGCTACGGTTGGACAGGCAAAACAATTGATGCAGGAATTCAAAATCGGAGGTATCCCGGTAGTAGATAAGTATCGTTTGGTAGGTATTGTAACCAATCGCGATCTTCGGTTCGAATACGATTTGAAACGACCTATTGTCGAGGTGATGACCAAAGATCATATCATTACGGCTACAGCCGGTACAGATCTTGAAAAGGCAGCGGCAATACTACAACGCCATAAAATAGAAAAGCTACCTGTAGTGGATGATAAGCAACACATTATTGGGTTAATTACTTATAAGGATATTACGAAGGCACAAGATCGTCCCAATGCTTGTAAAGACGATTTGGGTCGTTTGCGTGTAGCTGCTGCTGTGGGAGTTGCTTCTGATACGCTTGCGCGAATCGAAGCATTGGTAAAGGCTGATGTGGACGCAGTCATCATTGACACTGCCCACGGACATCATGTGAACGTGGTAGAGATGCTAAAAAAAGCAAAGAAACAATTCACCAACATAGACATTGTTGCCGGTAATATTGCTACGGCGGATGCTGCCAAAGTGCTTGCCGAAGCAGGAGCAGACGGAGTCAAAGTAGGTATTGGACCGGGTTCTATCTGTACAACACGTGTGGTAGCAGGCGTGGGTGTCCCGCAACTGTCGGCCATATATGATGTTGCAGCTGCTGTAAAACCATATGGTATACCTGCTATTGCCGATGGAGGCTTACGTTATTCGGGTGACATAGTGAAAGCTCTTGCTGCTGGGGCGCATTGTATTATGGCCGGATCATTATTGGCAGGTGTAGACGAATCGCCTGGCGATACCATTATTTATAATGGACGAAAATATAAATCATATCGTGGAATGGGTTCCATTGAAGCAATGCAAAAGGGATCGAAAGACCGTTATTTCCAGGATATGGAAGAAGATATCAAGAAATTGGTACCAGAGGGCATTGAAGCTCGTGTACCATATAAAGGAACATTGGCAGAAGTTGTTTTCCAGCTGGTAGGTGGATTGCGTGCCGGAATGGGGTATTGTGGCGCTGCTGATATTGAGGCTTTACATCATGCCAAATTTGTACGTATTACTAATTCGGGCATTGAAGAAAGCCACCCGCACGATGTAACCATCACCCGGGAAGCGCCGAATTATAGCCGATGACTCATTTTAATAGTTTGCGTAATGGCACATCAAGCCATTTATGTGAAAATTAAGAGTTCCGGTGTAAGTAAAAGTAGCTGGCAAAGGACAATAAAATAGGGAAAATCAAGTTATACCATCGTAACGATAAAAAGATAGTATGCAGAAAAGAAGGTTAAAAACAATAAAAACCAATAAGCGAAAAAGTTCATCGCCATTTGTTATCTGTGTTATCTGTGTTGTATGGTGTTTAGCTGCATGTACGCAAGAAGTCAAAAACGACAAGGCAGTTGCCAGAGTATTTGATAAATATTTATATTACAGCGATATAAAAGATATTTTTCCACATGATTCTTCCCAAGAAGATAGTATGTCACTGGCAAAATTATATATCGACAAATGGATTGAAACCCAATTATTGTTGCAAAAAGCAGAATTAAACCTATCCAACGAACAATTAGACATTTCAAAGGAATTGGAAACTTACCGTACATCGCTGCTGATATACCAGTATGAGGAACAGTGGTTGCATGAGAAGTTGGATACAGTGGTATCTGAAGAAGACATGCAACGTTATTATAATGAACGGGCTAATAATTTTACACTAAACGACTACGTTGTTAAAGCCCTGTATCTTAAAATACCTGTGGATGCACCTAATATCAACGATGTTAGAAGATGGTATACCTCTAATAAAGAGAAGGATATGGAAAACTTGACACAATATTGTTCCAATTATGCCAAGCAATATGACGATTTTAACGAATGGATTTTGTGGTCAGATATTGAAAAAGTTTTACCTCTGAAGGAATTAGCAGGCAAGCAGATGACCCAG
>JAVBMZ010000204.1:0-4782 GCA_031551935.1 Bacteroidales bacterium
TATCTATGCTCTATTTTACCAAATGATGGTTCATCATGCGGTATTGAACCATTTCTTGATAACGTGGTTCAATATTCCCATAATTGCAGAAAGGATAAATACTGATACCCCCACGTGGAGTAAAAGTACCCCATACTTCAATATATTTCGGATCCATCAGATGGGTGAGGTCCTTCATAATCGTATTGACGCAATCCTCATGGAACGAACCATGGTTGCGGAAGCTAAACAGGTATAATTTCAGACTTTTGCTTTCCACCATTCGCTTATTTGGAATATAACGAATATGTATGGTGGCGAAATCGGGCTGTGAAGTAATAGGACAAAGGCTGGTAAATTCCGGACAATTGAAATACACCCAATAATCATTGTCTGGGTGTGCATTATCGAACACCTCTAAAGTTGAGGGGTCGTATTTAAATGTATAATCGGTTTTATTTCCTAAATGAGAGAGAGACATGGTAATTTTCATGTTTAATTAACTTCGGCGAATCCGTTTCAACATATCAACCAACTGATGAGGCATGAAACCAATCCATATTTTCATGATTTTTTTGTTTTTCCAGTAAGATATTGATTTCAAATAATGTATTCTGTTGGTTGCTTGATATAACGGGTGCAAAAATAGTGAAAAACCAATTGCTATTGTCTGTTGGGGCGAAAATCGTCCGGTAATAAACCATAGGGTAAAGATTTTTGATAAATAGGTAACAATATGATAGCCAATATTGTTACACGCATATTAAGATTAGCTTATTAAAACTTATAATTATAGTCTTAGTAAATTTCATATTTATAATATTATCTATAATTATCAAAAATGAAATATTTTTATGCATTTAATTTTCTATAAATAAAATAATTAATATATTATAATTTAAAATTTATGATATTTGAAATTATAAAAAATATATATTATTTGGATTTTTTTAGTATCGTATGCATCTATTTTTGTCATTGCAAGAAAGTATCAATATGGGTAAATATTAGACTGTTTGCCATCACTATTAGAGAATAAGGGACAAAAATATTAATTAACTTAAAAAATATACGTTACATGAGTTCAAAAAAAATAATTGTTATTGGTAGTTGTAATACTGATATGGTCATCAAATCGGATAGACTTCCTGTGCCTGGCGAGACAGTGATTGGAGGGACGTTTTTGATGAACCCGGGAGGTAAAGGAGCTAACCAGGCTGTTGCTGCAGCTCGATTGGGCGGAAATGTATTGTTTATTACCAAAACAGGAAATGACCTTTTTGGGAAGCGCTCTGTCGAGTTATATAAAAATGAAGGAATCAAAACAGATTTTGTGTTCTCTGACCCCGATAATCCGTCGGGAGCGGCGCTTATTTCGGTGGATGCACAAGGAGAAAATTGTATTGTAGTAGCTCCGGGAGCCAATAGTACTTTATCACCTAATGATATAGAAAAGACGAAACACGAAATTGAAACTGCCGATGTGGTATTGATGCAGTTGGAAATACCCTTGGAAACCGTAAAATATGCAGCAAAAATAGCACATCAAAGCGGCGTGAAAGTCATTCTCAATCCAGCTCCTGCTCAAAATCTTCCGAATGACTTGTTAGAGTGTCTTTACATTATTGTGCCGAATAAGACTGAAGCAGAAATGCTCTCAGGAATAAAAGTTACCGACTGGAAATCGGCAAAAAAAGCAGCGAATGTGATCAGCGAAAAAGGCGTCGACATTGTTGTCATCACCTTAGGTGCAGATGGAGCTTTGGTTAAAGACAAAGACCAATACTACGAAATAGATGCTGTTCCTGTCGAAGCTATTGATACAACGGCAGCCGGGGATACCTTTTGTGGAGCATTAACTGTCGGTTTGTCTGATGGCCTACCCATCGACGAAAGCGTTCGTTTTGCTTGTAAGGCTGCTGCAATTTCAGTAACCCGCATGGGGGCGCAATCATCTATCCCGTACAAAAAGGAAATAAGCTGATACCAATCTAAATACGAGTCTTTTTATATAATCTTAAATTATTTATGTCACCTTAAAAAGGTTAAATTATGAAACAGGTTTTATTAAAAAACAGGGAGAATCGATTTCCCCTGATGATCTTCTACATGATGTCTTCTGGATTTCCAGGCATACAAGCAGGAAAGGCCGGGAATAATTCACAAAATGTTCTTCAACGGGTAGTTATTAAAAAGACTGCCACTGATGCCGCCACTGGCAAGCTTTTATCCGAAGTCAATAATCGCTTTTGACCAATTTGTTCAATCTTATAATTAACACAATACATGAGAACAATCCAATATAATAAAATGAAGCAACTGGCTAATAGAAAGCATTTTTGGTGCATGTTATTAGTCTGTTTTTGCATGTGCTCGTTTGATTTGTATGCACAACAAATAAATGTCACGGGCACAGTGAGTGACAATGATGGGGAAACACTCCCCGGAGCGACCATTGTAGTCAGGGAAGGACTCCGTAGTTATGGAACAACCACTGACATCAACGGTAAATATGAAATTAAAGTTAATCAGGGTGCGACGATCGAATTCAGTTTTGTGGGCTTTGCCACGCAAAAGGTGGTAGTGGATGCCAACAATGTCATCAACGTCATGTTAACACCGGAAAACAAGATACTGGATGAGGTGGTGGTCATCGGTTATGGTTCTGTAAAAAAGAAAGATTTACTTGGCGCCGTCACTACCGTTAGAGAAGATGCTCTGGAAGACCGTACTTCGGGCAATATGATCGAAGCTATGCGCGGATTGACTTCGGGCGTGAAGATTACATCGAGCGGCCAGCCGGGCTCCAATGCCGCTATGGTTATCCGTGGTTTGGGAAGTATGACCAACAATGGTCCACTGTTTATCATTGATGGTGCCTACGCAGGTGGCGATTTAGGTGTCAATGTAGAAGATATCGAGTCGATTCAGGTGTTGAAAGATGCTTCTTCGGCAGCCATCTACGGTTCTCGCGCTGCAAATGGAGTAGTGATCATCACCACCAAGCAAGGAAGAGAAGGTAAATTAAAAGTGAAATTCGACTCCCAGGTGACATTGAATTGGTTACCGCGTTATGATTTGATGGATGCGAAAACGTATAAGATTTATGATGACCGGGCCTATAATGAGGCTATTTTAGCTGGGGTGGATGGAATTACAAAACGTCAGAACCACTACGATGGGGATACGGATTGGCAGGGAGAGATGTTGAGCACCGGTGTATTGCAAAACTATAATCTTTCCTTGTCGGGTGGTTCTGAAACGGTAAAATATTATACCTCCCTCAATCGAATGATTGATGATGGCGCATTGTATGCCACGGGTTATGATAAATATGGGTTTCGTGTCAATACGAGTGGGCAGAAAGGAATTTTTTCGTTTGGCGAAAACTTCTATTACACCAAATCGGATAGAAAAATGCTGAATGGTAACCCGTGGAGTGATTTTATTGCTATACCGCCTACGATTCCGGTATATGATGCGTCACATACCGGCGGATATGGTTATGGCGATAACGATCGGGCAAATTCCTATGGACGGAATCCGGTAGCCATGCAGGATTTGATGGTACGGGATAATGATGAAGAGTATCTGACAGGTAATGTGTATGGACAACTCACCCTTTTCAAGATGTTCGAAGCCAAATTAAATTTTGCTTATAAGAGTTACATGGGTATCACCAACACATTGCGCAAGAAAGGGAATTGGACTATGGGACAAGGAGATGATGCAGCGCATTTGGGTTATAACAGCGCTAAAAACCATGATATATTAGTAGAACAAACCTATGGTTTCAAACATCAGTTTGGCAAACACGATGTGAATGCATTAGTCGGTATGACATATAACAAGTTTCATGAAGATTACCGTTGGATTACCAAATTAGATCCCCTAATGGTTGGCGATGAATATATCACGTCACTTGATGCTGCCACTGGAACTACCACCGCAGGTGGTAGTTATACTGAGGCTGCACTGATTTCGTATCTTGGGCGGATCAATTATGCATACGACGGTAAATATTTGGCGCAAGTGACCGCCCGCCGTGACGGAACGTCGCGCTTGCCCAAAAATACCCGATGGGGAAATTTCCTTTCTGTATCATTAGGATGGCGTATCAGCAGTGAGAATTTTTTTAATGTGCCGTTTATTGATGATTTGAAACTGCGTGCCAACTACGGTACGCTTGGAGGAAGTAATATTGGCTTTTGGGATTATCAAGCCATCATCAACACGGCGCCGCGTGCCGTATTTGGCGAACCGGAATATAAGGAAATTGGCATGATTCAGTCCAGATTAACCAATAACGATCTCGTTTGGGAGGGAAAAACAACCGCCAATGTGGGCTTTGATCTGGTAACACTCAATAGCCGGCTTCGGTTTACTGCCGAATATTTTTATTCAAAAAGTAAAGACCTGTTGGTTAATCTTTACATCCCGATGACTTCTGGAAATGAGGGAGGCGCACCTCCTGTCAATGCCGGTAGTTTGGAAAACCGGGGATTTGAAGTGGAAGCAGGGTGGAACGATCATGTGGGTGATTTCTCATACTTTGCCTCAGTAAATGTATCTTACGTGAAAAATAAAGTGATTGATTTGGGATACGGGCAATCGGTTTCCTATGAAAACCTCTCTAAAACTGAAATCGGCCAACCACTTGGAATGTGGTATCTTTATAAAATGAATGGTATTTTCCAATCGGAAAGTGATGTTCAGAATTATGTAAACAAGAAGGGACAAATTATTCAGCCAAATGCACTGCCTGGTGACGTTAAGTATGACGATTATAATAACGATGGTAAT
>JAVBMZ010000045.1:0-12607 GCA_031551935.1 Bacteroidales bacterium
CAGAAACATTAAATACTATGAAATATATATTAAATACTATAATATTTATATTAAAACACCTGAAATGACTTCACATCAATCTCAATCATCCATTGCAGATTGAATCAGAAGTAAAAATTGTATCGAGGACAAAAGTGATTTAGAGGCAAATGTACCGCCTCCTAATAGAATTACCCTGAAATTCATACTGTTATTGATATACAAACACTTAATATTATAGATGGTGTAGGTATTGCCGCAAAAAGCCATCTATCAATTCTCATTATGCTGGGTATATGCTAAAAATAGTTGTGAGATCCGTTTTTTGAGAAAACAAAAATCACAACGGTATTAATTATTACTTCTAAAACCTGTTAATAATCTGCATTCGTGTAATTTACCATTCTTATAAACATCAGTTCGTACAATTCCAAAACCATCAGCAAACCATTCTTCTATGTATACATCCACGGGAATGGTAATGCCCAACGACTTACTTTTAATACTCATATTGTATCCCGTCTTGACACAATTCCAAGAACCCAGACTTGTCGTTATTCTTTCTCCGACAGATAATGCTCTTCGATCACTGATCTTACAGCACATCTTCATCGTTTGTCCAATAAATTTGGCTTCTGTTTCAAATTCAAGATACGAAATGATACCTTGTACCAGAGCCATGTCCGGTGCGTAATCCAACCACGCTTCTTGTCCTTTTGCCGTTTTCCCCATTGAAATCAATAGTTGTGTTCCATCATATGTGAACCGGCCTATAATTGTCTCGGTTTCCTTGTTGTCTTTAATTTTTACAGTTTTTCCCCGGGCTATACTTTTGCCGCGATCATATTTTACATCCAATGCAGTATATTCTAATCGGCCAATAACCTCATTTTTGGCATTGTAAAGGGTTTTTATAGCCACAATATCGGACCGAAAATAATAAATTGACTGCTGTGACTGAGCATGTAGAAAAATAGACGACCACCATAACCACACCATAACAAATACCCGCCTCATAGAATGCCAACTAAAAATATTCATGTGTGCCCCCTTTCAGATATGGAATTTTGCATTGCTGACACAATATTGCCTCCAACAAACTATCATTATTCTCCCACTCTTTGTATTTTGTATATACCTTACATGAAATACCACCATCAAACAAAGAGATTTAAAAAGGAAAGGATCATTCAAAACTATACCTTGTCACTCTTAATGAACCTTTATACCAATGGAAAGTTCAAGATATTCGGCTAATTTAAAATTATGCGCCTTGATAGCATATCCAATGAAAAAGTTATTGAGTGCAGGGAAGTAATACCGAAAACCAGCACGTTGATAAAAGCGACTATCATTATTGCACACTCCTAACTGGCGGTAAACATAACATCCCAATCCCACAAACATGGCCAAATTTCCATAATACACCTCCTGGTTAATTGCTATTCCCGTCGACAAAGCTTTATATTTATTACCATTCGTTGTTTTGCTTACTAATGCATCATCCCATTCCCGTAAACTATTGGTGTGTGGCGTATAAAAGAAGTCAACACCAATGCCAGTGCCATATTTACGAGAAAACCGATACATAGCATCTGCCGATAGGGAAGCCTTGGGATAAAGCCTAAACTTGGTTTGTTTCTGCTCCGGCACCGATTGCTTCTCCGAAATATCCCATTCCTGGAGAGAAGCTTGTCCACCGCCTCCCAAAGACAAATGATAGTAAAAATATTTTGCAAAAGGAGTAGTTTCCGGTTTTGGATAAGCTTGCAGAGGATCGCTAAAGTGATAATATACCGACACACCACCACCTAATATATTGATTCCTTTATTAGGCATTCCCATACGGCCATTTGAGTAATGCTTAGCACCCATATCAAGGCCAATCTCCAAGTGATCTGCTAAACGGCATTTCAAATCTACCCCAAACCCCACATATACCATAAGCGGAGAACTGATAAAATGATTATCTGGGTTAGTTACCGGATGGTAGGGATCCGCAGCATAAGAAAACCCAGCTTCTATGCTGTAGGAAAGCGACCAATATTGTTGTCTTACCAAAGGCCGGTTCATATAACCATACAACGAATAAATGTTCCCTATATGTGATGGGGCACGCATTCGCGATCTGCTGAAATCAGCTATTGAAAGCCCAAGTCCGAATGCAGGATAATTATAATCCGACGCATCCATAGAATTATCTGATGGCAAAGTCGAATACCCTAATGTTACATGATATATTGTACAAGCTCCATCCTGCAAAATATCTTTTACTTCCAAATCGGGTCTCAGTATCTTGCCCGTAAACACTTTCGCACCAATCGATAAATGTTCTCTGTCAAAATGCTGTGCCGTAATTGGCAGACAAGTACAAAAAAGTAATGGCAAATAGAAAAAATGCCTTCTTTTCATGATGGATCAATAGTAAATAATGGTTTAGAACACCTTACTGATGCAGAAAAGAAGAAAGGTGGCAGCTAAAATATCTCCGATCCAGAATTTTCCCCAAATTATTCCCAAGAATCACGCAATTAGAACAATAGTTTTTGCGAACTAATAAAACCTAAGCGATCAAACTGATCGCCATACACTATCAGTTATTTACAGCTAAAGTTTACTTTGCAGTGTGTGGTGGGGATATTATTGAAGCAAACCTTATAATACTCCGGCGCTTCTCAAAAAAATACGAAAAAGAAGATACTGATACTGGAACAAACTGTGGTTAACACGACAATTTGTCCGGATAATTCACCGTCGCAGCCCATGTTTTGTGCCATAATATAACTACTCACCGCAGTAGGTGTGGCAAAAATGCACAATAGAACGCTTAAATCTACTTTTCGAAATCCCATGGCAATAAATACCAACATAGCGATGGTCGGAACAATTGCCAGACGTACAGTAGTCACCGAAATCACCTTCCATAAATTAGTACTCAACCTTTTGAATTTGAATTCGCCGCCCATCAGGAATAGCGCCAATGGAGATGCTGCGCCTGCTAATCCGCTGATCGGCTTGTCTATGGCTGTAGGTATGGTTAATTGAAAAAAACCGAATAGTATTCCTGCCAAACAGCCAAGAATGAGTGGATTTGTAAATATATCTTTGCATAATTGAACAACAGACAGGCTATGCTTCCGGGTTTCGGAAAAGATAGACAGAATGATTACAGCAGCCACATTGTAAAATGGAATCATAACGCCCATCAACATAGAAATCGACTGGGCTGCGTCTTGCCCGTACATACCTGTGGCTAATGGCATGCCATAGATCAGAAAATTACTCCGGTAAATTCCCTGTATGATACTTCCACGTTGCCCCTTCCGTTTCACCAACAATGGTACCACACAAAAAGACAAGACAATGACAAGACTTATTCCTGCAACGGCAGTACATATCAACTTGGGATTGGTAAACTCTCCCTGAAAGGTTGCCCTGATATTTTGAAAAAGCATTAATGGGAGCAGAAACTTGAATACAAAATTATTCGCTTCAGATAAAAAAGTATCGGAGACACAGTTGATTTGTTTTGCGATGTATCCTGCGGCAATCAGGATAAACAGTGGAGCTACTGCATTGATGGAAAAAAAGAGGTCTTCCATGGAATAAATTTTCACAAAAGTAGCAATTTCTATGTGTAGCTTTTAGTTGGCAAGTTGTTTTTCATCTATTGATCTGAACATAAAACAAATAGGCGATGTATGGATTTTCATACATCGCCTACCTGTGAACCTGATCTGCTTCAAAAAATATCTTTGTTCAATGATACCAGAGCAATTCAGTTACAATACCTTAGATGACTTCTTATATTTGGAATTGTCTCCAAATATCAACCCAGCCAGAATTCACTATATCCAGACATCGGTTGTTGAGTTTCATTGTCATTCTTTACAGTCTTCTTCTTGAAACTCACTTCATATCCTTCCATTTTTACACTATCTTCTACGGCCTTTTTCTTGGAAAGATTAGTTTTTCGTTGGTCTTCGCTCATGAACTGAGTAGAGAACCGGCCTTTCGCATTGGCAATTCTTTGTCTCAAAGAACTGCCAATTTCATAATTTTTCACCTTCATAACTCAGACTTTTGAGGGTAAACACTTTAGATAATTCACTGCTTAAATATACGATTTTTTTATGAAAAAGTTCGTTTTTTTGACGAAAAAAATAAAAAAATGTAATAAATAATTGCAAAAAGCGTACCAGCCTGAGAAACAACACACTTAATTATATGCTTTTTCCGCTATTTCGTCTGTGATTTCCAGATTGTGAAAAACACTTTGCACATCATCATCTTCCTCAATGAGTTCGACCATCTTAAGCACCTTTATGCCACTTTCCGTATCCAACGTTTTTGTTTCGACAGGGATGCGTTGTAACTCAGCATTCTCAATTTCTATACCCAATTCTTCAAGCTTTTTTTGTACGGGGGCAAATCCTTCGAGTGGCGTGGTGACAACAAACACATCATCCTGTGTTTCAAAATCCTCCACACCAGCATCTATGATTTCCAACTGTAATTCATCTGCATCGAGCGTTCCTTTGGGAATGGTAATGATACCTTTGCGATCAAACATGAATGCTACCGAACCATTGGTACCTAAACTACCGCCACGCTTGTTGAATATCGCCCTGACATTACCCAATGAACGTTGAGGATTATCGGTCAGGCATTCGATAAAAACAGCAATGCCATTTGGAGCGTATCCTTCGTAGGTGATTTCCTGTAACGCTTCGGTATCTTTAGCTTTACTTAGTGCACGCGCGATATTATCTTTAGGCATGTTGGCCCCTTTGGCATTGTTGAGCGCCATACGTAAACGGGCATTGCCGTCGGGGTCTGTACCGCCCTCTTTTACCGCAACACTGATTTCTTTGATGATACGGGAGAAAATTTTAGAGCGTTTTTGGTCTGCTGCTCCCTTCTTCCGTTTGATGGTCGACCATTTACAATGTCCTGACATAAAATTTCGATGGATGATTGGTTGTCAAATAAAAAACTGGATAAAAATACAAAAACCATTTTACATGTCAGAAAAATGATGTCATCTTGTACTTTTCATAGTGTTTTATCCATAGTGTGATCAACCCGTTTATCAAATCAATATTCTTTATCCACCCAATATAGTTATATTTGCGGTAAATAAACTATAAAATTTCATCATCATGACAACTGAAGAAAGAGTATTGAATGCCATGCGTCAAGCAGGAGAGCCTGTGAATGCCGGAAAAATTGCTGAATTAACAGGTATTGATAAAAAGGATGTGGAAAAAGCGATGAATAAACTCAAAACCAGTGGTAGTATCGTATCACCCAAACGTTGTTTCTGGGAACCTGCCAAGTAATGTGTTGCTCTGTAGCTAATTTTGAAAAAACACCGTATTCCTTTTTTTAGAGCGGTTTTTTTCGTTTCTTTGAAATCTTATTAAGAAATATAAAAACAATCATAATCAATAAATTAAAATGAAAAAAGTTGTTTTACTCCGTCATGGGGAAAGCACCTGGAACAAAGAAAACAGGTTTACCGGATGGACAGATGTAGATTTATCACCTACCGGTGTTGAAGAAGCTATACAAGCAGGGAAAATCTTGAAGGAAAACGGTTTTGTGCCTCAAAAAGCATTTACCTCATATCTCAAACGTGCTGTAAAGACACTGAACCAAGTATTGGATGTAATGGATTTGGACTGGATTCCGGTAGAAAAATCGTGGAGATTGAATGAAAAACACTATGGGATGCTGCAAGGATTGAATAAATCCGAGACAGCTGAAAAATATGGCGAACAACAAGTGTTGGTTTGGCGCAGAAGCTACGATATTGCTCCCGACCCGATGGCCATGAATGATCCTCGTAGTCCGCGTCAGGATATTCGTTACAATGAAATAGCTGATGCCGATATACCATTGACTGAGGCATTGAAAGACACGGTGGATCGTATTGTACCCTATTGGCAGGTAACTATTTTCCCTTCGTTGAACCAATATGACCAGATCATTGTCGCTGCCCATGGTAATAGCTTGCGTGGTATCATCAAGTACCTGAAAGGCATATCAGACACTGACATTATCAGCCTGAACCTGCCTACGGCCGTACCTTACGTTTTTGAGTTCGACGATTCAATGAAATTAGTGAAAGATTATTTTTTAGGAGATCCTGATGAAATCAACAAAAAAATGAATGCTGTTGCCAATCAGGGCAAAAAATAAGACATACATCAATCAAGCAAAAGCTCGTTGAAACAGAATACCTTTCAACGAGCTTTTTGTTTTATAAAAACTGCAAATAGGAAGATACTTTTGATAATGCTGGCGGAGAACAGGTGAGCATAAACCCATGTCAAAAATAATTGTATATTTGACACCTAATAATTTTGCTTTAAGATAAAAACTACCATGGAAAGAATATGGATATTATTAAATTTGATGACATTAACTATATGTCAAACGGTATATGCTAACATCAATGAAATCCATAACGAGCCCGATTCGGCCTACATTTTTGCTTATTCACCGGGTAAAAGTGATGGACACAGCGGATTACATATTGCATGGAGTATCGATCGTGTTGATTGGCATACTATTGGTTCAGATCACAGCTTTGTCCGTTGTGATTATGGTAGTTGGGGTTCCGAAAAGCGGATGAATCATCCGTTTTTATTTCAAGCGCCCGATGGGTTATGGCATTGTGTATGGAGTTTGAATGAGTACGACGGAGCTTTTGCACATGCAGTTTCAAAAGATTTAGCGTATTGGATGCGACAATCGTACCCTTTGGTGATGGAGAAAGGAAATTGCCTGATGCCTGAAATTGTATGCGAAAAAACGTCCGGACAATACATGGTATCATGGCAAAGTAAGGAACAATTTTACTATACCACAACGAGAGATTTCAAAGCTTATGCTCCCGCACAAAAAGTTGTCGGCAACAATCTTGTAAGTCGACGTCAGGAGATAGTTATATCAGGTAATGTGGAAAAGGGGACCATGCATCAGGTCGCTTGGAATACTATCGAAGGCCTCATTCAGGCTCAACAATTATCAGCCTACAATAATGAATTGCGTTCGGAAAGCACCAAAACCGATCCAGAACGTTTTGCTGGTTTACAGCCAGTAGAGGCTATGATTACGCCCGATGTCGCACATCGCAAGAAAATAAGCGATTTGTTGGTAGGGATATTTTTCGAAGACATCAACTATGCAGCAGATGGTGGCCTGTATGCCGAGCTAATCCAAAACCGGGATTTTGAATATGCTCCTGCCGACAAAAGTGGTAGGGATAAGACTTGGAATAGCCGTAAGGCGTGGAGTTTGACAGGCAGTGGGGTTACTTTTATGGTTGATTCTACAGCGCCCGTCCATCCGAACAACAAACATTATGCGGTGCTTCAGATCAATAATGTTGGCGCTGGTTTAGTAAATGAAGGGTTTGACGGTATTGTACTACAAGCCGGAGAGAAGTACGAGTTTTCGGTTTTTGTCCGTGTTTTGTCCGAAAAAGGAGGAAAATTGATAGTCCGTTTAGTTGGCGCCAATGGGAAAGTGTATGGCGAAATATCTGTTAAAGTCGCTTCCAACACTTGGAAAAAATATGATGCTGTGTTGACTGCGAAGGAAACAGTAACCGATGCAAGACTGGAAATAATCCCACAAATGACGGGAAGCGTAGCATTGGATATGATATCATTGTTCCCACAAAAAACATTTAAAGGACGTAAGAACGGATTACGTGCTGATCTTGCCCAGACACTTGCTGATATGAAACCACGTTTTGTGCGTTTTCCGGGAGGTTGCGTAGCCCACGGTGATGGGATAGAAAATATGTATCGTTGGGAAAATACTATTGGCCCTTTGGAAACACGTAAACCCCAGCGTAACCTATGGAATTACCACCAGACATTGGGATTGGGGTATTTCGAATATTTTCAGTTCTGCGAAGATATTGGGGCAGAACCATTGCCGGTGGTTCCTGCTGGCGTTCCCTGTCAGAATTCGATGCATCACGGGCATCCGCTTGGCGGACTACAGGGAGGAATCCCAATGAATGAGATGGACGATTACGTACAGAGCGTCCTTAACTTGATTGAATGGGCCAATGGTGATGCAAAAACCACCTGGGGTCGAAAACGAGCTGAAGCCGGACACCCTGCACCGTTCAATTTAAAATATATTGGAGTGGGCAACGAAGACCAGATTACTGATATTTTTGAGGAACGGTTTACTATGATTTTCAAGGCCATTAAGGAAAAACATCCTGAAATCACCGTCATTGGTACAGTGGGGCCATTTTTTGAAGGCACTGACTATACAGAAGGTTGGGAGATTGCCACTAAATTAGGAGTATCCATGGTAGACGAGCACTACTACGTTTCGCCCGGTTGGATGATCCATCATCAGGATTATTATGATCGTTATGATCGCTCCAAATCAAAGGTGTATCTTGGTGAATACGCAGCCCATTTGCCCGGTAGGCCTAATAATGTGGAAACAGCTTTGGCCGAGGCGCTTTACCTGACTTCGCTCGAACGTAACGGAGATGTGGTGAGTATGACATCATATGCACCTTTGTTGGCAAAAGAAGGGCATACGCAATGGAACCCGGATTTGATCTATTTCAACAACACTGAGGTGAACCCTACAGTGGGCTATTATGTACAACAGTTATATGGACAAAATTCAGGCGATGAATATATCTCGAGTAATGTCAAGCTCTCCAATAATCGTGATGATGTGAAAAAACGGGTAGCTGTTTCATTTGTCCGGGATAGCAAAAACGGCGATGTCATTATAAAACTAGTCAATTTATTACCGGTATCGGTTCGTGCAACCATTGATCTGAAAGATATTCCCTTCATTAGAAAAGAAACCATAAAAACTGTGTTATGCGGTACGCCTGACGACAAAAATGTAAAGCCGGAAATATTGCCATGTGCTGTATCTGACAATTTTATATCCGAGTTTCCGGCATATTCGTTTACTGTAATCAGGGTAAAGACAAAATGACTTACCGTTTGATTATCTGACCATTGCGAAGAACAGGATGTAACCTACAGGGTTGACGTATCAAAATTAGCAATAGCTTAAATTTCTGATATATTGACTTATAAAATCAATACAAAAATAAAAATAGCTAAATTTCGCTATAAAGTAGTGAAAAATCACTATATAATAGCTAAAAACAACAATAAAATAGCGATCTTTCACTATAAAATAGCTAAAAATCGCTATAAAATGATGTAACCTATAGAAAAGAAAAGCAATATTCAAAGACAAGTCATATTTGTATAAAGTTTATCTTTGTGCCATATCCATCATGAAAAAACGAAAATGAAAAAATAGTCTATGGCGCTTAATTACATTTGGGTTGGTTTTTTCTTAGTAGCCTTCGTGGTGGCGTTGATCCGTTTTGCTGTTACTGGCGATACGGAAATTTTTAAAGCCATTATGGATAGTACTTTCACTTCCTCCAAAAGTGCAGTCATGGATATTGCCTTACCGCTCACAGGCGTAATGGTTTTGTGGCTGGGACTGATGAATATTGGCGAAAAAGCTGGTGCTGTGAATTTTTTGGCAAGGATTGTAGGGCCATTTTTTACCCGGCTTTTTCCAGAATTGCCTAAAAACAGTCCTGTCTTTGGACAGATGTTGATGAATTTTTCGGCCAATATGCTTGGGTTAGACAACGCTGCTACGCCACTCGGATTGAAAGCCATGCAGGGACTACAGGATGCGAATTCTAAAAAAGATACAGCATCCAATGCACAAATTATGTTCTTGGTGATCAATACTTCTGGATTAACGATTATTCCGGTGAGCATTCTGGCACAACGTGCCATACTTGGCGCTACCAATCCTACTGACATATTTATTCCTGTATTGTTAGCTACGGCAGTTTCCACCTTAGTGGGGATGTTGGTAGTTTCTATGCGACAGCGTATCAATTTGCTTGATCCTATCATGATGGCTTGGTTGGGAGGCATCATTGCTGCTATTGGAGGACTCACTTGGTGGATCAGTAATTTGGAAAAAGACCAAGTAGAAATGGTCTCAAAGGTAGGAAGCAACCTATTACTCATCCTGATCATCGGTATTTTTATCGTGGGTGCTCTTTTCAGAAAAGTAAATGTATATGAAGCATTTATTGACGGAGCCAAAAATGGTTTCGATGTTACCATCAAAATTATCCCCTACTTGGTAGGGATGTTGGTTGGAATTGCTGTTTTCCGGGCTTCTGGTGCCATGGATTATATTATCAATGGTTTAGCTTGGTTTTTCGGAGCAATGGGCTTAGATACCGACTTTGTGGCTGCATTACCCACTGCATTTATGAAACCATTGAGCGGTAGCGGTGCTAAAGCGATGATGGTAGAAGCGATGCAGCATTATGGACCCGATTCCTTTGTTGGTAGACTTTCATGTCTGTTTCAGGGCGCAGCAGATACTACTTTCTATATCATAGCTTTATATTTCGGATCGGTAGGTATTCGTAAAACCCGCTATGCTGTCACTGCTGGATTGATTGCAGACTTAGCCGGAGTGATTGCTGCGATTGCTTTGGCATACCTGTTTTTTACATAAAAATGAAGGTTTTATTTATTGCCAATAATATTCCTATTCCGAAACAGAAAAGCAACCGGATCGTATTAACGATCGCCGAGAAGTTATCATCATTCTGCGATATATCATTTATATTTCCTGCAGCCATGGTCTTTCCTCCGTTTTCTTTCATGAAAAAGTACAGGGTGTTAGCAGGTATGAAACCATGGTATGATGGTCATTTTAAAATAAAGCCGGTTCGTTATCTACGTCTACCGGGCAAGAAATTGTCTTATCTACTGATTGATACCATCAAGCCTGAACATTATGTGAATGAAAATGCATTGCCAGACCTGTGTCACGCTCACTTCATCATGCCCGACGGTTATATTGCCTACAAAATCAAACAAAAATATGGTGTTCCTTATATTGTTTCGGTTAGATCAGGTGATATCCAGCATTTAAAAACCCTTGGAAACAAAGGGGTAATTCATAGCAAATTTGTTAAAGTATTAGAGAATGCGGATAAAATTATAGTCCACAATCGTCCGCAACAGGAATTTATCGCCCAAATGGGTTTTAATAGCATTTTGGTTCCGCATGGAATAGAATCTGACATTTTAAACATTACTGCAGAAAAAGATGATACATCAGTGATTATATCTGTTATAGCTGAATTGATCCGACGAAAAAATGTCGACTGGGTGATACGGGCGGTAAAAGAATATGATGGCCGGCAGAATATTCAGTTGATGATTGCTGGCGATGGCGTTTGTCGAGAAGAATTGCAGCAATTGTCGGAAAATACTCCTAAAATTCATTTTTTAGGAAGGATCAGCCATGAAAAGGTCATGGACTTGTTGGAGAAAAGCCATATATTTGCATTGCCCAGTGTTAATGAAACTTTCGGATTGGTATACTTGGAAGCAGCGGCTAAACGTAATGCTGTGGTTTGCCATAAGAACGAAGGTGTTGACGGACTATTCGAGGATGGAAAGGAAATGATGTTTTGCGACGGGTATGATGACTTTCAAACCATCCTCAACAAACTTATCGAAAATCCTGGAATGGCGAATATGTTGGCCAATAATAGCTATACAAAAGTGAGAAATTGCGTTTGGGAACATGTACAATCCATGTATATGGAGATTTACCATCAAGTAGTATAAACTTTTCTTACTTTTGCAAAGTAAACTTTATCAGATGACCATAAAACAAGCAATACTCTATTTGTTACCCAACCCGGTGGTAAAAAAATACCTGAATTATAAATCCCACAAGGAAAGCAAAAAATATGAAGGAACCGGGGTAGAGTGTCCTGCATGTGGGTCTACTTTCCGCATTTTTGTTCCATACGGCAACCCATTGCGTAAAAACGTGAAATGCCCGCAATGCGGTTCTTTTGAAAGAGGGCGATTATTATGGTTGTATTTAAACCAATCAACAAACATATTCGATGGTCAGACAAAAATCAAATTATTGCACTTTGCTCCTGAAAAGATTTTTTACGAACATTTTTCCAAACTCCCTAATCTTGAATATGTTCCGTGTGATTTGTTTCCTGAAAAATATATTTTTGGCGGAAAAGTAAAGGTTGCAAAGGTGGATATTACCAAGATACCTTTCAAAGGTCAATCATTTGATGTGGTCCTTTGTAACCATGTCCTCGAACACATCCCGAATGACGCTTTGGCCATGAGCGAATTACACCGTGTAATGAAACCAGGTGGTTGGGGCATTTTTCAAGTGCCGATTGATGAGATCAGGGAAAAGACTTACGAAGACTTTTCGATTACAACACCCGAAGGCCGTCTCAAGGCATTCGGGCAAGGCGACCATGTACGTCGGTATGGAAAAGATTATAAAAACAGGTTGGAAAAATTCGGTTTTAAGGTAACTGTAGATGATTTTGTGAAACAATTTTCCGATGAAGATCTTTTCAGATATGGATTGGATAAAACGGAATTGATCTATCGTTGTGACAGAATAGACTAATGGACACTGCTACAAATAATCATCAATATAGAAGACAGTTTCTTTTAACTAAGGGAACAGATTTTCCCTTTACATGGAAACAAATAAGATTACAATCATATAC
>JAVBMZ010000049.1:0-14942 GCA_031551935.1 Bacteroidales bacterium
ACGTGGTATTGTTTTCTGTATCATTGTATCCCAAGCGAAGTCGTTCCAAATGTTGTACCAGCAATGAAAAGCGAAACGGCGCATGTCGCAAGCGTTGAGAAACACCTAATTGTATCTCGAAAGGCATAGGTTCGCGCCCACCGTCAGCATATGCTGTCAATTGTCCACCCATGTTCCGTAATACGAAAGCCGCCGTGAATAATTGATTGGGATGCCGGTAAGTGACGCCAACGTCGGCCAGTAAGCCATATGAAGTATAGCGTTCAAATACTGAGATTAATGGTTTTACATTAACGCCAATCAATAAAGTGCTATCCAACCACGGGAGATAGCGCGAATAAGTGAGGTTAAAGGCATACTCGGCTGCTGTGAAATTTCCGGTGATCAATCCGGATTCGTCAGCTGCAATAAATTTACCGTAATTGACATAGTGGATGCCGGCAGCAAAGTTGCCAACACCTCTGTATGAATGTGCATAAGCTGCATATCCGTAATTAATCCCAGCAAAATGATTGACATAATTCAACGAAAGATAGTTGTTTGATGTACTGTCGAGTAACGCCGGATTATAAAAAGCCAATGCGGGATTGTAATCCGGAACAGCGTTTACTTTACCACCCAGTGCAGCTACTTGTGGCGTTGGTGACAGGTTCAGGAAACTATAAGTTGTTGTTCCTCCAATTTGTGCTTGCACTGACCCACAAAAAACAAAAGCAAAGGCAATAGCAAAACATTTCAAATGTAAAGTTTCAAATTTGGCATTGGGCAAAACCACATTATCTGAAAACTTCAATTTGAGACGTAATGCTTGGACACCAAAACATAAAAGTTGAAACTTGAACCTCAAATTATTCGTGGCTTGAGAAATATTTCATGAATTGGGCACGTTCATATTGTTGCGGATCATCGATGTTTTTATAGTTCAATTTGCCGCGGAAATCATCCATACTCTTGAAATGATGTTCCTCTATCCATTGGGACATATCTTCAAGAATGATTTTCAATATATCAGGGCCTTTTTTGTATATTGCCGAACACAACTGAGTGGTTTGTGCACCCGCCAATAACATTTTGATAACACCTTGTGCATCATGTATGCCAGTTGATGCGGATATCTGTATCTTCTCCACGGTTGACGAGATAATGGATACCCAGCGAAGCGAAGAACGAAGATCAGTAGATGAGCTAAAAACACTGGCAGATTTTAATGTCATATTTTTGAGATCAATATCAGGTTCGTAAAAACGGTTGAACAATACTACGCCCTGTGTTCCCCTGCAGTAGAGTTGATCAACCACATATGACAAGTTGGTGAAATGATTTCCTAATTTAAAAGCAAAGGGAATTCTGAGCGCTTTTTTTAAAGCTGTGGCGATCTCGAAATAGGTCGCTTCGCATTGTTCAGCGGTACGATCTTTATTCATGGGAATGAAATACACATTTACTTCGATAGCGTCAGCGCCGGCTTCTTCCATTTTCAATGCTTGTTCTATCCATTCTGATGAAGAAATACAATTAACGCTGCCAATGACCGGTATCGAAACCGATTTTTTTACTTCGCTAATTAGTTTCAGATATTCTGAAACCGAATGACCTGACACATAGGTTTGCAAGTAATCTGCTGCTTCAGGATAGTAATCGCCCGCTTGGTGTAAACTTTGAGCTTCATACAACATTTGTTCTTCGAACAATGATTTCAGTACTATGGCGGCAGCACCCGCAGCTTCGAGTTTTTTAACTTTTTCGACAGAATTAGTCAATGAACTGCTACCCACTATCAACGGGTTTTTTAGCGAAAGTCCTAAATAAGAAGTATTGAGCCTTTTCATGACACCATTTTTGAAATATGAATGTACAAATCTAATGATTTTTTATCATGAAGGATGATTTTTTTGAGGATAAGGTTTTTATTTGCATAATGTTATAAAAGTAAACTAGTTATGCGACAATGCGCTCAATCATAAAAATAGCTATTCTTGACAATTTTATAGTTCTTTTTAGCTATAATGTAGCGAAATATCGCTATAATATAGTTCTTTTTAGCTACTATATAGTTATTTTTCGCTATTTTATAGCGAAAGATCGCTATTTTTTAATAGCTGTCATTGGTTAGTGATTTTTACTTCCCCAAAGAATACACATGATACCGGCAAACATTCCAGCCAACAATAAGGCTTTGCGTTTGATGTTTTTTTCATGCATGAAAAATGCTCCTGCAATGAAGGGAACAATAACACTGCATCTTCGTACGGTGGACACGATGGAAACCAATGATTCTGGATACGATAAAGCTTTAAAATATACATAATCGGCTAAGGAAAGGCATATTCCTATCATGGGAATAGTATAGCGCCATCTTAATGGCTGTTGTTTGCGGGATGGATACCATTTGAATACCACAAAAGGCAAGATGACCGGAACCAGGTATGCTGAGAAATAAGCCTGCACGACAAGCCTGTCATAATTGGCCAGTAAATACTTATCATACAATCCGCTAATGGAGCCTAACAACGTTCCTGCATAGATGCACCACATCCATTTATTGTTTCTGAATGAAAATCCTTCCTTACGACCAGTTTGTGAAAATAGCCAGAAAAAGGTTAGGCTGGTTACTAACCCTGTCCATTGTAGAGCATTAAGCCGTTCGTCAAAAATAATCAATGCACCGATGAGTGTCCATAATGGGCCGGTAGAACGGATAGGTGAAACAATCGTTAAGGGCAGGTATTTCATGGCATAATAGGATAAAATCCATGATGCTCCTACGATGCACGATTTGAGCACAATCAAAACATGGGTCATTCCATCAGCAGGACGTACATACCAAAAATATTGCGAAGCGTATTCAGGATAGATGTTTGAAATAATGATGGCCGGGAGAAAAATCAATGCTCCCGTAGCAGATGCTATCAATAGGACGGGAAGCACAGCATTATCACGAAGAGATACCTTTTTCAGGATATCATAGATACCTAATAAAAGCGCCGAAAGAAGGGCAAGAAAAACCCACATAAATCACTTAACTGCTTTGACTTTTAAACCGGTTCCGGTAGCATGAGTCCCACGAACATCCATATAATTGAGTATGCAACAGAACGGGAAAACGACCAGATAATACAATGGGAGAAGAATGAAAAAAAGTTTGGATATGTTCAGCAGCAACAGAGGATATTTCATTGAAAGTAGCCACGAGATGTGTCCGGTACGGCCATATGTGTATTGTGCGTCCACGTGCGAAAAACCAGCATCTACCAGTTTATGGCGAATCTCATCAATATTGTACCCATCACGTACATGTTCATCAATGAAAGAATCATGTTCTTCGTCCGCATCGGAACCTCCTTGATCAGAGGGCGTCGAGATAAGCAGAACACCCCCCTGTTTTAATGATGCGTGGATGTTGCGGAACACGGTCACGTCATCTAAAATATGCTCCATTACATCTACCGAAAGTGCCAGATGATAGGTGTCTGGTTCGATAAATGTGGTTAAATCGGCAACTTCGAACCGGACGCGATCACTACGGCCTATTTGTGTGAAAAACCTGTTACAATCGTTTACCTGCTCCGTTTTTACATCTACGGCTTTGATGCGCCAATTACGTCCTAATTTGGACATATAGTAAGTATACTGGCCAAATCCGGATCCGGCATCTAACGTGACAGCATCCGCAGGCAATGTATTCTTCAGTGAACGAAGTTCTTTTTTGATATGCCATGCGCGTAGCAACAACCAATTCAATAAACCATAAAAACATTTTCGCAAAACAGGAAGGCGGTTAAATACCTTTCCCAGTGTTTGTTTGATGTTGTCGTATTGCATGATGATTTAAAACTTTATCTATTCTTTTTTCAACTTCTTGCATGACCATTTTTCCCTGTTTGATGGTTCAACAGTTCTTCCGTCTGGGCAATCTGGTCATTGGTTGATACTGTGATAAATTTTTCCGCAGCCTGAGTATAGAACCGGTGATGGCTCAAACGGCTGATTTGAGCTTGTAGCCATTCGTCTTGCGAATGGTTTATTTGATGTTCCTGCTGTTCATAAAATAGGTTCATCATACATGAAATGAAATCGACACGACCGTAGTACATTAGATTGGCATCATGAAGGATTTGCTCCAAGGCGTCATTGGGCGTCGATTCATAATGAGATGCTTTCACCAAACGGCATATAGTATCAATTTGGGTAGGATCATATTGAAAAAGCGGAAGTGCTTCCCGTGTTATTTTTTCGCTTTCGACCGGTGCGTCTTTATAAGTTGTGGCATAACCAACATCATGAAACAATGCTGCGGTTTTCACCAATAACAGGTCTTCTTCGGAAATATTTTCAGAATGACCGAGTAATTCCACTTGTTCATACACATCGCGAATATGTTTGATGTTGTGGAAAGGTAAATTAGAAGTCCCAGCATTAAAAATATCTTTAACATATTCCTCAATATCGAGGAGTCGCAATAGTTGCATCTGTGTGAAAAAGTGTCGGTTGGGGGCCAATTGATCTTTTACTGATTCGTCAATAAATTCCGCCTTTAATCCTTTTACGTAATAAGAAACATCATTTGTCTTATTTGATAACTTTCCTTGATATTCACAATCGAAAAACTGTTTGACTAATTTGTAAGTAGTCTCTGAAATGTTAATTTCTCCTGCTTTGCATGATGATTCCAGGCGTGCCGCTTTATTTACGGTAGTCCCCCAGATATCATACGACATTTTTTTATGTCCAAGCATTCCGGCCATCACTTGTCCGGTATGTATGCCCACCCTGACCGACCAAACGTTAGGATTTTGTTTTCTCAATCTATTGAGGTGGTTTTGTACTTCCACTGCCACCAGAACAACTTCTACCGGATTTGTATGGTCTTTTTGTAACAATCCTCCGGCACACATATAGGCATCGCCCATGGTTTTGATTTTCTCAATATGGTAGCGGTCAACGATAACGTCAAAATGAAAAAAGAAATGATTCAATTCATCCAAAAGCATTTCAATATCCATACTATCAGTGATATCCGAAAATCCTTCAATGTCAGCAAACAAGACGGTAACCATGTCCAATTTCTGAAAATAGGATTTTTCGAGCTCCACATTTTTCTTACGTTCCCCCATGGCTTCTATAAATGATCCTTTTTCATATTGAGAGGGGGCATTTATCGATAGTATGGGGGGAGGAGGAAGGGGGCTTTGTTTCTTTCTTCGATAATATGTAAAACCAGTCACTATAACGAATATTACGACGAGTAACAATAGTACCCACCACCAATGAGAAGTGGCGGAAAAGGGTACATTACTGGCAATGTTAATGGGGAAGCGCCCAACTAATTGTTCCGGTATGCTATCAGATTGTATTTTTACGTATACTACATAATTTCCTGGGGAAAGCGCATATTTTTTCTCATGCAATGTTGACCACGAAGACCATTCAATAAATTGATTATCAAATTGTTGCTCGTATGCGTCGTGGAGTTTGTCAACTTTAAAAGAATATTTTGCGTTTTTATCATCTTTTTTTTGACACTCGACAACAAACAAAATGCTATCTTTGGTGGCGTTAATTTTGTGTAATGTGTCATGTAAAGGGGTAGCAATCCATAAAGAATAGGCTGCTTCTTGCTGGTCGATGGATGATAGCTTTATTTTTCTGTCGTTCTCCCCATAAACATTTATGGTTGATAGAGGAATGCGACAGACAAAATACAGGAAAAGAAAAAATGTTTTACTTTTGTAAAAATTCTGATAAAAGTTCATGCATTTTAAAAATCGCTCAAAGATATTGCTTTTATTATTTCAATGCTAATAAATAAAACTCAATTTCATGGAAAACCAGTCAAAACCCATTTTAATTCCAACAGATTTTACTGTTGTGGCACAATATGCTATTGAATCGGCGGTGAAATTTGCAAAACTGATCAATACGAATATTGTGTTGGTACATGTTGTCAAAAAGGCTTCAGAAATTGCAGAAGCCACTACCAAAGTAGAAACTGAAGCTGAAATAGCTTCTAAAGATTTTGGCATCAAAGTTACAGGAATTGTCAGAGAAGGTTCCATCTTCTCTACTATTGGAGAGACGGTTGCCGAGATTGATGCTGGCTTGGTGGTGATGGGTACGCATGGCATTCGAGGAATGCAGAAACTCACTGGAAGTTGGGCTCTGAAAGTTATTGTTACATCTAAAGTGCCTATTATTGCAGTACAGGAGCATCCTCATAAGGATACCATAGAAAGAATAGCTTTTCCGGTTGACTTCAAGAAAGAAAACCGTGAAAAAATAGGTTGGGCTTATTATGTAGCCAAATTATTTGGTTCTAAAGTATATATTTTTAGGGCAGAGCCATCTAGAGATAAAAAAATCGAACAAGGAATACGGACTAATCTGATATTTACTGAAAAATTCTTGAGGTCGAAAGATATATCATACGAGGTGACCACAGCTAAAGGAGATGATTCGTTTGCCAAAGAATCGCTTCAATTTGCCGAAGATATTAAAGCCGATTTAATTTTAATTACCACTACAAAGGGGATTTCGATTGCTGACTTTGTTTTAGGTACATCTGAAGAAGATATTATCACTAATAGCGCCCACATACCTGTGATGTGTGTTAATCCGAAAAAAGCACGAATAGGAGGGTTCAGCGCCACTGGAGGATGAGGTTATTTAGTCGGATATCATTGATGCTGAACCGATTCATGAGCCATAAGTTCATTTAAGTTCAGCATTTTTTGTTATATCCTGCATATGTTGCTTCGTTTTGTTATATTGAGACGGGTAAAGTTGTAAGGGAACAGGAAAATTTATGATTGATGTATCACCTCATCGAGTGACGTTATGTCATGACATGGAAACATCTGGAGATATTTTGATACGAAAATTTTGAAACAGTCAGTAAAAGAAAAAATAAGTTTTATCATTAATCCGATATCAGGCACACGTAAAAAAGAATCGTGGCCCAACATCATTCACCAGATCGTTGACAAAAATCGCTTTGATGTAAACATCTTTTTTACGGAGAAAGCTGGGCATGCATCTGAATTGGCAAAACAGTTGGCGGACGAAGGTGTTCCATATATCATAGCTGTGGGTGGAGATGGAACCATGAATGAAGTGGCCATGTCGCTTCGTGGTCGTTCTGCGGCAATGGGGATTGTGCCTTGTGGTTCGGGAAATGGGTTGGCGCGGCATTTACGTATTCCGCTCAACTTAACTGATGCACTGGAATTACTTAACAAAGCCAAGGTTATCAGTATCGATTATGGTATGGTTAATGAAAAGCCTTTTTTCTGTACTTTTGGTACCGGTTTCGATGCTCACATCAGTCATGTGTTTGCACAAAGTGGAAAACGTGGTTTTATGACCTATTTGTCTTTAATTGCTAAGGAATTTTTGACATATCGTTCTAAAAAATACAAACTAAAGGTCGATGGTCATAAATTCAAAACACGTGCGATGATGGTTACCATTGCCAATTCGGCACAATATGGCAACAGTGGCTACATATCACCTTATGCAGATGTTACAGATGGTGAATTGGATGTGTGTGTATTACGTCCGTTCCCAAAATTGATGGCCGGGCCTCTTGCAGTGAAACTGTTGCGTAAAAATATTCATAAAAGTCGTTATTATCATACGCTTAAAGGAGAAGAAATTATTATTAAAAGGAAGCATAAAGGAGACGTTCATCTTGACGGCGAACCGCTTACCATGGGAAAAAAATTAAAAATAACTATTGTCCCTTGTGGATTGAACGTATTGGTGCCATCTGATTATCAGCAGGGTGGCCTTGCTTAAGTGCTAAAGGATTGTTTATGGAAACGATGGGGGTAGGAGATATTTTTCAAACATCCTTTTATTTTTTTCAGAAATTCGCCTCAGTATCAATGTTCGGCATCTTTTTTGACGTGAATCAGATGATCCTGTAAGCAGTATGAAACAGGTTGCAATAAAGATATGACACTTAAAGAACTTTTTTATTCTAGTTGTACACGTTATGCAGATCGTCCGGCTATCTCGTTTGTCAATGGCACACCGATGACATATGCCATGATGCGGGATGAAGTTGAGAAAACCATTCGTTTACTCGGTCGTATGGGTGTTTGTAAAGGTGATAAGGTGGCAATTTTAAGTCAGAATATGCCTCAGTGGTGTATTGCATATTTTGCTGTTGTGAACATGGGGGCAATTATTGTTCCGATATTGCCTGATTTTCATCCCGAGGAGGTACAAACCATCTTGAAACATTCAGAAACTAAGGTTGTTTTTGTATCCCATAAGTTACAGGCAAATATTGCAGGGTTGCAAAGTGATATACTTACTCATCAAATAGCTATTGAAGACTTTTCAGTCATCTATGGTGATTTGGCAGAAGAAACGGTTGCTTTCAGACAAAATGTAACCGATTCAGATACGGCATCTATCATTTATACCTCAGGCACTACCGGTCGGTCGAAGGGTGTTGAACTAAGCCATCGCAACATCATTTTTGATGCAGAGAATTGCTTGTCCATTCAGGACGTTAATGAGAATGATGTATTTCTCTCCATCCTGCCATTGTCTCATGCATACGAAAATACCATTGGGTTTATACTACCCATCATGCAGGGTGCATCCATTTACTATCTCGAAAAGCCGCCTACAGCCAGTATCCTGATACCGGCCATGGAAAAGATCAGGCCGACTACCATGTTGAGCGTACCTTTGGTTATTGAAAAAATTTACCGTGGACAGATATTACCGAAGTTTACACAGAAAAAATGGATGAAGATCATGTATGAACATGTTGTACCATTTCGGAAACTGATGCATCGCATTGCAGGAATCAAACTGAAGAAAAATTTCGGAGGCCGGTTGCGCTTTTTTGGTATTGGAGGAGCTAAAGTGGATGCTGTGGTTGAACGATTTTTGCTCGAAGCCAGATTCCCATATGCCATTGGTTACGGGTTGACTGAAACCGCGCCGCTTCTCGCTGGTGCTAATCCTTCACAAGTTCGCTATCAAGCTGTTGGCCCTGTATTGCAAGGGGTGCAAATCAGGATTGATAGTCCCGATCCACGTACAGGTATTGGCGAAGTAGTTGCCAAAGGCGATAATGTGATGAAGGGATATTACAAAGAGCCCGAGTTGACACAATCTGTGCTTACCGATGATGGTTGGTTCCGTACGGGTGATTTAGGCTGTTTCGATAAACGGAACAGGTTGTATTTGAAAGGCCGTCTGAAAAATATGATTTTAGGAGCAAGTGGAGAGAACATCTATCCTGAAGATATTGAATCGATGATCAACAATGAGACCGGCGTACTTGAATCATTAGTGGTAGAACAGAAGGGTAGATTGGTTGCCATGGTGCATCTCAACATGGAAGAACTTGAGAAAAACTTTTACCAGATGCGCGCAGATGCTCTTCAATATATCAGCGAACGGACGGAAGAATGGAACAAACAGGTAGAAGTATTTTTGGAAGAACTGAAGAAAAACATCAACCATAAAGTGAACCGGTTTTCACAAATTCATTCGGTGATAGCTGTAACTACACCTTTTGAAAAAACACCGACGCAAAAAATTAAAAGATATTTGTACCATTAATAAAAGGGCATGAGGCATAAAACCTCGTATTTTCCCATATTCCTATGGTTTATTTGTCGATGACCCTATTTATTTCTGAAAAACAATTGCATCGGCACGCCGGTAAAATCAAACTTTTCGCGTAATTGGTTTTCGAGATAGCGTTTATACGGTTCGCGGATATACTGCGGTAAATTACAGAAAAAGACAAACGAAGGAGCGAATGTGGGCAATTGTGTCACGTACTTTATTTGTATATATTTCCCTTTTACTGAAGGTGGATGAAAATTTTCAATCACTTGGAGCATCACCTCATTCAGTTTGGAAGTGGGAATTCGTTTGGTGCGGTTTTTATAGACCGTCATAGCGATGTCGAGCACTTTTTGCACCCGTTGTTTAGTCACCATTGATGTAAAAATAATAGGTACATCAGTAAATGGAGCTATCCTCTCGCGGATGAATTCTTCATATTTCTTTGTACTGTGGTTGTCCTTTTCTATCAAATCCCACTTATTCACCAATATCACTACGCCTTTACGGTTTCGCTGTATCAGTCGGAAAATATTAAGATCCTGTGCTTCTATTCCTTGTGTGGCATCAAGCATCAGTAAGCATACATCAGAATTTTCGATGGCTCGTATAGCGCGCATCACCGAATAGAACTCGATATCCTCATTTACCTTGCCTTTCTTACGCAATCCTGCCGTATCCACCAGATAAAACCGATGATTATACTTGTTGTAAAATGTATCGATAGAGTCGCGTGTTGTTCCGGCAAGTGGGGTGACAATATTACGGTCTTCTTCGGTTAATACATTGATAAGAGAGGATTTTCCTACATTCGGTCGCCCGACAATAGTAATACGGGGGAGTTCTTCAATGGTTTCGGCAATAGTCTCTTTTTTAGGGAACTGGTTGAGTATAGCATCCAATAAATCTCCTGTTCCACTCCCGTTGATGGATGATATGGTATAATAATCGCCGAGTCCGAGTTTGTAGAATATTGCTGCATCATACTGTCGTTCGTTGGTATCAACTTTATTGACGATCAACATAATTTTTTTATTGGTACGGCGCAGGATATCGGTAATGCCTTCGTCAAGGTCGGTAATGCCATTAGTCACATCTACGAGAAACAGAATTATATCAGCCTCGTCAATCGCTAATAGTACCTGTTTACGGATCTCTTCTTCAAATATATCGTCCGAATTGGTGATATATCCGCCGGTATCGATAATGGAAAACTCTTGTCCATTCCATTCTACTTTTCCATAGTGCCGGTCACGGGTCACCCCTGACTGTTCGTCGACTATGGCATCCTTACGCCCTGTGAGCCTATTGAATAGAGTTGATTTGCCTACATTGGGACGTCCCACTATTGCTGCTATATTGCCCATGATCATTTTGATTGATGCTGCAAAAGTAGTGATTTATTTTAGAAGACCGTAAGACATGTGAATCCATCAAGCAGGCTGCATTCAGTCTTGCTATTTTGTCACCTTACAATCTTCTTCAATTCATTAGTCAAAAACATGAGTATATCGTGTAAATATTTTATTACCTTTACACCGTTTCTTTAGGGAGGGTATCATGAATTACAGAAAAGATAGTTTTTGGTATGACGATGAAATGCTTAACTCAGTCAGCAGGTATGAGGATATGTTGAAAAATCAGGTTCGTTGCTTTTTCGACGTTCATGAGTTTGAAGATATTATAGATTACTATTTAGATACCGAAGATTTTACCCAAGCTGCACAGGTAGTGGACTATGCTGTGCGTATATATCCTTTGGCTACATCGATACAACTTCGTATGGCCGAAATATTAATTGATAAAAGCCAACCCGTTAAAGCTCTGTCAGTACTGAATAAACTTGAACATTTGGAATCGAGTGAATACGGGGTATACCTTTTGAAAGGTGCGGCGCTGAATATGCTTGGAAAATCAAGAGAAGCTCAACGGCAATTTGAAAAAGCCATTTCGTTGGCTGATGAAAACAAAACAGAAGTACTTTATAATATCGGAATTTCATTCGAACGCATTAACCAACATAAGGTTGCGTTGAAATATTTTACAAAAGTACATACACTGGAGCCCGATAATTATTATGTGTTCTACGATTTGGCCTATTGTTATGAAAGACTTAACGATTTAGATAAAAGTATCGTTTATTATCATAAATATTTAGACGAAGATCCTTTTTCGGAACATGTTTGGTACAATCTTGGGATTGTATATAACAAAAAGGAGGAAAATGAAAGAGCTTTGAGCGCATATGATTATGCCATAGCTATTAACGAAAATTATTCCTCGGCGCATTTCAATAAAGCTAATACACTTAGTTTGTTGGAACGTCATCGTGAAGCCATTGCAGTGTATGAGGAATTTTTGCAGATAGAGCCGGACAATGCTGCTGCATTCTGTTACATGGGCGAATGTTACGAAAGAATCGAAGAAGATAATCTTGCTTCCATATATTATCAGAAATCATTGGCTGTCGACGATAAGTTTGCTGATGCATGGTTTGGATTAGGAGTAATTAAATCGCAATCGGGAAATCACGGAGAAGCAGTACAAGACATTCAGCGTGCGCTTCAACATGACTCAGATAATACCGAATATCTTTTTGCTTTAGCGTCTGCATATGCCAACATGCAACAATACGAATCCTCAGTAGAGGCATTCAAACAGCTGGTACGTCTTATTTCGAGCGATATCATGATGTGGGATTGTTTTGCACAGGTTTATGCCAAACAGGGGCGGTATATCGATGCCCAAAAAATCCTGACGGAAGGATTACATTTTAATCCGGACTCAGTCATGTTGCGTTATCGTTTAGCTGCATATTACCTGTTGAATGATGACCGTCTCCAGGGATTGACAATTCTCCGGGAAGCTTTAATGGATAAACCGGATGACAACGAATATTTTTTCGAAATGTTTGATGCCAAAATTCAGGACAATGAGGTATTGACATTGGTCGAAAATTTCCGGACAGGTAAATAATACCTTCTTCATCGTTTCGGGTAAATCGGTACATTCTCCTCATAAAAAAATATTTTACCCGTTTTTCAAAACACCACATGTAGTATGAATATTCAATTGCCATTTTTGCCGGTACGAACGGAGAAACCCCGTGATACAGGACTTACCATGATGATGGATAAAGGACTGAGCGTCCGCGAAGCCGAGAATTTTATTGAATCGGCTGGGGAATATACCGATTTGGTGAAATTGGCTTTCGGAACAGGCGTTTTTGCCAAGAACCTGAATGCAAAAATCAAGTTATACCAGCAGGCAGGTATCCGGACACATTTTGGTGGTACGTTGTTCGAAGCCTTTATTGTACGTGATCATTTTGACGAATTTCGTCGTTTTCTCGATAAGCATGATATGGATACCGTCGAAGTATCAGACGGTTCGATGGCTATTCCTCACGAAAAAAAGTTAGAATACATCCGCATTCTCTCACAACAAGCGACGGTTTTGTCTGAAGTGGGTTCGAAAATGCAGGGCGTTGTGCTTGAATCAGACGTATGGGCAAGCTACATGAAAAGCGAGTTGGCGGCTGGGGCGTGGAAAGTGATTGCTGAAGCGCGCGAGAGCGGTACCATTGGTATCTACAAAACAGATGGTTCTGCAGATAAAGATTTGATTATGAAACTCAGTGACGAAGTGGGTTGTGAGAATATTCTTTGGGAAGCGCCTAACAAAAACCAGCAGGTTTGGTTTATCAAAATGTTTGGCGCCAATGTCAGTTTAGGGAACGTGGCAACCAATGAGGTAATTGCTCTTGAATCTTTGCGTTTGGGACTTCGCGGCGATACTTTCTTCGAATTTTTGCCGGATGATTTGCAACATATGAGGCAGATTTAACGCTGAATAATTTAATTAAAAATTGAAACGACTTCATGAAGACCGATATCATATTAGCCGGAGTGGGCGGACAGGGAATTTTATCCATAGCTACTGTTATTGGAATGGCCGCCGTCAATAAAAACCTGCATATCAAACAAGCCGAAGTACATGGCATGAGCCAGCGTGGTGGAGCTGTATATTCAAACCTTCGCTTGTCGGATCGACCGATTGCTTCCGACTTGATACCATTGGGTAAGGCGGACATCATATTGTCGGTGGAACCGATGGAAGCGTTGCGTTATATGCCATATTTGAACACTAATGGTTGGTTGGTAACCAATACACACCCATTTATTAACATCAATAATTATCCTGATATTCAGGAAGTCATTACTAAATTAGGCAGTCTTTCCAACCGTGTATTGGTAGACGCAGATACATTGGCCGCGGAATGCGGAAATATGAAAGCGTCTAACATGGTGATGCTTGGTGCTGCCGTTCCTTTCCTCAACCTGGAACCCAAGGAAATTGAAGAAGCCATTGCCCAGATTTTTGAACGGAAAGGAGCAGAAGTAGTAGATATGAATATCCGTGCGTTGCATGCAGGTTATGGAATAGCCATTGCAGAACGCAACAAGATCATCGATATTGCATAATTTGACGCAGAAGCAACCTATATCCGTACCTGATAAAAAGATGGTGGAGTTTTTGCATCGCCATCATGTACTGACGCTTGCTACAAGTAGGAATAATCATCCTTGGTGTTGCCAGTGTTTTTATGTATACATTGATCGTTTGTGTGGTCTGGCATTTACATCAGACACTACGACACGCCACATCATTGAAGCAATGGCACAACCGAATGTTGCAGGGAGTATTGTACTTGAAACCAAGGCTATCGGAAAGTTGCAGGGAATTCAATTAGAAGGTTGCTTGTTGGAAGCGAAAGATGAGCTATTGAAAGAAATCAAGACCGCATATCTGAAACGGTTTCCTGTTGCCCTCCTGATGGAGACTAAGATGTGGTTTTTGGAATTGTCTACGATGAAAATGACCGACAATAGGTTGGGATTTGGGAAAAAACTGTATTGGACGAGGGGTCAAATATGAAATAGTAGGTTGACTCTGATGACGATTTCTATGTCCGTATGAAATTAGGCCATCTTTTCTGTTATCATTGCATCATTATTTAATGTATACATTAAAATATTTAATGTATATCTTAAAAATGATTAATGTGCACATTAAGTAAATAGTGATTTATCTTAAAATTGTTGTGATAAACATTAAAAAATGTAAGATAAACATTAAAATCTAAATCCATAATATTTCAAGGGAGTCATTTGTGATATCTTTTTTGACGTATAGCGTCCACTACGAATGCTTGCCTGATTTTTCCTACATGGAAATATTCTGTTCTGCTACATCATATTTTATCCGTTTTTTTTCGTCGGGTAAGAAAACGGTTAACAGGTAGTGGTTACTGGCTATCTGGTCAATAGTAGTTTGTTTTTTGACAG
>JAVBMZ010000125.1:0-6085 GCA_031551935.1 Bacteroidales bacterium
TCCTTTGATAAGGATACCAATGGCCAAACCTACAAACGCGATGGCAATTAAGGCAAGTACAACGATAAATATTTGAAACATGGTGTTGATATATAAAACTTATCTGGTATTATTCGCTACTTCTCCAACTGTTTAGCACGATCTAAGGTAATTACTTTTTTATTGTAAAAAGCTACAATAAAAGCATCCTTATACCCGTATTCATGCACTTTTCGTAAAGCGACATCTGCATTTACATGTTGTCGAAATACACCAACATAGTATTTGGTAACACCATTAGGCAAAGGTTCTTTAGAAATGGGTGTTAATCCTTTGAAAGCGTTTGCGGCAACAGGCTTGCTAAATGCTCCAAGTTGTATCTTATATGTCACTCCTTCCGGCAAAGCGACATCAACAGGTATTGGGTTACTTGTCGAATATGGCGAATTAGCCAAAATAGCAAAATCTCCAGCTAAAACTGTTTTTTCCTCCGATGGCTTCGGCATATTTTCCGCCGCAGAAATGATCAAAGCCGTTGGTGTTACTTTTTCAGGAACTATCGACTCAATCACTGGTTCTACAGCATTATTGGCCACCTGCACTTCATATTTACTGATTTGCGCATAATAATCATCGGCCTTTTTTTGGGCAGCCGCAGCCTGTGCATCATTATTGCGTATGGCCACCTTTATCCCAGATTTTTGAACCTCAGGGACAGAGGATAGCGACAGGGTCTGCATCTCGATGATACGTTGCAACGAATCTGCCTGTGCTTGAAAACAGAGTGCATTTTTTACGGCCAATTGATATTCATTATTACTGAAATAAGTAGGCAAGGAATCGTTTGGCGCATCCGAACGCGCATACACGCTCGCCATTGCTATAGATAATAGGAAGCATGCACATAAAACATTACCTGTCTTATTTGGCTTTCGCTTCATATCAAAACCAATATGATTTCCCCAAATAAGACATATAATAGATGCATCAATATGCTTCATTTATAGCGTCTTTAAATGTACCGGTTTATCGGGGACACCAATATCCTTATTATCAACTCCTTTATATTTAGCATCTGGATCGTATGGTATACCAATTTTATCCAACAAAGGTTCTGCCGATACCTGGTGCACTTGCAACCCAAGATCCCAAGGATTATACCCCAAAATCAGGCCTGCTACTTCTTCATAAGTAAACACCGGTATCCCATAACCATTTTCGCCATAGGTTTTACCTTCCATTTCGGCAATTGTATATTGCCACCGATCTAAAAAATACGGGCAACCGGGGCAGTTGGTAATGATCATATCCGGTTTGAAAGGCTCCATCGATTCGAATTTTTTGTGGGTATTGGCAATGGAATAACCTCGGTTGGCTTTGACCAAATATTGTCGAAATCCGAATCCACAACAATGACGGCGTTCCGGATAATCTACCACTTCACCGCCCCATGATTCGATCATTCCTGCAAGAACATAAGGATATTCGGCGCCACCCACTCCTTTATGCGGAAACATTTTGGCATAGTGACACCCGATATGTTCTACCACCCGCAAAGGTTTTCCCGTATGGCGGTTGACCAAACGAAATTTGCCTTTAACCGCGATCTCATCGCGAACTTTATAAATAATATCGCTGGCATGTGCCACATGCTTCGGAATGTTAAATTCCCTGCCGGTTGCTTCTTTCAGGTTTTTCCTGATTTTCTGCTCTAATTCGGGAAAGTGTTTCCATGTTTCCAATATTTCGCAATACAACCCAAATGAAGTGATACATGATGCCGCATAATTTTCATAACCAGCTTCGGTCATCAATGCAAATTGGCGAGCCACCACCGTCATTGTCGTTTCCATCGGAACTACGTCGGTATGGTATCCAATACCACTACACGAGGTATGAAATTGGGTTTCGTGTATGTCTTTACCCAATTCATCCCGCATGATTTTTAAAAAGGTAACTTCCGACCCCGGAAAAAAATTTTGCCGGATACAACTCCTTACATAAAAATAATGATCGGCGGGAATTTCTTTTTGATAGTCTTTCCAAATCTTTTTTTTGCCTTCGTAAATCATATCATTTTTAATGTTTGATGTTTGATTGACCCGGTTTTCGTAATCGGAAGTCAAAAATATCAAGAGTGCTCTCCGTTGTTTTCATGATATATTTTTACAAAATATTCTTCGTCTTGTAAACCCATTTCAGCCGCTTTTTTTTCGGAGGCTTCTTCTATTTTCCTAAACCGTTCGGTGCCACCAGTCAAGTCAAAGATGCGTTTCAGTTCATCAAGCGATTCGTCAGGTATTTTACGTAAAATACCTACACCTTCTCCATCCAAATTTCCACCTAAACGATTGAATACATCATCCAGATGTTCCTGTTCCCATTTCCATATGGGGCCGGCTTCAGGATGCATTTCAAAACTAAGGTTACGCGGATAAATGCAGTAACCATATTTCAATATCCACTCACCAATGGTACGCTTAAGCGCCAATTGCTGACGTCCTTTTTCCGATTCGGTAAAATAGCCTTCGTCCTGTGAAAGCGACCGTAATGCGAGAATAATAAGTCCGGGCGCATTATCTCGTGGACAACGTGTCACACACGACATACATTCACCGCAATACCAAATAGTCTCGCTTTTGAGTAAATCTTCAATTTTATCGTCGTCTTTGCTTTGTACAATATTGGCTATTTTACGCGGGTCATAATTATAAAACTCAGCTGCAGGACAGACTGCTGTGCATGTCCCACAATTAATACATGCCCGTAATCCTTCTTGATAACGGACATCTGCATTCAATTTATCATACAATTGCCCCATACGCTATACTTTCCTTGAATCATCATTGTGCCATGCAAATGTACGAAGAATACAATAACATTCATACACTTAACCATACTTGTTGAAATGGTATTTTTGGCATTATTCCAATTGTTGTTCGATCAGATTGATATCCACAACTTTTATTATTTTAGCAGCAAATGCCGTACCATAAGGGAAATAATCATTTCTTATTTCATGTTGACCATATTACAACACACAATATTTTTTGATTACATGCAAAATATATTTTTTTATTATAAGTTTTTCCCTTATCTTTGTATCTTGTTTGAGAATTAGGATCAAAAATATAGTCTTTCACTACCGTTTTTTTCGCTGTTTTCAACCAAAGAGTATTAATTTCTTATTTTTTTTAAATGAATATCTATATTTCAAATTTGAGTTTTAAGGTTGAAGACAACGACTTAAGACAGTTGTTCGAAGAATATGGTGAAGTTTCTTCGGCAAAAGTGATCACTGACCGTTATACAGGTCGCTCAAGGGGTTTTGGTTTTGTAGAAATGCCTGACAATGATGCATCTCTTAAAGCCATCGAAGAATTAAACCAAGCCGAATATGATGGTAAAGTAATCACCGTAAATGAGGCTCGTCCGAAAGAAGACAGGCCCAAAAGCCAACATGGTGGTGGCGGCGGTCGTCGCGGTGGTAGTGGTGGCGGTTATAATTCCGACAGACAACACAGCAACAAACGCTGGTAAATCCTAAAAATGAATAGAATCAAACCCACAAAGTATTTTGTGGGTTTTTTGTTTTCATCTATTTCTCTCGATATCTTTTCTTTAACCTTAAACTATTGTGTAATGAAGCAAAACCAACGAACCCAATTACCCTAACAAATAATCTACACTCATTTCTCTTATAAATCAATTTTATTCAGTATATTTGTATATATTTAATATAGTATCCTTTTCGTCCAGAAGCTATGATCACAAAAAGCGAAGATACCCGTGAACACATCCTGAATGTGGCCTTTGAATTATTTCTACATAAAGGGTACAAGGATGTAACGATGAGTGAGTTGGAAAAGGCTACCGGACTGACCAAGGGTGCTTTTTATCACCATTTCAAGGATAAATTGGAAATATTTGAAGCTGCTATCACAGGCAAACTAGGTAAAATGCGATTCCGTCCCGACATTGAGTGGCTTAAACAAGTATCTTTGCGGGAATTCATCGAAGCTTATGTGTCTCATAATGAAAAAGTAGCCCGTTATTTATTGAACAACTTAAATTTTAATTACGCCGATTTGCAGTTTACCAACATTATTTCCGACGTGGTGAACTATATACCCGATTTTAAAGAAAAGGTTGTAAAAATAACCTCTGAAGATATCAATATGTGGGAAAGCGTCATCTTCAGGGCAAAAGAAAATGATGAGATCCAAAATGATGTAGAAACAACTGCATTAGCTTATACTTTCTCCGGTATCACAAATTCATTACAAAAAAACCTGATTGTCCGCAAATCATTACAATATTCATTAAGTATCATACAATTGCAATTCGAGCAATTGTATTCTCTTATCAAAAAATGAAAATCCCCACACACAACATACTGTTTGGTATGATGTTTGTTCTATATATAATGAACAATTGTTCATTATTCAGAATGATTGTAAAATCCGAAACGTAACCATTTTACCTGCATTCGCGTTCACTATCGCGGCAAGAAGTTCTCATCATGAATAAAATTGTACTTGCCATAGGATTTTTTTTGTCAACTACCACATTACTGGCTGGCCAGTCTTCGGAATGGCAATCGGAAAAATTGACGCTTCCATCGTATAATTTGGGGTACGGGCATAGTAATGAACTGGTTTTATCAGCTTCATCAGAGCGTAACCTCGCCATGTACAACCTCAAAGACCCCTCGCGTTTTAAGCTGCGGGATTACGAGTCGGAGCCAACCTTGTTCAGCCGACCGAGGTATTCATCTCTTGATGCTTGCCACCCATGGATAGCCGCTTATGAAGTGATAGGCATGAATGCCGGTTTGCATCTTTTCGATCGGTATGTCCTCGATGCCGAATACGCACAAACCACTTGGGATACCATTAAATATAACCTCCGTCACGGACCGGTGTGGGACAACGACAATATTTCCACCAACCTATTCTGGCATCCCTACACAGGTAGCCTGTATTTTAATGCGGCGCGCAGCAATGGACTCAATTTCTGGACATCTATTCCTTATGCTTTCGGCGGGAGTCTCTTGTGGGAATGTGTCGGCGAAAGCGAACCGCCATCTATCAACGACTTGAGAGCCACACCTGTTGGCGGTATCGCTCTGGGTGAAATTACACACCGCATCTCGTACCTGATCTTAGATGACAGCAAACGCGGCTGGAGTCGTTTCGGACGCGAATTGGCAGCAGGTATCGTATCGCCGATGGGACTACTTAACCGCCTTTTCTACGGCGATGCATGGCGTCACCGACCGGTGTGGACAGACGATGAAGGTAATCCTTCCCGCTACGAGCGACAGCCATTCCTCTTGGATGTGGATGTTGCCGCCCGCTATGTCGACGACACAGACGGTACTCGAGGGAATGCCGATATGGCTGTCGGTATGCGAATGATCTACGGACAGCCCTTTACAGGGAATATCCGCCAACCGTATGATTATTTCACATTCGGTATCATGTTTGATATTTTTGGAAATCAGCCGCTTGTATCTAATGCCAACGCCCTCGGCTTACTTTGGGGTCACGAATGGGGCGAAAAATCGAACTATTGGTTGGCCGGTGTATTCCAGCATTTTGACTATTACGATTCCAACCCGGTGGTGGATGGGGGTAAGAGTCCTTATGAGTTTGCCGAGACAGCATCGTTTGGCGGTGGGTTACTTTATAAACGCCAACCCGACGAGAACAAACCCGCCAAGTTTTTCGGTGGTGTTTATGCCAACGCCGTGTTGCTCGGAGCCAGCGAATCGGACTATTACCTGATTGACCAGCGCGATTATAACTTAGGCAGTGGCTACAGCGTTAAATTCCACGGGTTGTTTATGCCCTGGAAGCGTTGGGGATTTTATGTAGCAATGAAACATTATCAATTTTATACGTGGAAAGGCTACGGGTCGCCCGAAGAAGAACTGAACGGTCTGCCTAACGATGCCAATTATCACTATTCCAATGTACAGGGTAATAAAGGCAATGCCCGTTTAACCCTGTTCAATACCCGCGTCGATTTTCAAATTTCAAGTAGGTTCCGCATCAGTTACGAAGAGTTACACTACATTCGCCGGACACATTATGCCTATATG
>JAVBMZ010000100.1:0-19802 GCA_031551935.1 Bacteroidales bacterium
CACCCAAATCATTGATTGGAAGATTTTGGCGTTGGCATATTAATTTCTGTCCTGGTTGGAAGGGATATATCAAATCTTTGGATGAAGAGAAGAAACAGGTCATAAAAGAGAGATATAAGCTGAAGAAAATATGATGCGCTCCCAAAGAACCCATTAAACAATGGAGCCTGTTCACGGAAATAGCAAATGCCCCGAATCTACGACCGGGGCATTTGCTATTCCTTTTCTTACTTCATTTTCACCATTTGTGGCAATTGATACGTACCACCCTGCACGGTTTTACCAGGCCCATATACCCGCATGATAATAAACGGTTCACCATCGGGTGCGGGAAGCCAGTTGCTTTCCAATGTCTTGCCTGGCGAAGTTTTTGAGATATAAATGTCGATACTACCGTTCGGGTTAGTTTTTAGTTGCTTGCTGCGGCTACCAATAGAATAACGGTTAAGCGGATTGGCTACCAAAAAGCGCTGAGGCATATTATACATTGTTATTGACCAAAAGTATTTGTTCGGAGGGGTTTCTCCCTTTTTGAATGTCAATTTGTAACTTACATTTGCCGTATTTATAGGATTTCCATCCGTATCCTTATGCCATGCGAGGTAGGCCGCTTGCGATGCATAATTCCCGAAGATCCCTGCATATACGCCGAGTGTCCGGCTCATATAGTCGGTTTTCAGGACTTCACGTGTATTGAATAATTGTCCGCCTGCTGTAACTTTTGCTTCATAAGCGAGCAGTTCCTTCATCGCGTCGGCTATACCCGCTTTAATGGCATTTTTAGTGGCAGGTGTAAATTTTACGGTATCCCACAGCATACCGGATGCAATACCAAGCAAGGCCATACTATCCAACACGGGTTTATCCAATTCATTGGGAATGGTAAGCGGTAATGCTAAATTCACGTATTTGAAAGCGGCAATTGTTTTTTCATCACCCGGAACAAAAGGAGTCCAGTCGATATTTTTTGCTGCTTGCGGTGCAGGCTGTTTCAGGTATTTGTGTAAAGGCATCAGTTGGTAACCGGCCTGTACTTTTTGTACGTTGGCAAGGTCTTCCGGACCGTCGGATCCAGTACGGGTAAGCGTTCCGAGGAAATAGGATTCGCCGCGGATCACTCTTTTAATACCTTCCGGCGTATTACCTTTCCAATCGGAAGGTGCAACTAAGTATGCGCCGCCCCCTTGTCCGTCAATAACAGAGCCGGGGCTGTCGAGCACAAATCCCCAAAGGTCGTCCCACTGCGAAGTGTAATAACGATTAGCATCCACCGGCGGCATCACGAGCACCCATGGTTCACTGCGCAAATCCACCCATGCCCACGAGTAAGGCGTGTCGTTGTTCGGACTCACAATATCCTTGTTATCGAAGGAGGAAAAGCCGTAATGACGGAACTTTCCGAAACCACCCACATATTCGGGAGCATTCGGGTTGATGGCCTGTTTGTACATGGTGGCATAATTCATGATCAGCGGGTAACTGAAAATGTATGCTTGTGCGGTCAACGTCTGTATCCGTCCGGGAGGCAGACTGTTGATGTCATTTTTCTTTTTGTCCGTATTGCAGGATACAAACAGAATACCTGCAATAAATACTGAAATGACGGTTGTATATAAAATTTTCACTTTCATATTATTTTATATCAGAAATTTAAGTAAAATGGTAAACAATACCATATCAACAATACGATATTATAAATTTAACAAGTTTTTGGCTAAAAAGTTTATGAATGCTTCAAACTCAGCAATGAAGCTATCGATTCATTATAACAATTTTTCCATTGCAAAATGAAGAAGCCATCACTACTAATGTCAAGGATTTCCTAAATAATTGCTGAATAAGTGCCTGCTTCTCCCTTGTCCATTCATTTTCCTGTAGACGTAACCGTGTATCCCACCCGTTGCCCAAAGTTATTTTCAAACATAAAATCCAATTGCTGCTGGTGGACAGTGTAATCAATTATTTTTCATAATCTGTTAACCTTTTTAGGGCAAGATGAGAAACCGACATTTAGACATGTTTCCTTGAAATCTGAATATTTTTTAATTCTTCATTTCACCCGTATTATGCGTACAAATATAAAATGGGAGTGATTTTTTGTCTTATTTTAATTTTTCCTGTCTTTCGACTGGGCTTTTTACAAAAAAAGTCGCCTAAACCTATTATTTAAGCGACTTGTGACCCCGACAGGACTCAAACCTGTGACTTTCAGAACCGGAATCTGACGTTCTATTCAACTGAACTACGGGGCCTTATATTTATTTTTTCCAGAAACCGTCTTCCGGCACTCGATTTCAGATATTTCTCTCGTTCTCTTGCTACTATTCTATTTTCAACTTCTTCAAAATAAACTAATTCGTATGGGACATATCTTTTTGTTGATTTAGTCCGACCTGCATTATGTTCTGCCAATCGCCTATCTACATCATTGGTCATTCCCGTATAAAAGCGATCAAAAGTAATACTTTTTATGACATACACATAATACATGACTTTCAGAACCGGAATCTGACGTTCCCCGCCTGACCGATACCAGTCGGGCAGGTATTCAACTGAACTATGGGGCCATTTTACGGCTGCAAAAGTAATAAAACACCAAATACTAACAAAACTTATTTTGGTCGGCGTATGTTTATATGCAATATATGATGTCTGAGTCACTTGTTGTTGATAAATAGCATGATACGCCCAAGTTAATAACTATCCCCGTAATGTTAATAAGACAGATGGTAAAAATTTGCCCGGTATATTTTGTGGTGATACCTTGCGAATGATTTTGTGAATGGCCACAAAAATGTTTAACGATTTAAAAATCAATTCAGAAATGCTTACAAGTACAATGGTTTCCAAAAAAAATAAAGAAGAACGAGTAGAAAAAACATATACCTTCGATGAGGCATATAAAAAATCCCTTGAATATTTTAATGGTGACGAATTAGCTGCCAAGGTATGGGTCAATAAATATGCCATCAAAGATTCTTATGGAAACATTTACGAACAATCGCCCGATGACATGCATTGGCGTATAGCTCGCGAAATTGCACGTATCGAAAGAAAATATCCCAACCCGATGAGCGAACAGGAGTTGTACGACTTATTAAAAGATTTTAAATACATCGTTCCTCAAGGGAGTCCCATGACAGGTATCGGTAATAAATTCCAAATAGCTTCATTATCTAATTGTTTTGTGATTGGTAACGAGGGTAATGCCGATTCGTATGGTGGTATTATGAAAATTGACCAGGAACAGGCACAATTGATGAAACGCAGGGGAGGAGTGGGACACGACTTATCGCATATTCGTCCTAAAGGTAGTCCGGTATTGAACAGTGCATTGACTTCTACTGGAGTAGTTACTTTTATGGAACGTTACTCTAATACTACGCTGGAAGTAGCGCAGGATGGCCGTCGTGGCGCCTTGATGCTGAGTATTTCCAGCAAACATCCTGATGCAGAGAGTTTCATCGATGCCAAAATGACACCTGGTAAGATCACAGGCGCTAACGTGTCGGTACGGATTGACGATGATTTTATGAATGCCGTAGTGCAGAAGCAGCCCTATGTAACTCAATATCCGATAGATTCTGATCATCCATCGTTTACCAAGGAGATTGACGCACAAGCCCTTTGGAATAAGATCATTCATAATGCATGGAAATCGGCCGAACCAGGCATCCTCTTCTGGGATACTATTATACGTGAGTCAGTTCCCGATTGTTATGCGCAATTTGGCTATCGTACCATATCCACCAATCCATGCGGCGAGATACCTTTATGTCCCTATGACAGTTGCCGTTTGTTAGCGATTAATTTATACGGGTACGTTGAAAATCCATTTACGCCGGAAGCAGCATTTAATTTTGATTTATTTAAAAAGCATGTTGCTTATGCACAACGTATGATGGATGATATTATCGATTTGGAACTTGAAAAAATTGATGCCATTTTGGCAAAAATACATGCCGACCCAGAAGATCCAGAAATAAAACGTGTTGAACGTCGCTTGTGGGAACAAATTCGTATTAAGACTGAAGAGGGACGCCGTACAGGTATTGGTATTACTGCCGAAGGCGACATGTTGGCAGCTCTTGGCATTCGTTATGGCAGCGACGATGGTATAGATTTTTCCGTAGAGGTTCAAAAAACACTTGCATTGGAAGCCTATCGAGGTTCAGTATATTTAGCCAAGGAACGTGGCGCGTTTAGTATTTTTGATGCCGCATTGGAACGTAATAATCCGTTTATCAATCGTTTGAAAAACGAAGACGAAGGTTTGTACCGGGATATGCAAAAATATGGTCGCCGGAATATTGCCTTGTTAACGATTGCACCTACAGGAACAACCAGTTTGATGACACAAACAACTTCTGGAATCGAACCGGCTTTTGCATTGTATTACAAACGTCGTCGTACGGTAAATCCGAGTGATCAAGATGCTACTATCTCTTTCACTGACGAAAAGGGTGTTTCTTATGAAGAATATATGGTTTTTCACCATAAGTTTTTGGATTGGCTCAAAATTAACGGGTATAACGTTAAAGAAGTAATGAAATACAATGATGAGCAAATGCAGGAAATTATCGAAAAATCACCTTATCACAAAGCTACTTCGGCCGATGTAGATTGGCTGAACAAAGTGAGGATGCAGGGTGAAATACAGAAATGGGTAGATCATTCTATTAGTGTTACCATTAATCTGCCCGAGAATGTATCAGAAGATATGGTTGCCCAGCTCTATATCACAGCTTGGAAAAGCGGTTGTAAAGGAATTACCGTATATCGCGAAGGTTCTCGTGAGGGAATCCTTGTCTCGGCCAAGAAGGAATCTGCCAAGGAGGCTATAGAAGATCGGGCACCGCTTCGCAGGCCTGTATCGCTGGATGCCGAAATCATACGGTTCAAAAATAACAAGGAAGACTGGATCGCCTTCATTGGTTTGTACGAAGGACGTCCTTATGAGGTATTTACCGGTATCACTGATGATGAAGTATTTCTGATACCCAAATCGGTTACCAAAGGAAAAATCATCAAAGTGAAAGAACCTGATGGGACAACCCGTTATGATTTCCAGTATGAAGACCGATACGGATATACCAATACGCTTGGAGGTTTGTCACGTATGTTTGATCCGGAATTTTGGAACTATGCAAAAATGATTTCCAGTGTGTTACGATTCGGTATGCCGATACCGGATGTGGTGAATTTGATTAGTTCGCTTCATTTGGACAGTGAAACCATCAACACATGGAAAAATGGTGTGGAACGTGCATTAAAGAAATATATCCCAGATGGAACCAAGGTAACCAAAGGGAATAAATGTCCTGACTGTGGACATGAAGGAACCTTAATATACAAGGAAGGTTGTTTGACCTGCCAAAATTGCGGATATTCAAAATGTGGATAATGATATTATACAAATAATCAGATATATTGCACTATCTCAACATTAGATAATTCACGAAGAGAGCGGAACTTTTGTTCCGCTTTTTTATTTGATATCCTTTTATCGTTTAGTAAAAAAACAACGTTTATTTTGGATAAAAACACAGTATATTTTTTCTAAAACGCAGTTTGTTTTTTTGCAAAACACACAGTGTTTTTATCGCATATGTACTTACCTTTGCTAATATCATCATGGTATATCCTCTGTTGACCTTGGTTTACTTGGTGGACGAACAAAATCAAGCGGATATTTTTTCAATATTTTTTTCAGGTAGTGGAATATTTTTCCGTATTGTCGTACACGTATTCCACGTGATTTGACTGCTACATAAAATGCCAATCCAAAGCTAACACCAAAATTGATAAAGCCGATCATGGCAATGCCGAACAACACCCAAAACCATTCGGCAAGCGGTAAATGAAATCCCATTCCCCATAGTCCAACTGCTAAGTTAGCTGTTGAGAAAGTGACGTGACGAACATCAATCGGCAGACCGAAGATATAACCAAAGAATTGCGCTGTTCCCATAAAAATACCAAACATCAGGTTACCGATGATAAGTCCCATATTTTTATCGACAAATGCGGCAAATTTATCTACCCTGGTTTCTGAAAAGCTTAACTTTAAAAAAGGGTGTGCTTTGATACGTTGTGGTATTTTCCCGTTACGAATATGATTGTCTACATACCCCGAGATCAAACCTGAAAGAAATAGGAATATTCCTGCAATAGCGGCATAGAGATAACATGCATATCTGGTCGGATTAATCTCGTCGAGTAGTAGTTGTGCATGTTCTCCACCTGCTAACGGATGTCCAAAAATCAAACTCCAGAGCATAGCAATGACAAGAGCAACGGGAAATGCAACCAATAGGTTGCCAGCAAAGGCTGCTGTTTGGCTTCGCATGACACAAGAAATCGTAATGGCTAATTGTGATAAGTTGGGGCCTCCAAATTTTTTCTCATCCAGCGAGCTAGCAATGGTCGAAGCAGTCATAGCTGGTTGTTTGGTTGCTAAAGTACAACCAGTTACCTGTATCAGTATAAACCCTGTGGCATAATTGATGCTATAGCTGAATGCTTGCCAAAACGGAGCCATAGATAATTGGTGAAGCAGCATTTTAAATATGGCAAAAAAGCCGACAATCACACCTCCACCGGAAGCTGATTTGAACATATCCCTATACTCTTCTTTGGTAGCCGTAATATAATGTTCTCCCGTGTTTCGTTCATGTTCGGCTACTTGATAGGCCAATAGTTCGATATTTTCGCCGATACATTTACGAATGCTATCTTTGGTATTCTCGTTTTCAATTACTCTTTTAAATAAGTTCACAAAGCGATACATATCAATTTGCGTATGCTGATCAGCAAAACCTATAATGAGGCGAATACGTTCGAGCAGTTGTTCCAGTTGTAGCATCGCATATGTTTGTCGAACACTAATACCTAACAATACACGCTTACGTTTTAGCAGATTTAATATATCGTCGCATTGATCTAGTTCTGCTACATATTGTTGTTTAAACTGTTGGGATATCTCACGATTGTTCTTTTCCAGTTCGAACCTGAAATCATTCAATATACGGTTTTGTCCGACAAAAGGCAATGCAATACCACCCATACCTTTCCCTGCACGCTCTACAATGTTTTTTTCCATACCCAACATGGCAACGCGATATGACAGGATGTCCATTGAGTTGAGTAGTTGTTTTCTAAGTGATTCGTCGGATACTTTGAATTCAATGCCCAATAATTCAAACAATTCCATCCATAACTTATCAGAAACACCATGAACCCATTTATAATCGGTCGATTTGTAGAAAATAGAATCTATAGCATAAAGGAAACTTCCTTTATTTTTTAACGGAGGCAAGATTTTATCGCTTAATCGACGATTCAATTCTGAAAAGAATCCCGTTTCGGAGATCAAGCCGCTCTCAGTCATGATTTCCGAAATATCTGAATGGACAAATAAAGAAGAAAGTAATTGCTTGGTTTTCCGTAAAACCATTTCATCGGAATGCAAACATTCCATCAGGAATCTTATTTGCTCTTCTGCATATTGTATGCGAAGCGTCACATTCGGTCGAATAGTCTGCACCAAACTGGCGATTAATTTCAAACCACCTTCCTCTATATTTTCAGAAAACTTGATTTGAAGCAATACATTGATTAAAGCCTCTTGATGTTTTCTTGTTTTATGATGATGAGGCATATCGTATTTGCTTTATTTTTAGACAATTATATTGTGGCACGTAAATTGATTCTAAGATACAAATAAATATATTTTTTTATCTTTGTATTTTCATAACAATATATATGGACTCAAAATTTTCTCAACATATCAAGGGGGTGCTCAGTTACAGTAAAGAAGAGGCTATGCGTTTAGGGACGCCTGTTATTGGGTTGGAACATTTAATGCTCGGCATATTACGCGATGGCGAAAGTGAAGCTGTAGAAATACTGCAATCATTGGGAGCAAACCTATATGATATCCGCAAACAGATAGAAGACCATATTAAACCGGAAACTTATCATCCCATTCCCGAAACGGAAGATTTACCATTGACAAAATCCACAGAACGTATTTTAAAATTAGTTTATCTTGAAGCAAAATCATTCAAAAGTTCTGAAATCAAAACTGAACATTTGTTGCTGGCAATCCTTAAAGAAGAGAACGCTTTTGTAACGCAAATGTTGAATGAGATGAATATAGATTATTTCACGGTTCGTAAGAGACTGGAAGATATGCAAGAAGATGAAATTAGTACCGAAATAACCTCGAGTTCGGGCGAAGATGAGGAGCAACAAATGCCATATGGTGGAGGTGACAGTGGATCAGGACAAGGTAGGCCTTCACAGACGCCTAAAACAACTTCAGAAACGCCTGTACTTGATAATTTTGGCGTAGACCTGACCAAAGCGGCTGAAGAAGGTCGTTTAGATCCGATTGTAGGGCGCGAAAAAGAGATTGAACGTTTGGTACAGATATTAAGCCGTCGTAAGAAAAATAACCCGATACTGATTGGTGAACCGGGTGTAGGAAAATCGGCCATCGTCGAAGGGTTGGCGCTTCGTATCACACACCGTAACGTATCTCGTGTATTGTTCGGAAAACGGGTATTGACACTTGATCTGGCATCTATCGTAGCTGGGACCAAATATAGAGGGCAATTTGAGGAACGCATGAAAGCAATCCTGAACGAATTATCGCATACCAACAATGTTATCTTGTTTATTGATGAAATACATACCATTGTGGGAGCAGGTGGTGCGAGCGGTTCTTTGGATGCTGCCAATATGTTAAAACCAGCCTTGGCACGTGGTGAAATACAATGCATTGGAGCAACGACCTTGGATGAATACCGTCAATATATTGAAAAAGACGGCGCTTTGGAACGTCGTTTCCAGAAAGTGATGGTGGAACCGACCAGCGAAGAAGAAACAATTGAAATATTGAACAACATCAAAGATCGTTATGAAGATCATCATAATGTCATTTATACCCCTGATGCACTCGAAGCATGTGTCCGGTTGACCAATCGCTACATCAGTGATCGCCGTTTGCCCGATAAGGCCATTGATGCCTTAGATGAAGCTGGTTCACGCGCACATATTTCTAATATCATGGTTCCGTCCCAAATTATCGAATTGGAGGAAAATATCGAAGAAATCAAGCAGGCTAAAATTGCAGCGGTAAAAAATCAGAATTTTGAAAAAGCTGCAGGATTCCGCGATACCGAAAAGATAATGCTCGAGAAATTAGAAAATGAGAAATCTATTTGGGAACGCGAATTGTCGAAAAACCGTATCGTGGTCGATGCCGAAAAAGTGGCAGAAGTAGTTGCCATGATGACAGGTGTTCCTGTACAGCGTATTGCACAGGCCGAAGGAACCCGTCTGTTGCGTATGGGCGATGAATTAAGGAATAGCGTTATCGGACAGGACGAAGCCATAGATAAAGTGGTGAAAGCCATTCAACGCAATCGTGCCGGATTAAAAGACCCTAACAAGCCTATAGGAAGTTTTATTTTCTTGGGACCTACGGGTGTAGGAAAAACACAATTGGCAAAAGTATTGGCTAAATATCTTTTCGACAGTTATGATAACTTGATTCGCGTCGATATGAGCGAATATATGGAAAAATTTACCGTATCCCGTTTGGTCGGGGCGCCTCCGGGTTATGTTGGTTATGAAGAAGGTGGTCAGTTGACTGAAAAAGTTCGTCGCAAGCCCTATTCCGTTGTATTGCTTGATGAAATAGAAAAAGCACATCCGGATGTATTCCATCTTTTACTTCAGTTACTTGATGAAGGACAGTTGACCGACAGTTTGGGACGTAAAGTCGATTTTCGTAATACGATTGTCATTATGACATCCAATATTGGAACGCGACAATTAAAAGATTTTGGTCAGGGAGTGGGATTCCAAACTGAAGCACGTCAGTCACAAAGTAACGAATATGCCAAAAGCGTCATTCAGAATGCACTCAAAAAAGCTTTTGCGCCTGAATTCCTGAATCGTATTGACGATGTAGTATTATTCAATACTTTAGGCAAAACTGAAATCAACAAAATCATCGATATTGAACTGAAAGATTTATTCAATAGGGTGAAAACCATGGGATACACAATTAAAATTACTTCGGTAGCGAAGGATTTCTTGTGCGAAAAAGGTTATGATATCAATTTTGGAGCACGTCCTCTGAAACGGGCTATTCAAAAATATCTTGAAAACCCAATGGCAGAAGTATTGATTAAACAAACGCCAAAAGAAGGCGAAAGCATACGTATCGGGTTTAATAAGAAAAAAGAGGAGTTGACATTCAAGATAGTTCCAGCTGAAAAAGAACCTAAACCAGAAGAAGCAGAGAAGGCGATAGGAATTGAGTAAGATTTTACTTAAAATCCTATTGCAAGTATGGAAATAATCCGTACCTTTGCAGCGCAAAAATAAAAGGGTTTCTTGGCCGAGTGGCTAGGCAGAGGTCTGCAAAACCTTGTACGGCGGTTCGAATCCGCCAGAAACCTCAAATCGGGTAGGATAGAGGATCGTCCTTTGTTCTCCCGATTTTTTTATGATATACTTTAATGTGAAGGATATCATGTTTATATACCTATCAAATAAATCTATCAGGTTTGCCTTTGGCAAACTCGCAAACTAGGTTCAAAATCTGATAGGTGGTTTCTCGTTGATTGAAGTTTTACCTCTTTCGGATTTTTCATAGTAAGCTCATCCCCTTTTTACCTTCGTGGATAACCGTCGCCGAAGCCCATAATACAATTGAGTAACACGAATATATAATATCGTGTTACTATTTATTGAATCGAAAAATTATTCGTTATTTGCTGTTGTTACCACAACTTCCCGGAAAGAACAAGCTTTCACCTTTTCTCCGGTTTCTTTCGATGTTCCTATCACGCCGAGTTGTACCTGGTAAATACCGGGCGTAATAAATACATGTTCTACCTGTTCTCCTTGTGTTCGCGTACCGTCGCCGAATATCCAATAATATCCTTCAATGTTTACTTCCGGAAGATAGGTTTTAGAAGCATCCAGAGAGAGTGGTTTCCCTGCTTCAATTGTTGTGTTGGTTGTGATGTAGGGTTGTTCTATGTCGACCACATCAAAGTAATAGGTTGCTGCCAGTTTATCTATTTCTCCTGTCAACGTATCGACAACATTCAAGTGTATGATATATTGTCCGGTTGACGCAAATGTATGTTCTACCGTTTCGCCCCTTTTGATGGTACCATCTCCTAAATTCCACTCATACCTGAAGGTAGTGGTATCTAAGTTGATAGATCCCGGTTCAAAAAACTCATAGGTATAATCATTTTCTTCTTGTTGTTTGCAGTCCGCGAAGACGGGAAAGAGAGATACAAAGGAGAAAATATCAATGGTCCGTCCGTTTCTGTTAGATGAAAAATAACCTTCCAGACCATCCGTATCGGCAGTGGCATATGCAAAATCGTCTTTTTTTGAATTGATAGGTGATTCCAAGCGTTGAGGTATAGTCCAAGTGCCGTCGGTAGATTCGCGTGTCGAAAAAATGTCCAATCCACCCATAGATTGATGTGCATAAGATGAAAAATACAACATTCCATTGGCTTGTATGAAAGGATATAACTCGTCTTCGGAGGTATTCACTTTCGACCCCAGATTTTTAGGCGTTCCCCAGCCAGTAGGCGTCCATTCGCAATAATAAATATCGAAACCGCCATATCCACCGGGCATATCTGAGGCAAAAAATAAACGTTTCCCATCTCTGCTCAGGGATGGATGGGCCGTTTTGTAATCCGGGCTGTTATATGTAAATGGACGAACATTGGTCCAATTTTCCCCTTCTTTGTGGACTATGAAAATACCATTTCCTTTCCTGTCATTTACCGTAAAATAGAGCTCTTGTCCATCAGTGCTAACGGAACTTGGCCCTTGATGTGCGTTAGAAGTCAAATCCTTGGAGAAGGCACGAGGTATTCCCCATTTGGCGCTGTCTCTTTTTGCTACATAATATAAATGATATAACGGTTCATTGTTTAAATCGGTCCTGTTGATAAGCACATGAATGTTACGATTGGAGCAATAGATTAGTCCGTTATCATAAGGTACGGCAGCAACTTCATCTGCGTAAGATGTATTGAAGGGCAGAGGAGTGACCTGGTAAGACGACTGCGACCAAAGCATCTGAGATGATACCAACCACCATATACAGAGTATGATATGTCTTGTTACCTTCATCTATCTCAAATATAGTGGGTTTTCAGCTTTTACACGAAACTTAAACTCATATCGTAGCATGATTTCATGTGAACTGTTGTTGGCATTTGGTATGCCAAAAGCGTGGTCATAGGCATAGCCGACACAAAGTTGTGGATTGATCCTAAATTCAGCCATCGCCACTAAAGTACTGGTACTACGGTATGAAACGCCGATTTCAAGTCGATCTTCAGGAAACAAGATGACATTGCAATTGAGATCGCACAGGATGCCTTTTTCTGTATATTGTAATAGGGTAGATGGCCTCACTTTAAAGTCTTTGTCGATGGTAAAAGTCATACCGCCGTATAACATGATATTGTCCAAAGACAGTTTGCCTTTATATCCATCAGCCGTGTTGGGTGAATATGCCAATAATTGGGGTAATGAAAATCCCACAAAATATTGGGATGTATAGTAATAGGCGCCCACTCCTACATTCGGCATAAAGGTTTTGTGTATTTCGCCGTTGAACATCGGGTCAGGGGTCTGGATGGTTCTGATATTACTTTCATCTTCGCGCATTTGTTCGAATCCAGCTTGTAACCCCAATGAAAATTTTCCTCCGCCGAGTTTCACCCGGAATGCGTAGGAGGCAAATACGCCTGTTTGCCGGTAAATGCTGATTTGATCATTATATACCAATAATCCGAGTGCTATCTGCGGATTTCGCAAAGGAAAATCACCTGTCAGGGTTTGTGTGGCAGGAGCTCCTTCATAACCTTGCCATTGACTCCAGCGGTATAAGGCGGAGAGACTTAATATTTCCCGGCTTCCGGCATAGGCGGGATTGAGTGCCAACCCGTTGAACATATACTGGCTGTATACAGGATGGGATTGTGCCCGCACCGATGGCATACCAACCATCAGGCAAAGCATCAGGATGATAATTTTATCTTTTGAGCACCACATAGCCTTTATATACGTTTCCATCAATGGTCAATTGATAAAAATAAGTACCGGACGGAAGTTCTTTTCCGGATGAATTGCGGCCGTCCCACCAACCTGTACAATCACTATTATTTCCTTTGTATGGGGATGACCGATATACGATATTGTTGTTCCTGTTGAAAATGATTAGTTCGCTATTCACGGCATCCTGTACACCGCCGACTTGAAAACAATCATTGATATTGTCTCCATTGGGAGAAAACCCGGAAGGTATGGCTACCACATCAATTGTTACCCTGGCAGAGTCGGCGCATACCCCTTCTTCTACTTTCCATTGCGCTATATTGGTTCCCAATCCCAGATTAGATACGTGGGTAGTAGGCTGGTTAGAAGGGTTGAATACCATTGAACCTTTAATAATAGACCATTCGCCACCGTCAGGTTCAGCCGATAACGTGGTTTCAAATTGAAAATTCAATAAAACAGGATTCTGGTTTAATATCGAAGTATTGATGGCAGGTTGGATCTGGAGTGTGGCTGTATTACTGGCGTTTTTACAACCTGCTGAAATAGCTATTCTACGATAGTTCCGATCTCCAGATGGGCTTAACGTTATATTATTTAAGTCTTTATCTGTAGCATTACGGATGGTATTCCCATTTTGTTCCCATTGATAGGTAATGGTTCCATTTCCACCTTGTGCGGTCGTTCCGGTAATATTAGTGGTCACATCCTTGTTTTCACAAACTTCTGATTTACCATTTATGGTAACAATATTATCAGTAATTTCCGGTATCACAGATATGGTGATGGAAGCACTAATATCATTGATTATTTGTCCTCCTGACGGTGTACCAGTGACAATTCTTCGAAAGGAGGTTGTTTTCGAAAGAAGTGGCGTTGTATAATTCTGTTGATTATTAGGGGTAGGAGCTGCCCCCCAGGTACTTTCCGTCTTTTGCTGCCATTGATAAGTTCCCGTTATAGGCGTAGATGCTTTAATCGTTGCCGGAGTGTTATAACAGATTGTAGTATCAGGTGTGTAAATTGCATTCCACAAAAATCCTTTTAACGGTAACTGTAAACCATTTATTATTTGTCCCGGATAGCCAGGAAAGGCAATGTCATTGTTACTACAATTGGAAGAACTACCGCTACTTGTACGTAGTACCCCTTTTTCACCTTGTGCACAGATAACGTCCTTATCCAATTGTGTATTGTTGATGGTCATAAACAATAAGCCACCACCGCCACCGCCGCCAGATCCAAGGGAACCACTTGCCTCATCATTACAGATATTTCTTTGGGCATCGCCTCCTTTACCCCCTTTGAGCTCGATATTCATATTGCCGCTAAATGTTTCAATAGACAATAAAACGCTTCCACCAGCGCCACCACCACCAGCGCCGCCAGCGCTAGGTCTCCCATCTACGGAATTGCCATTTGCCTTGATAGATGATTGTCCATTAAATTGAAGTTTTTTTGCTGCTATAATAACCAAACCACCTCCATTACCTCCGGGCGTATTCTCTCCAGTGCCTGATCCACCGCCGCCGCCCATAAAGGCACGCGATTGCCATAAAGCATTCTGATCCGAGGTGCCGTTTGTATATTTTACAGTAACTCCTTGATTTGGTACATAATTTGGCGCAAGGGAAGTTTCACAAGCCTGGATTCCTCCTTGTCCTCCTTGTCCTCCATTGCCGCCGCCACCACCACCGGCCCACTTACCATAACCGCCACCTCCTCCGTTAAAGGCAGGTTTTTGACCTCTCGGGGTATTCGTCATAATGGATTTCATAATGGCTCCATATCCTTTGTAGCCAGCTGTATTATTAGCATTGTCTGCATAATTTCCTGCACTGGGATCACTGGGTGGCGGATAAATAAGAGGACAATCGCCAGTGTATGTACCAGATACCCCCCCCCCTTCAAAGCCAAGACCAGACACATCAATGTTGGCGTCCAACGTCAAGGTCTCTTCTACCATGAATACCAACACACCTCCTGTACCTTTTTCCCAATCCCATGACGTACAGGTAAGCTTACCTGTAACTGTTGCATTTTTATATGAGGGAACATGAATCAGTTGTACAAATTCGGTAGTTGGATCATATGAACCAGTTTTAGTAGATAAGGTGATTTGATAGTCATTGATTGATTGAATGATGTGAAACTCATACCTACCAGCATTTTCGAGGGCTTCAGATGCATTTATACCAGTCATCTGTATCAATAGTACCGTGTCATTTTCACGAAATGGACGGCTTGGCAATTGTTTTAAAGTAATAATTTGATTATTAGTAATACTTTCCACAGCAGCATAATTATTAACTATGCCGTCTGGATTTTTTGGAATCACTGTTTGAGCCACAGCTACGCCAGCCAAACTCAAAAAAATAATGAATATAATGCTATATCTTAATTTATGATGCAAAGTAAATGGCATATGTGCAAAATGTCCCTCATATAGATGATGATGCAAATATAATACATTCTTGTCATATATGGTACCAAATATAGATGCTTTGTGTGCAATGGGAGCAAGATATCTCATGAACAAGCATACATGTCTTCGTTTGGATATCTTATATAAACATCAGTTGTCAACCATTTTTGTTTGACCGAAAAGGTTACTTAATTGTTATTAAAGAAGGTAATAAGTAATGGTTAATAATACCTGCCCGTCTGATCAGGTGGGATTCAGGAGTGGCAAGAGATAGAAAATCAGGTTGAAACAAATATTAAAATGCCGAATATGCCTTGAGCGTACTTGTGTTGTATAAATACCAGCAGATTTTCATAAAAATGATGCTGAAAATCTATAATGTTATTACCTTGTGCATGTGTGATGGAATAATATGAAGCTCATATGCATGTTTTAATGCTTATTTTTCCTTATCTTTGTGTCCGAAAATGGCAAATTTTTATTGATGTTCACCCTTGTGCTCCATACCATATTGTCTATTATTTTCGCTTGTTCGTTTACAGGCGGTATACTTGTCCACCATCAGCCACTGTCATGCTATACTGCTGTACCAAATATAGTGTCATTTGTTGATGCAACTATTCCATCGGTCAATTCGACGCCTACGTTACCAGATCGTACCACGGTAAATGCGATAGAATTTTATTATCAGGCACAACTGAAGCATCAACGGATGCGCACCACTATTTTAATAGTCATTCTGGTATTGGTCAGTACTATTGCTATTATTGTATCTGTTCTATTTGGAAGATATAGAAAAACCAATCGTCTATTGATGCAGAAAAATGAAGAAATAGAACGGCAACACCGATCGAACGACGAAATCATGCAAATGCTGGAACAAAAAAAGCAGGAAATCGAGCAACAAAGCTTTGAATTGCATGAAACTACTACTGAATTGAAGTGGCAAACCGAAAATGCTCTGCGGCTTTATGACGAGATAGAACAGCAAAAAAAGGAAATGACTGATAGTATATTGTATGCCAAACATATACAAACTGCTTTATTGCCTGAAATTTCTGTGATCAACGAGATTTTGAATGATTATTTTGTTCTGTTTCAACCTCGCGATATTGTAAGTGGCGATTTTTACTGGGTAACAGCCAAAGCGGGCAAAACAATTGCTGTAGTTGCCGATTGTACCGGACATGGGGTTCCGGGTGCATTTATGAGTATTTTGGGCATTTCTTATCTCAATGAAATTGTCCAGGACGAAAACGCACATGCCGACACCATATTACACCAGTTACGCGAGCAGGTGATCAAAGCATTAAAACAAACCGGAAAAGATTTAACCAACCAAGATGGGATGGACATGGCCATTTGTATTATTGATTGGGAAAACGCCCGGATGGAATATGCAGGGGCCAATATTCCATTGTTTTTAGTACGAGATACGTCTGACCGTCAAAATGAATTGACAGAAGTGCGTTCTGACCGTATGCCTATTGGAATATACATGACGATACCCAAACCATTTACCCGCCATACCATACCTATTGTACCAGGAGATGTTCTATACATGTTTACCGACGGATATTGTGATCAGTTTGGAGGTGGTGAACTGAAGAAATTTAAGAAAAAGAACCTTAAAAAATTGTTGATGGAGATTCACATGCACAGTATGACAGAACAGAAGGAAATGTTGGAGCATACCATCAATACATGGCGCGGCGATTTACCCCAGATAGATGATATTTTAGTTTTGGGTATCAGGATATAACGTCATGTCAATGAAAAAATGTCGGTTTTATTTCGCAGAAGACCTAACAGGTTTCCAAAACCTGTTAGGTTCTCGTTCGGTTGAGGTTGTACCTCACCAAATTTATAATAGCAGGCTTAGCCTGCTGAAATACCAGGCGCAAGGTACAACCTTACGCCAACCTTTTCCGTACGAATTGTCAATCAAAAATTGACAATAACCAAATTAACCGAATTTAAAATATTCTTTAGCATTATAGTAGGACACATTTTCTACTAACTTACCGATAAATGGTAGTTCCGAAGCCGGTAATTCTCCATTTTCTACATCATCTCCAATCAGGTTACAAAGAATACGGCGGAAATATTCATGGCGTGCATATGACAAGAAACTACGCGAGTCTGTGAGCATACCCACAAAGCGACTCAATAATCCCAGCGCTGACAATGAATTCATTTGTGCCTGCATGCCAAATTTTTGATCGAGGAACCACCATCCGGAACCGAATTGTATTTTACCTGCAACGCTGCCGTCCTGGAAATTACCGATCATAGTAGCCACCATATCGTTATCCCTTGGATTCAGGTTGTACAGAATGGTTTTTGCTAATTGATTGTTGGTATCCAATCTATCGAAAAATTTCGACATGTGTTGCGCTACCGTATAGTCACCCATAGAATCAAAACCGGTATCTGGCCCTATTTGTTTGAATAAGCGCGTGTTATTATTACGCAGTGCACCGTAATGGAATTGTTGTGCCCAACCTTTTTCATGATCCATTTTTGCGCCGTCCAACAACAAAGCAGATTTAAATTTGGCTATCTCAACCGGCGTTAATTCCTTCCCTGAATATACCTTATTGAATATAGCATCGATTTCAGCTTGTGTGTAGTCTTCAGCGTAGAATCCATCGAGGCCATGGTCGGATAATTTACAACCGGCCAATGCAAAATAATCATGACGAATGCGCAAAGCTTCCATCAGGTCGGCATATTTACTGATGCGTATGTCCGATACTTCCGATAATTTTTCAACATATGCTTTATATGCAACAGGATTTTCTACAGCCATTGCTTTATCAGGCCGCCAAGTGGGTAATACCTCTATTTCAAACCTTTCTTTTTGCAATGCACGGTGATGTTCCAGAGAATCAATTGGATCATCTGTGGTGCATACTGCCTTGACATTGAACAAACGCATCAATCCGCGCGCGCTGTATGCAGTGGTGCGTAATTTTTCAGTACATGTGGCAAATATATCGGCTGCATTGATTGGGTTGAGTATCTTATCAACGCCAAATACCCTGCGAAGCTCCAGATGTGTCCAATGATAGAGTGGATTGCGCATTGCATATGGCATCGTTTCTGCCCATTTTTCGAATTTTTCCCAATCTGTAGTGTCTTTCCCTGTGATATAGCGTTCGGGAATACCATTGGTACGCATGGCACGCCATTTATAGTGGTCTCCTTCGAGCCATATTTGTCCGAGATTATCAAATTTTCGGTCGTTGGCAATCATTGCCGGATCGAGATGGCAGTGATAATCGATGATCGGCATTTTGGCCGCATGATTGTGGTATAGCTGTTGTGCCGTGTCGGTCTTCAACAGAAAGTTTTCATCCATGAAAGGCTTCATATGGTTATTTTTTTGATGAATATAAACTAAATTTCTCCGTGCATTCGTGGGGCAAAACACACTGGCACGCACTCACGAAAATAAGTATTTTTTTTGTAAGTCGAAATTTTTATCTGTATTTTCGCATAAAATCATGCTATATCTACGTGTATCATTTGAAAAACAAGATAGAAGGCTTTTTCACAATTATTAAGAAATCCTTAATAGTTTGATGTCCTGCCTTTAGCTGGATATAACTATAATATATCATGTCATCATCAATCATTGAACCAATGCAACATAGTATTTTTATCATGAGTTGTCTCATAGCCGCGTGTTATACACTTGATCGTACTACATCCTATAACGCATCAACAATTGAAACATCGAATAAGATAAGATTGGCAGATGACGCCATAGAAAATTGTATTACAACATTTTCTGGTCAAGAGACCGAACCTGCTCCGTCCGGGTGGTTCTTTTGGTTTGTTCATGAGCCGTTTTCCAAGGATTTGAGTCTGAAAATGACATGTATTGACAAGCAAACAGAGGTACATCCACCACACCAACACCCTGATAGGGAAATTTATTATATTATAGAAGGCCAGGCAGAAGTATTTTTGAACGGAGAGCGTCGTGTGATTGGTGCTAACAGTAGTGTATATTGTCCTCCCGGAGTCATGCATGGCATCAGAAGAGTAGATGAGTTTCCGTTGAAATACCTGGTCATTAAGGAGCACGTTATTATAGCTTCGAGCGTAGAGCAAACTAACAAGGCCTACACCTTAGATAATTGTGTTACTGTATTTTCAGAAACGCAGGTTGAAACCATTGATGCCGGATGGTTCTTTTGGTTTTCACCTAAATCATTGACGAACGGACTTAACCTTAAAATGTCGTATG
>JAVBMZ010000066.1:0-9836 GCA_031551935.1 Bacteroidales bacterium
TGGAAGAGATGGCGCACGCGTCGTCTCTTCTGCTATTTGATTTGCAATACCACTCCAGATACCACCCACAGTTACACCAAAGTCGATCAAAAATTATCTCTGACATCATCTTGTTTTCTTTTCCTCCCTGATGTAATTTTACTTTCTCCTTGATGTAATTTGAATTCCTTCCTGATATAATTTTATTTTCTCCCTGATGAAACTTTAATTATTCCCTGATATAATTTCATTTTCTCCCTGATATAACTTCGATTACTCCTTGGTATAATAATGTTAAATGATTATCCGTAAAGTTTCCTAAACTAATGCCGTAGGCATTATCGCTTGGTAGAAACAGGAATAACATTCAACATTGCAGTCTGTAAGGATGCATCTCATTATTGACGCTGGCTGTGTTCATTGATTATTTATTCTACCGAGTGTAAATCCCTAACGGGATTATAAGATTGATTGCGGATAATCATATAATGTTATTTTCCCGTTGGGCGATCTTTAGCCCTGTCTATATGTTTTAAATCCTTGATTCGCATGATTAACATTTTTTCACAAATATTTTTTATGTGAAAATGATGGGCAAAATAAGTGATAAAAAGATTTTTTTTAGTGATACAAAAAAATCATACTCTCTTAAAAAAGAAAAGTTTACATAAACAAATATTTTACGATACAAAGCTTAACTATGAACTAACACTTATCCAAAAGGCACAATTACCAAAGAAGATCTCTACCCCAACCCATTTGCTTTTCCAGATGGTTTTTATACATTTGCAAACCAACCTTTATAAATTATCAGTTAACATGAAAAAATCTTTATTTTTATTGATTGCTGGAGCTATGTTGCTATGCAATCAGGCTATGGCCAGAGAACTCCATGTAGCCAAAACCGGTTCGGACGCGAACGAAGGAACAGCTAAAGCACCGTTCAAAACCATTTCAAAAGCCGCTTCTGTACTTCGTTCAGGAGATACAGTTACAGTGCATGCGGGTATCTATCGTGAATGGGTTAGCCCCCGTAACGCCGGGCTGAATAAAGCAAACCGGATTCTCTACCGTGCTGCTACAGGCGAAGAAGTATGGATCAAAGGATCTGAAGAAGTAAAAAACTGGAAACGCGAAAAGGGCACCAATGTATGGAAAGCTACTGTCCCCAATTCAATTTTCGGTGATTTTAACCCATTTGCTGAAGAACTGATGGGCGACTGGCTCACCCGGACAGTCATTACTTACCATTTAGGAGAAGTTTATTTAAACAACAAATCGTTGTATGAAGTGGAAAGTGTGGAAAAACTGACCAAACCAGTGGCAGATACAAGGTCTAAAAACCCCGACCAATCCCTTTATCAATGGTATGCGCAAGTCGGCGAAAAAGAAACTACCATTTGGGCTAATTTCCAAAATTACGACCCCAACAAGGAACTGGTGGAAATCAATGTACGTCCCGCATGTTTCTTCCCAAAAGAACAAGGCGTCAACTATATCGCCGTTCAAGGATTCAAGTTATCGCAAGCAGCCACACAATGGGCACCACCGACAGCCAAACAAACAGGCTTAATTGGTCCTAACTGGAGCAAAGGATGGCTGATCGAAAACAACCAAATCAGCAATTCAAAATGTACCGGACTCAGCCTTGGTAAAGAAAGGGCATCCGGAGAAAATTTATGGACGATTGAAAGAACCCTGTCAGGTTTCAACCGCGAACTCGAAGCCATATTCAAAGCCCTCAACATGGGTTGGAATAAAGACAATATCGGTTCCCACCACATACGTGGCAATGAGATATTCGATTGTGAACAAACCGGCATTTGTGGTCATCTTGGCTCTGTTTTCAGCATCATCGAAAACAACTACATCCATGATATCAATGCAAAAAGACAATTTACAGGCGCTGAACTTGGATGTATCAAGTTACATGCAGCCATCGACGTCATTATCAGGAACAATTATTTCGATAATGGCTATAATGGAGTATGGCTTGACTGGCAAGCTATGGGTACGCGCGTAAGCGGTAATGTATTTATCAACAATGACCACTGGGATCTCTGGACAGAAGTTACCCACGGTCCTTGTCTTGTAGATAACAACGTGATGTTGTCAAAAAATGGATTCTTTGATTGGGGACAAGGTGTTGCTATGGTACACAACTTCATCGCTGGTGAAATGCACCTCAGATTCCCGGGAGACAGATATACTCCATACCACGTTCCCCATTCTACAGCTGTAGCCGGTATCATGAGCTTCCCTCAAGGTGATAATCGTTATTATAACAATATATTTACCGTACATCCTGAATCAACACTGGAAAATAAATTAGCCGGTCTTTCAATATACAATGACCGTCCTGCTTATTACGAAGGTATATACCGTGAGATGAACACCCGTCCGATGGTACCTCCGCAACAACAAGCACAACAATCAACCGTTGTAGCAATGCAAGAAGGTAACAGGCAATCCCAAAGATTCCAGCTTGCCATGTATGTGGCTTCGAACCTCTATTACAACGATGTCAAACCATATGTACACGAAAAAAAGAACATTACCAGTCAATTTGATGTACATCCTGTTGTTGAAAAGAGAGGCAATGAAATTATCCTGAAAATCAATTTGGACAACTCCATCGACAGAATCCAAACCACACCTGTGAATACAGGCATGTTAGGAGTGACTTATTACTCCAACGGATTCTATGAAAATCCTGATGGTACTCCTATAACGATTGATAAAGACTTCTTTGGAAATGCCAGAAGCCTGACAAGTCCCAAAGTTGGTCCATTTGAAAATGCAAAAACCGGAGCACAGGAAATTGTGATTTGGAAAAAGAAATAATTTCGCACTGATTATATCATATTAAAAAAAACACAACATCCAAGCTTGTAAAGTTGGGTGTTGTGTTTTTTATTTTTCAAATCTTCCGCCCACACTCGAAACCTTTCCATAAAAGCATCATAACTACGACTCAATCCGAAATTTTTATCCATTTTTTCTTTTGCAAGTATTGGTTTTACAACATTAAATAGTGTAGATATATCTATATTTATTTTAATATTTTGAAAATATTATAGATATATCTATATTTGTAAAAAATTAGGAATGATGCATCAGAATACATACGAACAGTCTGGCAGCGACATTATCCGGCAATTAGGAAAACGGTATAGCCAATACCGCAAACGCATGAAATATACCCAAAAACAGGTAGCTGAACAAACAGGATTGAGTATTTTTACTGTCAGTTCTTTTGAAAATGGTTCATCTACAGGTATCACATTAGCTTCTTTTATTAAATTACTTCGAGCGATATACAGCTTAGAAGAAATAGACAAACTACTACCTGACCTTCCTGCAAGTCCAAAGGAACTATTTGAAAAACAACAGAAAAGAAAATAGATATGGATACCAACGTAGTAAAAGTGAAAATTTGGGGCTTAACGGTCGGTTATCTTACCTGGGACAAGAAAAATAATGTAGCGGTATTCGAATATGAGTCTTCTTTTTTGGAAAAAGGGTTGAATATTGCTCCATTCACCATGCCAATAGATAGCCCCAGAAGTCTTAAAAACATGCCTTGGCTGGGAAATAAAGATAAATTATACCAAGGCTTGCCCCCTATGATAGCTGATTCTCTTCCCGACAAATGGGGAAATTCGCTTTTTAAGGCATGGCTACGAGACCATAAAATCCCGTCTAAAACTGTAACTCCTGTCGACCATCTTGCATTTATCGGCACTCGTGCAATGGGAGCGTTGGAATTTGAACCTGCAAAAGAATTGGGAGATAATGCTGCTTTTGATGTAGATGTTCAGAAATTGTATGACTTCGCCCGACAAGTTTTATCCGAACGGAAATCAATAGTGTTGAATCCTAAAAACGCTATCCTGTGGCAGGACTTGATTAAAATCAGTTCTTCTCCGGGAGGAAAACGCCCGAAAGTAATTGTTGCCATCAATAAGCAAACGGGACAAGTCAAATCAGGACAAGGAGATCTTCCCGAAGGATTTGAACATTACATCCTGAAATATGATGATAATTCGACCTTCCCTTTTGCCAAACTCGAATACGTTTATTATCAGATGGCATTGGCTGCGGGAATAAAAATGATGCCTTCCGAACTAAGAAACTATGGAGGTGTTGCACACTTTCTGACGAAACGTTTTGACCGATCCGGAAATAACCGGATACATGTTCAAACGTTGGCCGCCATTTCTCCTGACAACGACAGCTATGAAGATATTTTCACGGTCATCCGCAAACTGAATCTTCCATACGAAGACATACGACAACAATACTTGAGAATGGTATTCAACGTGTTGACCCGGAATGTAGACGACCATTCCAAAAACTTCTCGTTTTGCATGACGCCGGATGGGATTTGGCGTCTTTCTCCTGCATACGACTTGACATACAGTGTTGATTTGAGCGCTCCAGCTTATATGAACCGTCATTCATTGACCATCAACGGTAAAAATGAAGATATCACCCTTCAGGATTTGGAAACAATAGCAAAAAATAACGATGTTCCTGATAATAAGGCGCTCATTAATTCTGTGAAGGAGGCTACTTCGAAATTCAGGAAGTTGGCTCGTGAACAAAGCATCAATCATTATTTAATAAATAAAATAAATGCTGATTTTATTCATTTTTGATGGAGAAACCCAATTCGTTCAGTGCAAATAATGGCAAGATTTTAACTTAAAAATAAGGTATTGTCATTCAAAACCAATGGCACCATATACTACGCCCTCTAAAACGGCTGGAATAATGAAAATCCGGTTACGTGCATCATAAATAAAATCAGCTGGCCCACCCACTTTTGAGGTTAAATTCACTTGACCCATTTCCTTGGTAGACAAATTGATCCATCTAATCACACCACGTTTGCTAAATTGCATCCAGTCGCTAAAATACAGTTTGGCGCCATTAAGTGCTAATCCCCATAAATAACCCTCGTAATCTGTCAATTGCGTATATTTTTTAGATTTCATATCAATCATGCCTAATTTTCCATTAGGCAAGCTGTCAGTTCCCACACTACATACATACATTTGATTTTTGTCCATCAAAAGGCCACTTGGAGCAACAGTTTCCATCCATTTTTTGTATTTTTTAGTAGACAAATCCACTTCAAAAATAGCGTGGATATCAGTAGCCGACACATAAATAGTTTTCTGGTTATCAGCCACTATGCCTGTAAGTCTCAAAGTATGTTCCGGAGCAAAGCTTAGTTCAAAAACTTTTTTTTTCGAGTTTAAGTCAAAACCAACTATCCGATCGACATCACATACATAAAGTGTGCCCTGCAAAGCAAGAATTCCAGTCGGACTATTCAAGCCGGTAATGTACTTCATGGTTACCTCTTCCTGACTCCCATCGCTTTTTACACGGGAGATGTAGCCATCACCGTCTTTAAGCGACATGTCAGAACTCTTTCCTGCATTAGACAGATAATAATATCCACCGTATTGGGTAGCGCTCACCGGAGCATCAAATCCCCTGTAGCTATACTGGTCTTGCCCGTAAATAGCCGTCGTTACAAAACATAAACTTGCCCAAATCCAATATTTAAGTTTTATCATGATGTTGTTATTTTGATGATATGTAGACAAAATGAACAAAATTCATTCCAATTTCTCCCTCAGGCAAAGCGGAAAATTGGCATTATCTTTGAGCTCGATGTATCATCCATTACCTTTATCGCATGAAATCGCCTTTATTCGGGAAAACCTTACAAGAACTTGCAGCAGTCGTTCAAGAATTGTCATTACCTGCATTTTCTGCACGACAGATAGCCGATTGGTTATATAAAAAAAATGTTTCGTCGATAGACGAAATGACTAACCTTTCTACTAAGGCACGCGGATTATTAAACGAACATTATGGTGTCGGCGTGAGCTTACCTATTGCTGTTCAGGCATCCAAAGACGGCACCAAAAAATACTTGTTTGCCGCATTGGAAAATAAAAGCGTGGAAGCTGCATATATTCCCGATCGTGATCGTGCTACTTTGTGTATTTCCTCACAAGTGGGATGCGGGATGGGTTGTACTTTCTGCATGACCGCCCAACAGGGTATGAAAGGGAACCTAACAGTTACTGATATTCTGAATCAATTCAGAAGTCTTCCAGAACACCAAACGCTGACAAATATTGTTTTTATGGGTATGGGTGAACCTTTCAGCAATCTGGCAGAAGTCATGAAGAGTTTGGAAATACTCACAGCTGACTACGGTTATGCTTGGGCTCCCAAACGGATTACGGTATCCACAATAGGTATTTTACCTGCATTGCGACAATTTATGGAAAACAGTCGCTGCCATTTAGCTGTGAGCCTGCATCACCCGGAATCAGTGAAAAGGCAACAATTGATGCCCATCGAACGCAAATATCCGATACAACAAATTGTAGATTTATTAAAGACGTACGATTTGAACAAACAAAGGCGCATATCTTTTGAATACATCATGTTAGCAGGCATTAATGATTCCTTACAACAAGCCAAAGATGTAACACGCTTGCTCGCTGGTTTAAAATGTCGTATCAATTTGATACGGTTCCACGCCATCCCGGGTGTCCCGTTTGCTTCTTCCGATGACCATACCATCCAACAGTTTGCCAATGCGCTTCAGCAAAAGGGCATCATCACGACTATACGACAATCACGCGGAATGGATATTGACGCAGCATGTGGTATGCTTTCCACCGAAAGAAACAAAGGATAATCGAATATCATAATTTTTGATTTTTGACGCGAATCAAGGGTCGGATTTTGGGCTAAAGCCCTGATTGTTTGGCTGTCTTTTGTCCGTTGACTGAAGTCAACGGCAATAATTCAAAGAAAAACTCATTCATTGCCGTCTGCTCCTGCCCGTCCGGTCAGGCGGGTTAGCTGGCGAGCTAAAAAGAATACCAGATCTATAAGGTTTTAGCCTAGAATATTAATGATAACTTTCAACTCTTGACTCGCATTATTCGCTAACACTCATGAGATCACTTATGTTAGTTGTTCAAAATTCAGCAAATCAATACATATAGACAAGAAAATAACCTAAAACAATTTATGCCAAGTGCTTACATGTACATTGACCGACTTTACACACATTGTCAAATGGCATCTTCTGAGAAAGGTGTATATATATGTTGCTCGTATGGATAGCGCAAAGCATGTATTTTATGTACTTCCTGAAATAAGATACTTTTTAACTGCTCGATGTTATTTTTTTGCTTGGCAGATATGAATACATTTAAATTCCCGTTACGTGCCATCCACGTTTGTTGTAATTCATCCAAGCTTATATTTTCTTTTGTACCGGGCGTCAAATCGTCTTCATCTTTTGGGACATGCTGATATTTATCGATCTTGTTAAAAATCATCATCGTGGGTTTATCCTGTGCATGGAGATCATGTAAAGTTTGCTGCACAATCTCAATCTGTTCTTCGAAACGCGGATGCGAAATATCCACTACATGCGCTAAAATATCTGCTTCACGTACTTCATCCAAAGTCGATTTGAATGATTCCACCAAATGATGCGGCAATTTACGGATAAACCCGACAGTATCCGTCAACAAAAAAGGCAATGTCTGAATCACCACCTTGCGGACGGTAGTATCAAGCGTTGCAAAAAGCTTATCTTCAGCAAAAACATCCGATTTACTCAATAAATTCATCAAGGTCGATTTACCCACATTGGTATAACCGACCAAAGCTACACGAACAATATTACCACGATTTTTCCGCTGAATCACCATTTGTTTGTCGATCTTTTTCAGATCTTCTTTCAATTTGGCAATTTTATCGCGAATGATACGACGGTCGGTTTCTATCTCGGTTTCACCGGGACCACGAACTCCTATCCCACCCTGCTGCCGTTCGAGGTGTGTCCACATACGGGTAAGACGCGGCAATAAATACTGATATTGAGCTAATTCCACTTGAGTTTTTGCATATGAAGTCTGCGCCCGTTTCGCAAAAATATCCAAGATCAAATTGGTACGATCAAGTATCTTACATTCCAGCACTTTTTCGATGTTACGCAATTGTGACGGCGATAAGTCATCGTCAAAAATGACCAAATCAATGTCATGTTGCCTGACATATTCACGGATCTCCTCCAATTTTCCTGTCCCTACAAATGTCGCCGGATTAGGCGTATCTAGACGTTGTACAAATTGTTTCTCCGGAACGCCACCAGCTGTTTCTGTCAAGAAAGCTAATTCTTTCAAATATTCTTCCGCTTCGGCTTCTGTTTGTCCTGGTGTAATAATACCCACTAAAACGGCTTTTTCGGGTTCTATTGCTGTAATAATATCTTGGGCCATTGGTTTGAAAATAAAAAAGCCCTGACCTAAAAGAAGCCAGAGCCTTTAATAATGAGAAAACAAAATCAATTGTTCAATCTGAATACAACGGGGACGGTATACCTTACTTATACCGTTTTTCCAAGTTGCTTCCCTGGTGTCCATTTAGGTGATGATCGTACCACACGCAATGCTTCATTGTCCAATGATGGGTCTACAGGGCGTACAACCTTTGCATCGACCAATTCACCTCTTTGGTTGATGGTAAACTCTACAAACACTCTTCCAGAGATACCATTTTCTTGAGCTACTGCAGGATATTGTGTATTTTTACCCACATATTCACGGAACCCTTCTTCGGCTGGTTTTCCGTTGAAAAGAGGCATGTCTTCTACAATGGTAAATACTTGTTCTTCTTCTTCTTCCACCACAGCAGCCTCTTTAAATTCCACAATATCAATGGCTACATTTTGATTAGTTTCAACATTGATGTCAATATTGCTTTCCACATGTACATCATCCGAAACAATGTCTAAGATGTCGGTCACCTTAGGTGGTTCTGGAGGAGGAGGAGGAGGAGTTTCGTCTTGCCTGGTAACAGGAATAACTTCTTCATCAATCATCAGATTAGTATTACCGATTTTGATTTTTTCCTCCTTGGGTTTACTTGGCCATTCAAAAGCCAACAATGTAAAACCCAGCGCTAACAATAAGCCGATTTCAATAAAAAGACCACGCCGTTTGTCTAAATTCGCTTTATCACTTTTCTTCAGTTCCATAACGATTTTATATTTTTAGATGTGTAAAAATATATATTATTTCAATAATGTACAATCAATATGTGATTTTTTCGTGAAATTATTTTCCATCCCTACAAAAACACATTATTGCAATTGAAAAGTAATAGGAATAGTAAACCGCACCTTTACTGGTTTTCCATGCTGTTTACCGGGAGTCCACATGCCTGATGTCTGTTGTGTCAGGCGCATTGCTTCATTATCTAACGCCGGATCGTGGCTACGGGCAACTTGTACATCAGTTACCTTGCCATGATGATCGACAACAAATTGGACAAAAACTTTTCCAGAAACCCCGTTTTCCAATGCAATTCGTGGGTAATTCAAATTTTTTACAACATATTCACGAAACCCTATATCTACGGGTTTACCATTAAATAACGGAAGGGTTTCAAGCATATCGACGAGGAAGATATCGGGTTCCGGATCTTCAATGATAACCGGTAGTGCAAGGGTTCCAAGTAAAGGAATAATGTTGTCTCCTCCTTCCCAATCGATAGGAATATTTCCGGCATCAACGGGTACGTCATCATCCACGATGTCCAAATCGAGACTCATCTGTGGAGGAGTTGGTGGTGGTTTTGGAGGATCTACCGGATACGTTCTAATCACGTCTATGATATCTATATCCCCAGTAGTAAGGGGTTTCCATTGGATATCCGAAATACGAGGGGCAACCTGCCACTCAAATGCTACAAAGGCAAAGCCTAAGGCCAGTAACAATCCTATTTGAAAAAACAAACTACGT
>JAVBMZ010000028.1:0-6114 GCA_031551935.1 Bacteroidales bacterium
AATAGTTACTAAGAATCACAAATATTTGACAAACAGCATATAATGCTCTCTTGTTTTTATTTTTTCATACTTTCCAATTCCAGCGTTAACTGTTCCCACCGTTCCATTTCCGTTACAAGATTTGCTTGTAATTGCTGGTAACGTTCCGACATTTTACCAAGTTCATCCGCGTCCATATGCTCGGGCACCGCCAATAAATGTTCGGTGGTTTCAATCTCCCGCTCAATTTTCACAATTTTCGCTTCAACATCAGCCACTTGTGACATAGCCTTTCGTACCTGCTTATCCCATTCTTTCTTTTCCAGATAACTTTCCTTGGTATCTTGAACTTCTTTTACCGAAGCGATAACCACCTTATCCGGCACCACCGGCTTCGTCCTGCGGTTCAGGTCTTGCAGCGTATCTACCTTCTTCTTTTGCAAAAACTCATATATCCCTCCGATGTGTTCTTTCACCTGTTTATCATGAAATTCATATACTTTATCGACCAAACCGTCAAGAAAATCACGATCATGTGACACCACAATCAAGGTCCCATCATATTTAAGCAAGGCTTGCTTGAGAATGTCTTTCGAACGAATGTCCAAATGGTTGGTCGGCTCATCAAGCAAAAGCAGGTTATAGGGTTCTAATAATAATTTCACCATTGCCAAGCGGGAACGTTCGCCTCCGGACAATACTTTCACTTTTTTGTCGATGTCTTCGCCACGAAACAAAAATGCGCCAAGCAAATCGCGAATCTTAGTACGGATATCACCAACCGCTACCTGATCGATGGTTTGAAAAACTGTTAGATTTTCGTCCATGATTTCGTCCTGGTTTTGTGCAAAATAACCGACATGCACGTTATGTCCTATTTTTAACATACCACTTTCATAAGGGACTTCGCCCATGATGATTTTCGAAAATGTCGATTTTCCTTCTCCATTTTTCCCAGCAAAAGCAATCTTTTCGCCACGATGCACCTTCAAATCAATACCCCCAAGAATCACTTTCGGACCATATTGCTTCACTAACGATTCGGCTTCCACCACGACCGTACCTGAACGAGGCGCTGCTGGAAAACGAACATGTATGGCCGACAAATCCTCATCATCTACTTCAATACGCTCTACCTTATCTAACTGTTTGATACGCGATTGCACTTGCACTGCCTTGGTAGCTTTATACCGGAACCGTTCGATAAAGTCTTCCGTATCCTGTATCATTTTTTGTTGATTACGATAGGCTGCTAACTGTTGCTCCCGAAATTCCTTGCGCAACTCCAAATATTTCGTATAAGGCGCTTTGTAATCGTATATTTTTCCCAGCGATATCTCAACAGTACGTTGTGTCACATTATTCAGAAAAGCCCGGTCATGCGACACCAATACCACCGCTCCTGAAAAATCTTTCAAAAAATTTTCGAGCCATTGTATCGATTCAATATCCAAATGGTTGGTAGGTTCGTCTAACAGCAACAAATCAGGACGACGAAGTAAGACTTTGGCCAGTTCAATGCGCATTCGCCATCCACCGCTCAATTCTGAAGTTTGCCTATCAAAATCTGAAGGCGTGAAACCCAACCCAATCAAAGTCTTCTCCACATCAGCATCTACACTGGCGCCTCCCAACATTTGGTAATGTTCATTCAATTCTGTCAGCCGATGAAGCAAATGTGAATATGCGTCAGATTCATAATCAGTACGCCTGGCTATTTCAATATTAATGTGTTCAATTTCGTGTAACAGATTCAATACACGATCAAAAGCAGTCCGTGTCTCTTCTATCACCGTTTTTCCGCTCTGGTGTATCATCTGTTGCGGAAGGTAACCTATTTCGACATCCTGCGGAATAGTGATAGTTCCGGAAGTAGCCTCCTGTATGCCTGCAAATATTTTTAATAAGGTAGATTTACCTGCCCCATTTTTACCGACAAGACCAATCCTATCACGCGGATTGATCAAAAACGTAATATTATTAAATAAATCAGTGCCACCGAACGACACTGTTAACTGATTGATTGAAACCATTTAAAAAATTAAATATAGATGATGGGCCACTGATAATGAACTCCACATCATTGATGATTGATGCAAATATGCTGCCATTTTAATTTAAGCGACGAACACCGGTTCTACCACCGAAGAGAAAAATCCCGCTTCTTTTCCCTTAAAAAATAAATTATTAACAGCGTGTACGCCTTTTTCGCCCAAATCAACAGAATAATCATTGACATATAAATTGATGTGGCGTCGACAAACTTCTAAATCCATCGACTGAGCATGTTGTGCAACAAATTCAGTCGGTTGATAAGGATGTTGCAATGCATACCGGACACTTTCTCTCAAGATTCCATTAAGTTGCATTTTTATCTGCGGATTCAGATCCCTGCGCACGGCAATAGCTCCCAAAGGCAATGGTAAACCAGTCTCATTTTCCCAGTATTCGCCTAAATCGACAATTTTATGTAATCCCTTACTTTCATACGTAAAGCGAGTTTCGTGTATCAATAAACCAGCATCTGCTTCATTGCTCAACACGACTTCCTCAATATCCGAGAACAAATATTCCTTTTTATCACTTGCTGCCGGATATGCAATGGTAAACAACATATTGGCCGTAGTATAAACACCCGGAATTGCTATCTGTAGATAAGGTATCTCATCAGGATATACTTTTTTCTTACTGATGAGCAAAGGACCATTGCCAAATCCCAATGCGCTACCTGAAGTCAACAATTGATAGGCCTCGGATATTTTGGGATATTGGGCATAACTTATCTTTGTCACATCAAAAGCCTCTTCCGTTGCAGCCAGATTAAGCTGTTCAATATCCTTCAAATGCACTTGAAAGGCCAGTCCATGCGTATCCACTTGACGATGCAACATTGCCCAAAACATGAATGTATCATTAGGACAGGGTGAAAAAGCTACCGAATAAGGCATATTAGGTTATTAGGTAATTGAATATTGACCTGCCCGAATGACTCGGTCAGGCGGGTAATTGAATAGTGAATATTAGCCTAATCTTCATTAGATCAATATAAAACCAATATTCTAAAACATCGATTATATAAGTATCAAGTATTTACGTTTGACGATAAAATTACGGCAAAGGTATTATTTTCTGGCAAAGAAATGGATATAACGATATGTGGACGTAAAGCAAATATTTTCGATTTTCAATTGTAAAATCCGTAGATTTGCAAATATCAAGCAGGAAAAGAATGAACTGATGGCCGCTTATCTGGAACAAGATATCAAATTTTTGGCAGGTGTAGGCCCTAAACGGGCTGAATTATTAAATAAAGAACTTCATATACAGACTTTTGGGGATCTGTTGTACTATTTTCCATACAAACATATTGACCGAACTAAATTTTACGCCATTAAAGATGTACAAGCGATAGATGCCTACATCCAAGTACGCGGCCATATCACCTCCATGCGCAAGGAAGGCGCTATTCCAAAAGAACGGTTAATGGTATATTTATCTGACCACACCGGAACCATTCCTTTATTGTTTTTCAAAGGCGTACGCTATTTATCCCAAAATCTCAAAATAGGGGGTGATTATGTTGTGTTTGGCAAAGCGACAGAATTCAACGGACAGGTCAATTTTGTCCATCCGGAAATAGAGCCTGCCAACAAACATGAAGAAGGTATCGCGGCCATGCTACAAGCATATTACAGCACTACAGAACGACTCAAAAACAGCTATATCACTTCACGTGTCATTAGCCGCTTAATGGTGAGCTTATGGCAGGGAATGAAAACCACCGTTCCCGAAACGCTAACAGACGATATTATCCATCAACACCGTCTATTGCCATTGCACGAAGCATTATTTAACATCCATTTTCCGCAAAGTGCCGTCTTGCTGCAAAAAGCACAGCACAGGCTTAAGTTCGAGGAACTATTCTGGATACAACTTCGTATGTTATACCTCCGCGAAGAACGTAATACTTATATCAAAGGATTCAATTTTACACAAGTGGGCGAAAATTTCAACCGTTTCTATTCGGAATGCCTGCCTTTTGAATTGACAGATGCCCAAAAAAAGGTGATACGTGAAATCCGTAAGGACATGGGCAGCGGACGCCAAATGAACCGGTTGCTACAAGGAGATGTGGGTAGTGGAAAAACCATGGTTGCCTTGATGGTGATGCTCATAGCACTGGACAATGGCTATCAGGCCTGTCTGATGGCTCCTACCGAAATTTTGGCTACGCAACACCAGCAAACTATCTCACGCATGTTGCAAAGCATAGGACTTAATATTGCTTTACTAACCGGTTCGACAAAAAAGAAAGACAGGCAAACCATCCATGAAGGATTAACCGGTGGCAGCATCCAGATATTGATAGGTACACACGCATTAATTGAAGAGACAGTACAATTTTCAAACCTTGGTTTGGTAGTGATCGATGAACAACACCGTTTCGGGGTGGCACAACGTGCCAGACTCTGGAAAAAGAATGCCGAAGCGCCGCATGTGTTAGTGATGACGGCTACTCCTATCCCACGTACATTGGCCATGACGGTATATGGCGACTTGGAAGTGTCCATCATTGACCAGTTACCGCCCGGACGTAAGCCTGTAAAAACAGTACATTATTTTGATCATCGACGTAAAGATGTTTTCGAGTTCATGCAGCAACAAATCGCTGAAGGACGACAAATATATGTAGTTTATCCGCTCATTAGCGAATCGGAAAAGATGGATTATAAAAACCTTGAAGAGGGCTTCGAACATATCCGTCAGGCTTTCCCAGAAAAAGACGGTTATAGCGTTATCATGGTACACGGAAAGATGCCGGCAGCAGACAAAGACTTAGCCATGCGCCTGTTCAAAGAAGGCAAAGCACAAATCATGGTAGCCACCACAGTCATTGAAGTTGGCGTTGATGTGCCCAATGCGTCAGTCATGGTGATTGAAAGTTCCGAACGATTTGGGTTATCGCAACTGCACCAATTACGGGGACGTGTGGGACGCGGCGCAGATCAGTCGTTTTGTATCCTGATGAGTTCCTAAAAGCTAAGCACCGAGGGAAAGAAACGCCTACAAACGATGGTTTCGCCTACCGATGGTTTTGTCCTTGCTGAGGCTGATCTGAAATTACGCGGGCCTGGTGATATCGATGGAACACAACAAAGCGGTATACCATTCGATCTGAAAATTGCCAGCTTATCTACCGACGGACAGTTATTACAAATAGCCCGTCATGCGGCTTCTGATATTTTATCAACGGATCCGGGATTGACCCAACCACAAAATTTATTACTGAAAGAAATGATACAACGACAAATGAACCAAGAAGTTAACTGGAGTAAGATTAGTTGATAATTTATTTTTATAGTGAATATTGATTCTCTATAACAGTCATGCTTATTTTGCGTTCAAATTACTTCAATCCTTTTTTTCATAAGTAACTTTTCATAATTAAGCAGCATTATGCGCATAGTTAATTCTCAATTCTTTTCCGATTGCCGCCAAGGCTCTATTGGTGGCATAGAAGAGCGAGTCAGCAGAGGTATAATCCTTTGGTCTGAGCCATTTTCCTTTCATTACCCTCCAAAGGGTCTCGACAATGTTCAGATGAGGAGAATAGGGAGGAATATAGAAGAGAAAAAGCCCCCGTTTCTCCCAGAGAAGACGCATCTGCCGGATTTTTACATTTCTATGTACGCTGGCATTATCAAGCACAACAAATGTCTTTTTGTCGAGTCCGAAAGAGAACTGTTCGAGGAAGTCCACGACTTTTTGAGCATCAATGGACTCACAGGTACAAAAGCCTTCAAAACGATTGTCACGGTCAATCATTCCGAAGATATTGAGTCTTTTGGCTCTTTCCGATGGCACATATACGTTCTCTCCCGGGAATTGCCATCCGTAAGGGACATAGCCTTCGGTACAGACATGCGATTCATCACCATAGAAAAGGTTGATTTCTCCTTTGCCGTAAAGTGTTTCAAGTTCTTGCAGCTTCTGGGCTTTGTACTCATAGAGCTGCGGCGAGGGTACACCCCTTGGACGTTTTCTTATACGTCTATATCTTGCGCCAATGCGGATAAAAAACGTCTGAATGTCAAATCGCTTGCCTCTTTCCCTGAGGATTTCTGCCAGGCTTCC
>JAVBMZ010000095.1:0-12411 GCA_031551935.1 Bacteroidales bacterium
AACATATCGTTTCCTGATTTACCTTTATAATCTGCATTTTTGGATTCAGATGTCATATCGTCAATCAGATCGGTAAAGGTATAATGTAGCGAGGTGGCAGCGCGTAAAGTAACACGGTCGGAGATATTAAAATCAAACCCTACGTCGATTGGTATAGCTACTGCAAATTGCCCATATTTTCCCAATCCGCTACGATCTGCTTTACGAAGGTCTGTTTCGTATACATAATCGCGTTGTGTGATATACCGGTTCAAAGGGTCGCCTACGCTTTCATCTACAGTGCGGATGGTTCCGTCGCTCCAATAATGATAGCGTTGGCCATTTTTGTCATAGTAATCCGCTTTTGAGGAGAACTGTAAAGTTTCAACACCAATAGAGATGAATGGTTCGAAGTATTTGCCTTTTAATAAAGGCTTGAAGCTGTATTGAAAATTGAGGCCAAAACTGTAGATGCTTGAGGTAAAATTCAGGTTTTTGGTGGTGTCGGTTACTGAACGTTGCGTACCACGTATGTCGCCCATCATAAACACCAAATTACCTTTAAAATTGTGTTTTTTTCCCAAAAATGTGGATACATTAACCCGAATGCCAGGCTTACCGATGGTGTAATTTTCGAAAGCATTATTTACATCGCCATAGAAATTAAAATATCCTGCACCGATACCAATTACCGGCATATATACAGGATTTTCGACTTCCACTTCACGGGTCAACAAATCAATGATGCTTTGGTCATCTTGCGAATAAACCGAAAACATTCCCATCAATAGGCTCGTAAATATGAGTATCAGCCTTCTTTTGAAGATAGCCATCACACTTTAATATTTATATTGCAGGTTACCAATTTTGAAACAGGAAAACAGTAACACATACTATCGTTTTATTTATACCATTTTTGGTTCAATGCCATCAATGCTTCTTGTACCGTAATTCGTTTACCATTGTTATACGCAGCAATGAATGCATCGTGGAGCGGAGTTGTATTACCAAGGTGTACTCTGTAGTCTCTCGCATCTTTATATTCGGAAAACGAACCCACCGAGTATTTGAGCCATCCGTCATGTTGCTCTTTCATGACAGAATAGTCTAATTTATATTTTCTGAAATACCGTTGGGCATTGATTGGTCGATGTCCTGCGGCAATTTGTACACGATAATAAACGCCAGATTCTGGAGCCAACATATCACCTGATGTGGTGGTGGCCACAGTTTTGGGTTCATTAACACGTACTGGTGCTGCTGTAACCGGTGTTTTTTCTTGGGATACCGGTGTCGATGCTATCAGGACAGGTTGTTCAACGGGTACATCAGGTACTATGCCTTTTAAAAGATTATTTACTTCGTTCTGGGATAAGCCGGCCAACGTTTCATTCCGCTCGATGACGGCGGCAGTCATAGTCTTGTCACCAACCATATATGAAAAAGTACCGGCAACATGCATATTGGAAGGGTCTACCGTTAATCCTTCATCCGGGATTAATTTGTATGTTACTGTAAAATATGGCTCTGCAGGTAAATCCATCCATATGAACTTTGCTAAACGATCCTTATAAGAAAAAATTCCTCCTTTACTATCGATACTTACGGCTGTGTAGCCTTCCGGAACGTTCTCTTCTATCTTCGCAAACTTGCTGATAGCGTCTTTATTGACCAATAATGTTACTAAAAAGACATTATCTTCTTTTAGCCATATGGGTTCTTGCCGTAAGCAGGCCACGCGTGAGGCGTTTGCAGGAGATTCAAAGGCTGCAATTTTTGCATAATCCTGCACGTTGACTATCATGGAAGGATTCACATTGGGCGAAGGATTGATCGCGAGTAATTTGGGCTGCAAGTCAACAGATTTACGCTCATTGTTTTCAATGTATGAAAAACGTCCTTGTAAATCAATGCTACCTGTCAATCGTTCATTGGCAACAATGGTATATGAAACAATAATGTCACTTTCGTCGGGAAGTCGTAACCAAATGAAACGTACTTTTTGATCTTGGAAGCTGAAATCGGCATTGGCGGAGTTGGCTGATACAGCTGTAAAACCGTATGGCAAATCTTGTTGAAACCGCGCAAATCCAGTTAAATTGCCTTTATGAATAGTAACACTAACCTGTATTTCCGTACCAGCTTCAATTATATCGGGAATTTCCATTTTTACGGTCACGCTGTTGTTGAAAAACGACGACAACGTAACCAAAATGATACCCGTAACTACCAGTGTGAAAAAACGATTCATAGTGATGATATGAATGATTTACGTCAAATAATGGAACAAATATACAATAAATGTATTTATGTGATATACAATTGGATTAAAAATTGGGGCTCAGCAAGTATTTAGAATAAAACTTATTGATGATTTCAACAGCGCTGTCAGCATCATCTACCAAGGTAAATATGTCTAAATCATTAACATTTATGTAACCGTATTGTTGCAACATTACTTCTTTAATCCAACTGATTAAACCATCCCAATAGGATTTGCCCACCAAGATGATCGGAAATTGTCCTATTTTCTCGGTTTGGATTAGAGTGAGTGCTTCAAACAATTCGTCCATAGTACCAAAGCCACCTGGCAATGCAATAAAACCTTGCGCATATTTGACAAACATCGTTTTACGAACATAGAAGTGATCGAAAGTGATGAGTTTGTCAGGGTCAATAAACAAGTTATGCGATTGTTCAAAAGGCAGATTGATATTCAACCCCACCGATCGTCCTTTTCCCCTCATGGCGCCCAGGTTTCCGGCTTCCATAATACCTGGACCTCCGCCGGTGATAACACCATAACCAAATTGAGTCAGTTTGAAGGCTATTTCTTCCGCTATTTTATAATATTGATGATCGGGCGGAGTACGGGCCGAACCGAAAATAGAAACACAAGGACCTATCCTGCTTAATTTTTCAAAACCTTCTACAAATTCCGACATGATTTTGAAAATACGCCATGAATCCTCTGTTTTTATTTCGTTCCAACTTTTATCGTTGAATGCGCTTTTAATTTTTTCTTCTTTCGCTGAACTCATATATTTTTATAAATGAAAATTAAGTCGGTACTGCTTTTTACGAGTGATCGACGTTTTTTGTTTGCTTTTTTTAAGGATTTATGCGTTTTTTTACCTCATACAACATGATATTACTACGCAATGATTTGATTTTTAATATCTTATTGAATATTTGAGACAATTAATATTTTGTACCATTATCCAGAAAATTTCTGATATTTTCCGCAATGCGATGTACCAAAAGTGTTCTGGCTTCTATACTTGCCCAGGCAATATGTGGCAGCAACAATAAATTTTCTTTGTTTTGTACCGTTAACAAAGGATGTCCTTCAGGGAGCGGTTCTTGAGTAAAGACATCTAACCCTGCACCAGCGATACTACCCAAATCAATTGCTTCAGCCAATGCTTTTTCATTGACGATGCCACCTCGTCCAACGTTAATCAATAATGCTGATGGTTTCATGAGACGAAACTGTGACTTGTCGATGAGATTGAGCGTACGGTCATTTAATGGTGCATGAATGGAAATAACATCAGATGATTTTAATAATTCTTCGAGCTCGCAATGTCTATATGGCGCATCCAGGTTTTTGCCTGAAGTAGAATAATAACATACATGTGCTCCAAATGTTTCGGCGATGGAGGCCACTCGTTTTCCAATATTCCCTAAACCAATGATGCCAAATTGCTTACCATTTAGTTCCCAGAACGGTCTTCCAAAGTGAGTAAATATACTGCTTTCTGAGTATTTCCCATCTTGTATGTATTTATTATAATAACGAGTATGGACAAGTAGCTCCAGAATCAAGGAAAATGTGACTTGTGCTACGCTATTGGTAGAATAACCGGCGACATTTTTCACGATGATGCCTTTTTCTTCGGCGAAAGCCAAATCAATATTGTTGACTCCTGTTGCCGCCACACAGATGAGCTTTAGGTTGGGACAAGCTGCCATTACTTCGCGGTCGATGACTACCTTGTTCACAATGGCCACATCAATATTCCGGAGTCGTTCTATCCGCTGTTCCGGAAGGGTTGTAGGATATTCAATGTAGCTACCTAAATTTTCTATTTCGTGTATGTTGGGAACTTTGCCAATGGTATCGGCATCAAGAAAAGCTATTTTCATATCGGATGATGGTTGGAAAAATAGTGTTAATGAATTTAATGTTTACCACAACTATTTTGATATTTACCTTAATATTTTTAATGTTTTTCTTAATTATTTTAACGTTTACATTAAATTATTTAATGTTTATCACAACTATCTTAATGTTTATGTTATATTTTTTAATATTCTCCTTAATATTTTAATATATATATTAAAATATTTAATATTAATCTTAAAACATTTAATGTTTGCATTAAAATGTATGTTATGATTTTATGATGCCATCGTTCATGATGCGTAAAAGTACCTCCACGGCATATCCTTCCATTCGCCGGCGTAATCAATCCCAATACGAGTATCGGCTTTGTATTCGGGTACATAGCCGTCATCTTCCACCCATATACGTTGGGACAACATCAGATCTTCACCGTAAAAACTTTTATTGATATGTAACTTACGTGTAAGACGTCCCGGTCCGTAGAGCCCTTCTAGACCGCGGATCAAAACTGCTTGAGGTTCGTTTTCATGGCCGGTAACCACATTCAGCATCCAATACATGCCGTAAATAAGGTATACATATACGGCGCCGCCTGTATGAAACAATATTTCAGTGCGTGTAGTGCGTCCTTTGCTGGCATGGCAAGCCAAATCTTCATGTCCGCGATACGCCTCCGTTTCGGTAATACGGTACCGCAATGATTCGCCGTTTACTTTGCAAACTAATATTTTGCCGAGTAATTCGGGGGCCACGGTCAACACGTCCCGAGTGTAAAAATTGCGTTGTAATTTTTGATGGTTCACGTGATTTATGAGGATGCTTGATGACGTGTTGATGTATCACTTTTCTGTTGCCCGATGCACTGGCTTAGTAGCGCATATATTTTTTGCCATTCAGGGTGATTCGCCAGAAGTTCCAAGTGCTTTAGCATCACTTTTTGGTCGTTTCGGATGGCTGGTCCGGTTTGTATCATTTGTGGATTACCAGAAGAGATTGCTTTGGAGGCTGTTTCTAAAATCAACGGGGATAATATCCCAAAATCGAATCCTTCTCGTTGTGCTATTTGGGCAGAGACATTGTATAAATAATTGACAAAATTGCATCCAAACACTGCTGCCAAATGTAGATATTTGCGTTCTTCCGATGTTGCCTGGTATACCTTGGAGGATATTTTTCCGGCGATTTGCTTCAATTGTTCCAAATTATCCAGGGAGTTTGCTTCCAGGAAAATCGGGATTTCCGTAAAATCGATCGGACGGGATTTCGAAAAGGTTTGTAAAGGATATAATACTCCGTAATTCTGTAACTTGTCCGACAACACATCTATCGGGATACTTCCGGCAGTGTGCACTACCAATTGTCCGGAGAGTGGCAGTTGTACAGCTACTTCGTGAATGGCATCGTCGCTAACAGAGATAATGTACAAAGATGCATCGGATAGTATTTGGTCAATATTGGTAATATATTGCGTTTGTAACAAGTCTGCAAGTTCTTTGGCGGAACATTCTGACCGGCTATATATCTGAACAATATCAAAACCGGCATTTTGCAAAGCTTTGGATAAATGTGTAGCAAGATTCCCTGCTCCCAACATGACTACTTTTGGTAAATTTTGTATTGATTGCAAGTTTGGATCTTTGATTTTTGACAAATAAGGCACAAATGATACAAATTGAACAGGTTTTTGTTATTTCATGAAAGCAATATTACTTATTTTTTGCTCTCCCTTCTTCACTTTTTGCGATATAGTTATCAATCACCTTAGGTACAGCATATTGATGAATATTGGCGTATGGAATTTCCATCAACCCTTGTTGAAATAATGGTTTATCAATAAAAATTTCATAAAAGCGGACCTTTAGGATGCGATGTGTTAACCGATGAGTCACTTCCGGAGATATGGAACGAATTTGTGGGATTTGTCCCTCAAAATACGTCGTCCATGTGGTAGAACGGACCAATTCGTCCAATTTGACTTCTTTTTCGGTTTCTATCATGGGAAATTCATATAGCCCATTCCATATGTCACCGTCGGTACGGCGTTGTATAAAAGTTTTATCCAGATGGGTTATCACAAGATAATGGAAATACCGTGTAGTGATTTTCAATGATTTCTCTTTTGCAGGTAAAACATGTACAAGATCATTGCGGTATGCCACGCAAGTAGCATTCAATACGCAACGGTTACAATCGGGTTGATGCGGGACACACTGTAGCGCTCCAAATTCCATGATCGCTTGATTATATATTCCGGGTGATTCGCGTACCATCATTTTTTCCGCTTGCGCACGTATCAATTTTTGCCCTTCGGGCTTGTTGATGGGCTGTTGTATTCCGTGTAAACGTGCAATTACCCTGTTTACATTACCATCGATCACAGGTACGGCTTGTCCGAATGCAAACGAAGCAATAGCCGATGCTGTATAATCCCCTATTCCTTTGATCGTGATTAGCTTATCATAAGTGGCCGGAAATTCTCCATGAAACATTGTTAATATCTGATTTGCGGCAGCATGCATGTTGCGTGCCCGTGAATAATATCCCAATCCTTGCCAGATTTTTAAAACATCATCTATATTTGCTTCAGCCAAAGCAAATATATTAGGATAGGTATCCGTAAAACGATAGTAATAACTCATTCCTTGATTTACACGTGTTTGCTGTAATATAACTTCCGAAACCCATATTAAATAGGGATTTACAGTATCACGCCACGGCAAATTTCTTTTATTTACTTCGTACCAGGTAATTAACTTTTGGCCAATCATTTGAAAAAGTATATTTTTAAGCAAAAAAACATACAAAAATGAGAGTTATATTTTAATAATCTATAATAAAGGTATATATTTGCACCCAGAAAATTATAAACCTAATTAATAATAACAGTTAAAGTTAAAGACATGACAAAGGCAGATGTTGTAAATGAAATTTCCAAAAGCACTGGAATAGAAAAAATTACTGTTCAGAAGACGGTGGAGGCTTTTATGGAAAGCGTGAAAGGTTCGTTGGCTAAAAATCAGAATGTTTATTTGAGAGGATTCGGAAGTTTCATCGTCAAAGAAAGGGCACAAAAAACCGCTCGTAACATTTCCAAAAACACAACTATTATTATTCCGGCACACAACATTCCCGCTTTCAAGCCGGCTAAAACGTTTGTAAATAAAGTAAAAAGTAGTGTTAAATAAAAAGTTGGTGTAAGCCAATTTGGAAAATAGTTAAGAAAATGCCAAGCGGAAAAAAAAGAAAAAGACATAAAATGGCAACTCACAAGCGGAAAAAACGCTTGAGAAAGAACAGGCACAAGAAGAAATAATCAATATTTAATGTTGTGTTAGTTATTGAAGAACCTAAAATTTTCCTTACGAAAATTTTAGGTTTCTTTCCTTATAGGTGTTATTTATTGTTCTTGTACGTATTCATTTGCAAACCATAACGTCAAAGGGATATTCGCTTTATTATGAAAAAGATGTAAGTTAGCATAAGCGAATTGCAAAGTTTTATACACATACATTTTTAAGACGTTATGTGAACAGAAGGTAGGTTATATACCGTTTTGATATTTTTCTGCATCAAAAAATGCGGAAAGCCTGACATAATAAATAACGCATGAAATAATGAAACAACTTCCCTAAAAAGAACATGGGTTGTGAGTAACGAATTAATTATCGATGTAACTCCGTCTGAAATTGTTATTGCGCATGTAAAAGACAAGCAGCTGGTTGAGCTGAATAAGGAAAAAAGCAATTTACAATTCTCGGTGGGGGATATATATCTGGGCAAAGTGAAAAAAATTATGCCCGGGCTGAATGCGGCATTTGTTGATGTTGGTTATGAGAAAGATGCTTTTTTGCATTATCTCGATTTAGGACCACAAATACAAACCCTGCAAAAATATTTGGAAGCAGCCATTCAACGAAAAGGCAAACCGCTTTCAATGCAACGGTTTAAATCTGAACCGGATATTGATAAAAAAGGCAAAATAGCCGATATACTCAAGGCTGGGCAACCGATTCTGGTACAAGTGGCTAAAGAACCAATATCGACAAAAGGACCACGGTTGAGTTCTGAAATATCGATTGCCGGACGTAATTTAGTCCTTATTCCGTTTTCAGACAAAGTGTCCATATCACAGAAAATATCATCGGCAGACGAAAAAAAGCGTTTGCGTACGTTGATACAGAGCATTAAGCCGAAGCACTATGGTGTAATTATCCGTACCGTAGCAGAAGGTAAGACGGCAGAAATATTGGACGAAGAGTTGCACGAACTGGTAAAAAAATGGGAAGGCGCTTTCGAAAGTTTGGACGAAGCCAAACCGCCCAAGCTTTTTCTTGGGGAAATGAACAGAGCATCAACCATTCTTCGCGATTTGCTTAATGGTACTTTTTCGAGTATTTTTGTGAATGATGAGCACTATTACAAGGAGATCAAAGAATATATCAACTCCATTGCGCCTGAAAAGGAAAAAATAGTCAAACTTCTTAAAGATGGAGTACCTATTTTTGAGCGATTCGGTATTAATAAGCAAATCAAAGCGTTATTTGGAAAAACAGTATCTATTCGCAATGGCGCTTACCTGATTATTGAACATACCGAAGCCTTACATGTGATTGATGTTAATAGCGGCAATCGTACCAAGCTTGGTAATGATCAAGAAACTAATGCATTGGAAGTGAATTTGGTCGCAGCACAACATATTGCCCAACAGTTACGTTTGCGCGATATGGGTGGTATTATTGTCATTGATTTCATCGATATGTACACTGCCGAACATCGTCAAAAGTTGTACGAAAAGATGAAAGAAGCCATGTCTGATGACAGAGCTAAGCATAACATACTACCTGTGAGTAAGTTTGGACTGATGCAGATTACCCGGCAACGGGTGCGTCCCGAGTTGAACGAACAAACAGTAGAAAAATGTCCGGTGTGTAAGGGAAGTGGCGAAATCATGCCCAGCATATTGTTTGATGACGAGCTTTTCAACAATCTATCATATATAGTAGAGCAGGAAAAACTAAAGCAGGTTACTGTCCGCTTACACCCTTTTATTGCCGCGTATTTGACTAAAGGTTTGTTTTCATTGCGATGGAAATGGTCACGAAAATTACATTGCCGGATCAAAATAGAGCCAGTTTCGACTTATTCGTTTTTTGATGCCCATTTTTTCACAAAAGATGATGAGGAAATCATTCGATAACAAATAATCACACATGAACCATACGTTGTTTCAATTGGCTTTATGTGCTTTTGAATGATAGATATGAAGAAGTTTGTTTGTTCCCTATGGATAATGGTTATAGGTTGGGTCGCAGTGACAGCACAGATTGCTGATCCAGTGAAATGGACAACGTCCATTGAAAAGTTGACAACTACAGAGGCTGAGTTACAACTTACAGCCACTATCGAACCGGGATGGGCGATGTATGCCATTGATATTCCTGAAGGGCCAGTACGTCCGGTTCCTACTTCTTTTAGTTTTATTTATAACGCTGCTTTTGAATTGGAGAATGGGATCGTTCAAGTTACTAAGCCGGAAGTAAAAAATGATGCCACTTTCAACATGAAAGTAGGTCAATTTAGGAATCTCGCTGTTTTTCGGCAGAAAATAAAAATATTGAAACCTGAAAACTTTGTGGTAAAAGGGCAAGTAGAATACATGTGTTGTAATGAAAATAGTTGCTTACCACCTGTGCAGATAGATTTCGAATTTAAAATAAATCCGCCAAAGTCAGAACAAACCAATGGTGTAGAAGGCGTACCAACTCTTCAAACAGTGGAAAATAGTCCATTAGCTGCTGTTAGTCCGACGATAAATGATACATTACTTAAAGAACCCAATGCCGAAACGAACATTTCATCTGCGACACATCCCATGAAAGAAACTTCGTCTTCGTTGTGGGTATTTTTTCTCATGGCATTGTCGGCTGGTTTTCTTAGTGTGCTTACACCGTGTGTCTATCCAATTATTCCGATGACTGTTTCGTTTTTTATGCGAGATGGGAAGAAACGTTCGACAGGAATCACTAAAGCGCTTATTTTCGGATTGTCTATTATATTGATATATACATTGGTAGGTGTCGTTGTGGCCCTTACTAAAAGAGCAGATATAGTGAATCAGATAGTTGCCAATTGGTTGACTAATTTGATATTTGCAGTTATATTTATTGCATTTGCATTATCATTTTTTGGATTGTTTGAAATCACTCTTCCCAGTTCTCTTGCCAATAAATTAGACCAAAAGGCAGATAAGGGTGGCTATGTTTCGGCATTTTTCATGGCATTGGCTTTAGTGGTCATTTCTTTTTCGTGTACAGGGCCATTTGTTGGTGGCATTTTGGTATCGTCGGCACAAGGGTTAGCCATCAAGCCTATTATAGGTATGTTTGGATTTAGCGTAGCATTCGCGTTGCCTTTTACGCTGTTGGCCTTATTTCCGTCATTGATGAAAAAATGCCTAAATCAGGAGGATGGATGAACTCAGTCAAGGTTGTATTTGCTTTCATCATGCTGGCTTTTGCGGTTTATTTTCTGTCATATGTCGATAAGGGCTTGGGATGGAATATTTTCACGCGGGATGTGTTTTTATCTATCTGGATAGTGCTTTTCGTATTATTAGGATATTATTTACTGGGTAAAATTCGTATTTCGCATGATAGCGAAATACAATCTCTCGGAGTAACTCGTTTATTTTTGTCTATTATCAGTTTTGTGTTTGCGCTATACCTTTTTACGGGTTTACTTGGTGCGCCGTTGAATGCTATTTCAGGGTTGTTGCCCGCAGCCAAAAACAACCGTATAGGAACGTCGCAACAAACTGTATTTGCTCCTTTATCGTCGAATCAATTATGTGGTATACCTAAATATAGCGATCATATCAATCTTGAATGGCCATTCGGGTTACAAGGTTATTTTGATTATGAAGAGGCTATTGCCTGCGCCAAAGAACAAAATAAGCCTGTTTTACTGATTTTTAAAGGACATACTTGTGCCAAATGTAAAGAAATGGAAGCAATTGTATGGCCAGATGCTGAAATCTTTCGTTTGATGAATGAAAAATTTATCTTGCTCGCTTTATATACTGATGATAACACGTCCCTTCCCGAAAATGAGTATATCACTTCGACTTTTGACGGAAGGGTGAAAAAAACGATGGGACAGAAAAATGCCGATTTACAAATCACGCGTTTTCAAATCAATACTATCCCGTATTACGTTATTCTCGATACAAGTGGAGAAGTTGTTGGTAAACCAATGGGATATACCAAAAGTATCGAAGAATTTAAGATTTTTTTGGAAAAAGGACTAACCGGATTTTAAGATTTAGTATTCGGCTCTAATCGTACTTTTTGTGTAGCCACCAAAAAGCAACACCAAAAAATAAATGGAACAATGCCTTTGGCATTATCCAATGCGGATTCAGTGTACATAAATAGTACATATATGGTTAAAAGGGATAATAATAGATAGTCTTTCTTTTTGATGCCCAACCATAACATCCATCCCAATAAGAGTAGTAAAAGTAAGATACCTGGAATACCAAACTGTACTATTGTTTCCAGATATTGATTATGAAATTGGTCAAGTTCATAAGGGGCTTCTATTCCCAAGCTATGTGCCCTTGCTTCCGATCTGACCAACGGTTGTACATAACCTGTACCCCACCCAAGATAGGGTTTCTCCTTAATTGCAGATATGGCTGTTTTCCTTAAATTTGTACGGGTATGATCTTGGAATTGGTCATCAACTTTGGGAAACAGAACCAATGTAACGATAAAGGCAACTATTCCGGTAGCTACTAACCCCCACTTGATCGTTGGCTTGAATTTACAATAGAATAGATAGGCTAATCCAAACAACACAGGAGCTATCACCATTCCTATGCGTGCACCCGTTAATATTGCTATAATAATAGGGAGGGAAATGCCTAACAACAATTCGATAAAAGAAATCTGTTTTTCTGCCTGAAATCTTAAATATAATGCTATTGATATCGCCATAGACAAAATAGTGCTATCAAAAGAAGGATGCCAATGCACAGGCCACATCAACAATAAGGGATAATACAATTTACTGTTACGGATCATATCCAAGTTAAATGCTGGTATTATCATGGCATATGACAATAAACTGAACAGGCAAAATGCAATGACTACCCATACAAAAAAACGTAAAAGTAATAGCACATTCTTTTTGGGGAATTGGATCATACTGAAGATGATAGGAAACAAAATTAACGGGATATTACCGTCTAACCATTTAGTACCTCTATGTACATCACTTGTGTATAATAACCCGACAAGATT
>JAVBMZ010000172.1:0-12878 GCA_031551935.1 Bacteroidales bacterium
CGTAATTCTTGGATTTACATTATGTAATATCGAATATTTTACCTCCGTAAAAATTGACTATTTTTGCATTCGCCAAAATCATTTTGTATTGATAATGACACACTGATGGTTATTTATCAATCAATGATTGCCAATGGCCACCATCTATAATTCATCATCTTTGGAACAAGCAAATTCTATTATCGTTAAAGGTGCCCGGGTGAATAACCTGAAAAATATTGATGTATCTATTCCCCGTAATCAGTTTATTGTTATTACCGGATTAAGTGGTTCGGGTAAATCTTCGTTGGCATACGATACCATTTATGCCGAAGGACAACGCCGTTATGTGGAAAGCCTTTCGTCGTATGCGCGGCAATTCTTGGGACGTATCCACAAACCCGAGGTCGATTTTATTCACGGCATTCCGCCTGCCATTGCTATCGAGCAGAAAGTGAATACCCGTAATCCGCGTTCTACTGTCGGGACGTCTACCGAAATATATGATTACCTCAAGTTGCTTTTTGCACGGATCGGTATCACTATCTCGCCAATTTCTGGTGAAATAGTGAAAAAAGATACGGTGACCGATGTGGTTAACTACCTTCTTTCACTACCTGTCGATACCAGCGCATTGATTTTGTACCCTTTTAGCGAACATCAGAAAAATAATTTTGCCACTTACCGGGAAATACTCATTGCACAGGGTAATACCCGTATAGAAATTAATGGAGAGATTACCCGTTTGGAAGAAGTTCCAGCCAAAACTAAGTTTAAAGACACGGACAGGGTCAATTTGGTAGTCGACCGTATCCGTGTGGCGCACGACGATGAGTCGTCAGCACGGTATGCTGATTCGGTACAAATTGCCTTTAACGAGAGTGACGGACGTTGTATTATTCGTGTGATAGGCGATAAGCTTTCTCTAAAGGAGTTCTCAAATCGTTTTGAACGTGACGGTATACTGTTTGACGAACCCAATGAACATATGTTCAGTTTCAATAGCCCATATGGAGCCTGTCCTAAGTGCGAAGGTTACGGTAAGGTAATTGGTATTGATGAAGATTTGGTTGTTCCCAACAAAAGCCTCTCTATTTATCAGGATGCAGTGGCTTGTTGGAGAGGTGAAAGCATGAGCGCATGGAAAGACAAGCTTATTTATATGGCTGATCGTATTGGCTTTCCTATTCACAAACCCTATAGCGAATTGCCTGAGAAACAACTTGATATCCTTTGGCACGGTACACGAAGTTTTGGTGGTATCGATGGCTTTTTTAAATTTTTGGACGAAAACAAATATAAGATACAGTACAGGGTGATGACTGCCCGGTATAGCGGTAAGACTACTTGTCCCGAATGTCGTGGTGGCCGGTTGCGCAAAGAGGCCAGCTATGTGAAAGTGAATGGCCGTACCATTGGTGAATTGGTACTGCTGCCGATTGACGAATTGCATCATTGGTTTAAAACCATGCGATTGAACGAATACGAGCAGAAAGTGGCGCAGCGTATTCTTCTTGAAATCATCAATCGCTTGGAATACCTCAATCAGGTTGGATTGAGCTACTTGACACTAAATCGTTTGTCGTCTACTCTTTCGGGAGGCGAAGCGCAACGTATCAATCTGGCGACATCGTTGGGTAGTAGCCTTGTGGGATCGTTGTATATTTTGGACGAACCCAGCATTGGTCTTCATCCGCGGGATACTACGCAACTGATTGATGTGTTGAAAAAATTGCAAGCCCTTGGTAATACGGTGATGGTAGTAGAACACGACGAGGAAGTGATGCATGCAGCCGATCGTATTATTGATATCGGCCCTTTGGCAGGGCGTCTGGGAGGTGAAATTGTATTCGAAGGTAGTTGCGATGAATTGGTGCATTCCAATAAAAGTTTGACTGCTGATTACCTTACAGGACGTGAGAAGATTGCTCTTCCTGACAACCGTCGTCGATGGAATAATTACATTGAAGTGACGGGTGCGCGTGCCAATAATCTGAAAAATATTACAGTGCGTTTTCCGCTGAATACGTTATGTGTGGTTACAGGAGTGAGTGGTTCGGGTAAATCAACGCTGGTGCGCGATATTTTATATGCAGCTCTTGGGCGGAGTATTAATGGTATCAGTGAGGAGAGGGCAGGGGCCTTTGATGGATTATCGGGTGATATAAACAGGTTAAAATCAGTTGAATTCGTTGACCAGAATCCTATTGGGAGATCATCTCGTTCGAATCCTGTTACCTATAGCAAGGCATACGATGAAGTGCGTAAACTTTTTTCGGAGCAGCCACAAGCAAAATATAATGATTTGAAACCGGCGCATTTTTCATTTAATGTCGAAGGTGGACGGTGCGAAGAATGTCAAGGAGAAGGCGAAATAACTGTCGAGATGCAGTTTATGGCTGACGTAAAATTGGAATGTGAAACCTGCCATGGTAAGAAATTCAAGGAGGAAGTACTGGAAGTGACTTATGATGGGAAAAATATTTATGATGTATTGGAATTAACTGTGGATGAGGCTATTGATTTTTTCGGTCAACATAAAAAATCATCGCTCGAAAAGAAAATTGTCGAAAAACTCAAACCTTTGTCGGATGTTGGCTTAGGTTATGTTAAATTGGGGCAGGCATCTAGTACATTGAGTGGCGGTGAAAGTCAGCGTATTAAATTAGCATCATTTATTTCACGTGAAAATAGTGATCAACCGACGCTTTTTATCTTCGATGAGCCTACTACTGGCTTGCATTTTCACGATATCCGAAAATTGCTGGATGCTTTTAATATGTTGATAGAGAACGGGCACAGTGTGTTGGTCATTGAGCATAATCCGGACGTCATTAAGTGCGCTGATTGGATCATTGACCTTGGTCCCGAAGGTGGTAAAGGCGGTGGCACGGTTGTATGTGAGGGAACACCTGAAAAGATTGTTACCTGTGCTGCATCATATACAGGTCAGTATTTGAAGAATAAACTTTAGGTTTGTATGCAAAGATGATCGGAACAAATAAGGTATTTGTTTTTCAATGTTGTATTTATGGCAGAATGAAACAATTTAAATATGTATGCGTATATACATGAAAATGAATTTTTTATATAAAAATAGAAAGCTATGAGAAAAAGAATTTTTTTTATGACAATGGCATTGTTGACTATCAGTATGTGTGTGGTGAACTGTGTTAAAACAGAAGAGCAAACGGCAAGACCTGAGATAATATTTGCTAATGATATTAAGGTGACAATGTCTGAATCTTACAATGTATTTGTCCTTATTACATCTTCCGTAGGGCTGAAAGAGATAATTGTAGATAAAATTATAGGCTCTAAAATAACTAATATTGAGGATATCACTGAATTTGATAATCCCCAAAAGTATACCTTTAGTCGTCCATTTACAGTTTCGGAACGTACACTCATTAGATTTACTGCAATAGATGTAAAAGGGAATCAGTCAATAGATTCATTCGAATTCAATCTGAATAATTAATATCCGGTAGTTTTATCCGATTTTAATATATACATTAAAACATTTAACACTCACATTAACTATAATAAGTATGGGGCAGAAAGTGTTTTTATGTTAAATACTTACAAAAAATTAACATACCATACCGTATGGTATAGTAATAAATGATAACTATCATAGTTATATAAATCAAAAAATAACCTAAACTAAATACCATTGACTACTTAGTAAGTACTTACACTTATATAATCGACGTTTTAGAATACTGTTTTATGTTGATTCAATGAAGATTAAGCTAATATTCACTATTCAATTACTTATATTCATATGGTACTTATGGGAAAAGAGGCTGTCTAAAACATATTTCGAAAGGAATTTAATCAATGGCAATTTCATCGTGAATAATAATAAATCCGATCAATACATTGTGTTTTTTATTAGAGATTGTTCTTATAACCAATTGCTTAGACAGCCTATTTATATTATGCTTGATATATGCTTGTTGGAGGTTGTTTTACAAAACTTGTTCCCAAGAAATACTGATGAATGACAGAATGATCAATAATAACCAGGATTTTGTTCCAAAACAGCTCCAGTATTACGTTCTATTTCACTATATGGTATGGGCCATAAATTGTGGTGAGGGCTAATCTGGCTTCCACAATATTCGTTATATTTTTTCATCCGGTCATAATTCAATCCTAAGCGGCCGAGTGTGGCTGTCCTGAATTCTTCCATCAATAGTTCCCTTAGCCGTTCATCCAGGATATAATCGATGGTTACATCTTCTGGCGCCACCGGATTTGCCTGTGCTCTATTCCTGACCTGGTTAATATCGTCTGCTGCATTGTCTTTATCGCCTTTACCGAGATACGCCTCTGCACGTAGGAGATAAGTTTCGGCCAACCGGATGGCATAATCATCCCTATATGTCCTTTGGGCAGTGCTGAGTAGCTCTCCTGTACTTTTGTTTTTGTATAATTCATCGGGATGATTATTGGGCGTGGAAAATTTAGTATACATGGCATACCATAATTGAGAATCTTTATCAATGGCGCTGATAACGTTATCCGCAATCATTTTCTTTCCGTGATACTGGGATGCGGGATTGGTGATGACCAAATCTCTGTATACATTGTATGGCGAATTTCTGATATCATTATCCCAATCGCTCAACCAAATATCTTTATCGACATATTGTGTCCATTTGATGGTTCCTATCCCCCTTCCGCAATATTGTGACATGGGCCCTTGGAACATGACTACCCCATTGGGATCTTTCAAGTTCCAGTAATATGGAATACATCTTCTTTCTTTGAGTAATCCTTCGTTTTCGCCGGCAATTACGTTGTATTCAAATTGTATCACCCAAATGCCTTCCCTGTTTCCTGAGGTTCTGTTTTGATTTTGACGACGGAACAAATCCCAGTATACGTCGCCAAGTTCATTCTTCCGTGAACCAAAACGTTGCTGCATCAGTTCAAAATCTCCGCTGCCAATTACTTCTGAAGCTGCATCAATGGCATTATCCCATTGGCCGAGGGCAATGTAACATTCGGATAATAAGTGGTTGGCTGCACCATTACAAATACGGCCGGGGCCTTCTACTTCGTCGGGACCAGGTAGATTATCTGCAGCAAAAATCAAATCGTTAACGCACTGTTCCCATGTTTTTTCTTTGGTATTCCGGACAAAGTCTCTTCTGGGTGTCTTTACTTCTTCAAGTACAATGGGTACGCCGCCATATAAGCTTGCAAGGGTACGATATGCCCATGCCCTGAAAAACAGAGCCTCTGCTTTGTATGTAATTCTTTGTTTTTCAGAATCGAATACTGTATTGACACCTTCGATTCTTTCTATAATAACATTGGCATCGAATATGATACGATAAAATTTTCTCCAGTAATATGCTACCCAACTTGAGGTCGGAAACAATGAATTATTGGGGGAATTTATATCTTGATTGGGTAACCTGTTGGGGACATAACCGACTTCGCCCGTGCCAAAGTAAATGAGCCAATTTTCATATGCTCCGTTTACTTCAAAGATAATTCTTGCTTCTTCATGTAATCTGTTGATGGCGCTTTTAAAGTCAGAAGCAGTGATGTACGCATTATCTGCCGATAAAAAATCTATCGGTTCTTCTTTTAATATTTCATCTTCGTTGCACGCAACACAACAGATAGAAATTAGTATGCTGATGAAAAAATATTTGTTCATGGTCGTTTGTTTTTATAATTCAAGTGTCAACCCTAATGTGTAATTTGTCATAACCGGCCTACCTACCTCTATTCCTGCGCCGGTTTCAGGATCCCAGCCTTCCCATTTAGTCCAGGTGTATAGATTTTTTCCGCTTACAAACAATTTCAAGCCTTGTATACGGAGTTTTTTAGTGATTCTATCCGGAACAGTATATGACAAGGATATGTCTTGTAGTCTGATAAAATTCCGTTGTACCGGCAAAATAGTTTTGAATGATGAGATATACCCCAATCGTTCGTGTTTGGCATTTGGATTTTCGGGCATCCAATAATCCCAAGTGGGAGAATTACCGGATGCAAATTTTTCTGCCACATCATTTCCCCAGGAGCTTTTGGGAGATCCATTGGCATAATAGTAATCGCTACCTCCCTGGATGGAATTGATGAATATATGTAGTGTCCAATTTTTATAGACTAATTTGCTTTGAATACTGAATCTATACCCAGGGTCTGTATAACCAAGGATTTTTCTGTCGTTTTCCGGAGAAAATTTACTGTCTCCATTGAGATCGGCAATTTTATAATTTCCGGCATAAAAACCGTTGGGAATAGCGTCACCTAATTGATACATGCCGGCTATTTCGTAATTATACAATACGCCAAGTGGTTCGTCTATGAAAATGTTGCTGGCTACCAAATCGTCTTCTTTGCCATCACCATTTTCGTCGATACCGAGAATAGATACTACACGGTTCCTATTTCTCGAAAAGTTGAAGGTAGTTTCCCATTCCCAATCTTTGTTTTTAATATTGACCGTACTTAAGCTAAACTCCAAACCATTGTTATGAAGTTTACCAATATTGGTAGATATTGAAGGGAATCCTGTAATTTCAGGAATTTTAATTTCATACAAAAGGTCCTTTGTATTGTTATTATAGTATTCAATATTGCCATAGATACGTCGTTTCAGGATAGAAAAATCCAACCCAAGGTTCAGTCCGGTAGTAGTTTCCCATCCTAAATCCTGATTAGCCATGCTGCTGATATATTGTCCTAATTCGGCACTACCACCGTCTCCGTATATGTATGATTGTCGTTGGGTTATTTTTGACAGTGATTGATAACGGCTTACTGTGCGATTACCATTGGTGCCATATGATGCCCTTAATTTCAAATATTCGAGTACAGGAAGATTGTCTTTTATAAAACCTTCTTCACTGGGCACCCATCCAACAGCGACAGATGGAAAGATCCCGAACTTTTTGTTTTCACCAAATCCTGAAAATCCGTCTCTTCGGATGGTCCCGGTAAATAAATACTTTTTCTTATAATTATATACTAAGCGAGCCATAGAGTACAGGCTATTTTCTTCCCAAGCACCTGATTTCGTGGTTTGGGCGCTTGCGTTGCCTGCTTCAAGCGCGTTATAACCTAATACTTTATTAATGAAAATGGTTGAATAGGCATCTGTCGATTCCGAAGAACGATTTTCGCGCCCGTAAACCAACGAAATATTTACCGTGTGATGTTGGAAAAAACTTCTGTTATAAGTCAAGATATTATCAAAAGTCCAATCGTTGATTAAGTCGTAATTTTTATATCCTGATCCCTGGAAATTGTTGTCATATTCATTAAAATTGTAACGGCGATCGTGCCTATAATTACGTGAATAATTGATTCTATAAGAAAGTCCTTCAATAAACGGAATTTTAATATCAGCGTAAACATTTCCGAAAAGATTCAGCTTTTTATTTACATCATCTTGCTGTATCAGTAATACAGGATTTAGGCCTAGTGCAGTTGGCTCCAAAACCGGCACGCCATTTTTATACGCCTTATTGATAGGCGGCCACCAAATTTGGCCCAACGATGGCGAAACTCCTGAATAGTCCATAATAGACAAAAAGGATTGTGTCCCCACTGTTAGCCAATCTGTTATTTTACTATCAAGATTGATGCGAAGGTTATATCTTTCAAAATCATCATTTAATAACCAGCCGTCCTGTTGGGTATATCCGAATGAAGAGAAATAATTAATTTTTTCAGCCCCACCTAAGACACTCACGCTGTGGCTTTGTATATAACCATTGTCGGTTAGTAAATCGTGCCAATTCATGTCGGTACCGTCGTCATAGCCTTCCACCGATTCGGTAGATTTGAATTTCGAGTAAACATTCCAGTTTGGGTTCGGTTCTATGTAATCGGGAGCTAATCGGTTTTCTTCCCAAAATGCATCGTACATTTTTTTCAAATATCCTTCCCTATTTAGAGGAACTAATTCATGAGAAGGTGTTTGGAATGAATATGATCCCGAATAGGTAATTTTTGGTTTTCCTACATATCCTTTACCTGATTTTGTGGTGATCATCAATACTCCATTTGCAGCTTCCGAGCCATATATTGCTGTGGAACTGGCATCTTTCAAAATATCTATGGATTCTATGTCGCTGGGATTCAGGTCAATAGGATTCCCCCTGAAAATAACTCCATCGACCACAATTAATGGAGTAGTGCTTCCTGAAATAGTATTGATTCCACGAATAGTTATGTCAGGATTTTGACCGGATTGCGATACTTGTCCGACATTCAATCCGGGAATTGAACCTTGTAACGATTGCATAATAGACACATTGGGCGATTCCCGAAAAGATTCGATGTCAGCTTTCACGACAGACCCTGTAACATCCGATTTTTTCATTGAACCATATCCGACTACGACGACTTCTTCAATTGCATGGGTATCTTCATCTAACTTAATATCAATCACTTTTTGGTCACCTACTAGAAATTCGTGGGTTTTATAGCCAACAAATGAGAATACAAGTATGGCATCTTTGCTGGGTACGGTGATGGAATATTTCCCATCTACATCTGTTACTACACCTGTTGTTGTTCCTTTTATCATTACATTCACTCCTGGCATTGGTTCCCTACTATCGTTAACAGTCCCGGTGATGATGATACTTTGTAATGCACTTGTCGAACCGGATGTTGTCGCTATTTCATTTTTCGATAAAAGAATAATTTTATCGAAAATTTTGTAGCTCACCCCTGTACCCATCAGCACATCATTTAACACCTGTTCGATATTTTCATTCGAAGCTTTAATGGATACTTTTTTGAATTTGATAGCTTCTAGTTCAGAATCATATGCAAATTCAAATTCGGTTTGTTGCTTGATTTCGTTGATGACAGCACCAAGTGGGGTGTCACTCGCTTCCAAAGAAATCTTTACCTTTTGCGCATAAGATTCCTTTGCAAGAACGGTCAACATGCTACAAGTCAATAAAAAAAGATATATTTTTAACATAATAATCAGTTTCCATAATGTACGCCGATGATGCATCATCGACTTAATACAAAAATTTTTCATACATTTGTTTGGTATTTAATTGTTGATACTTTGAGCAGTTTGGCGATTAAATCACTCTGCCGGAAGGATGTTGGTCGCATTTTTCCGGTTTTTTCTTAATCCCACTTTCAACTACGTTGAATTTTTAAACTCGGCCGACGTGTCCTTTGATACTTGTTTCATGGTTTGTTATTTTAATTTAGTGAATAACGATTACTTTTCATTTATATATACTTCATCTTGATTGATTTTATAACTTATTGGGGCTATGAATTGTAACATATCCAATACAGTTTCGATGGGTTGGTTCTTGCGGAATACAAAATTGTATTGCTTTTTTGAGGGCCGGTTGGCGTTATAGATGATTCGAACCTGATATGACTTTTCTATGCCTGCTAAAATATCGGCTAAGTATGCTTTATCAAACAACACCAAGCCTGTACGCCATGAGGTATACAGTTCAGTTCTAACACTTTGTACATCCGTGTATGGCTCGTAGCGACTGCAAGTCGCCTGTTGTCCGGGATGCAGCGAAGCGAGCAAAACAGCGTCATCATATAGTTCTACCTTCCCTTCTACCAATGTTACTTGCATTGTTTCATCTATTGGATAATTTTTAACATTGAAAGATGTACCGAGCACGTGGATTTGCATGGTGTTTACATCTACCATAAATGTCCGTGTGGCATCTGGTCTGACTTCAAAAAAGGCTTCTCCTTCGAGTTTGATTAAGCGTTGGTTGAAAGTTTCAGGGTAAGATAAAGATGTATTTTCGTTGAGCCACACTTTTGTACTATCGGGTAAAGTAATCATACGTACTGCTCCATTTTCCACAGTGCTTATTGTTATCCAATGCCCTGATGTTTTTTGTTTACTGATAGAATGGTATAGCAGGAACCCGCCTAATATGAAAATCGCCACAGCAGCGTATCGACTGATATGGCGTATCATGGCTTGGCGATGATGCTGCTTGTTACGCCGGATTTTTTCTTCAACCTTAGCACGTGCCCTGTTCAGTTCCAAATCCGAAGCATAATAGTTTATCCGGCGAAGAGCCCATAATTGTTTCATTTTAAGATATGACTCGAGATGTTCATCTGCTGCATCGATCCAGGACAACAAAGCGGCTTCTTCTTCCGGTGAACATTCTTGATTAAAATGTCGAATGATTAGACTTTCATCGAATGATGGTATGGTGGTTTTATGGTTCATATATAGTAATGACACCCCAAAAATAAAAAACCACTATGCTGGAAATGATTTTTTAGGATTTTTATCGTTTACACCGGCAAAAACAATCCTATTAGGAACATGTATTTTTTCAATTTTATGCGTAGCGTTTTCAATGCGTTTGTCATGTGATTTTCCACTGTGTTGACTGAGATATCTAATACTTCGGCAATTTCTCTGTTTTTGAGCTGGTAAATATAACTGAGCATAAATACTTCACGACAGCGTTCGGGTAGTTCGTCAATCGCTTTACGCATGTCCGATCTTAAATCGGACATGAATAATTTTGTCACGGTATCGTTGTTGTCTGGATGAAAAGCTTGTTGTTCCATAGTCGAAAACCGCTCTTCTATTTGTTGATGGTACGCATCTTTTATTTTTTGTCGTTTGAGTTGATTCAGACAGCGCTGGTAAACCGATTTGAAAAGATAAGCTTCAAGCGAAGTATGTATGGTTAGCGTTTCTATATGTTCCCATATGTAGGTAAATAATTCTTGAACCACATCCTCAGCAACCTCCGGTTTTAGGAACAAAGTAGCGTAGGCTGTTAATTTTGGATAGAAATCAACAAATAACTTATCAAAAGATTTTTTGTTAACTTTTGATGATAAAGTATATATTGTTTTTTCATTTGTTGCGGACACTCAATATATCATCATCGCATTTGTCTGACAACAAAAATAGACATTTTATCATTGTAACAGGTATGAAAAACTATTTTTATAATACGAAGATAATTGTTTTGTCGACTTTATTCGGTAACTATTTCGTCCATAGGGATATCGTGTTCATCGGACGGTATGTTATCCAAGAGTTGGAAATCAAAACCAACACCGATTTTATAGGCATGGAGACTGGGTAGTAGTTGGTCGTAATAACCTTTGCCGCGCCCTAACCGATGGTTCTGTCGGTCAAAAGCTATTCCGGGAATAATGGCCAGTTCTATAGCTTGTGGGGTAGGATAGTCTTCTCCTTGTGGTTCGTATAACCCCAGTATAGTATTTCGTTTGAGTTGTTGTTCGCTGGTGAATGTCTTCAAGCGCAATATTTGTCCATCAACTGCCGGTAGAATCATCATTTTTTCGGCACACCACCGGAGGATAAAATCATGTGTTTGCACTTCATCGGGTAGCGACCAGTATAACAGTATTACTTTCGCTTGTCGGAAACGATCCATGGCTTCTATTTTTTGCCAAATAGACATGGATTGACGCAGTCTTTCTTCGTTAGAAAACTGACTTTTTACAGTCCGGATATGTTGACGAATCCCTTTTTTATCCATCTGTCGATTTTTAATGTTAACATTAAAAATATTAATGAAGATGTTAAAAACATTTAATGTATACATTAAAATACTTAATATTTACATTAAAAATATTAATGTTTATGTTAACATTTTTGTTGTTTACATTAAATGATACAGTAACGAACCGTTGTCCGCGTCGAGCAGTTTCTATGGATGTTTCTGTTCCGTTACAATTTTGATCCCCAGCTCATTCAATTGTTCATCAGAGATGATAGAAGGACTGTCAATCATGACATCACGACCGGCATTGTTTTTAGGGAAAGCAATCACATCACGAATACTGTCCAATCCGGCAAACATGGATACTAAACGGTCGAATCCAAAAGCAATGCCTCCGTGTGGTGGCGCTCCATATTTGAAAGCGTTCATTAAGAATCCGAACTGGTATTCTGCTTGCTCTGCCGTGAAGCCTAAAGTACGAAACATGGTTTGTTGTAATTGTTCGTCGTGGATACGGATAGAACCACCGCCCAATTCAACGCCATTGACAACGCAATCGTATGCATTGGCACGAATACGCCCGGGATCAGTTTCGAAAAGCGGGATATCTTCTAATTTAGGAGAGGTGAATGGATGGTGCATGGCATAGAACCGTTTGGTTTCTTCATCCCATTCGAGCAGGGGAAAATCAACCACCCATAGGGGAACAAAGGTATTTTTATCGCGTAATCCGCAACGGGTTCCCATTTCGAGACGTAATTCACTCAGTTGCGACAACGTTTTTCGCCGTTTACCAGCCATCACGAGTAATAAATCACCCCGTTGTGCATTCAATGTTTTACCCCATTCTTGTAATTGGTCAGGTGTAAAAAATTTGTCTACCGATGATTGTACGCTTCCGTCTTCATGGAATTTTACATAAATTAAACCTTGAGCGCCAATTTGAGGACGTTTCACGAAATTGGTCAGTTCATCAGTTTGTTTGCGGGTGTATGGAGCACATCCCGGTGCACAGATAGCACCAACATATTCAGCATTATCAAACACGCTAAATCCTTTTCCTTGTGCCAATCCAGTTAAATCGTGTATTTTCATCCCAAAGCGCAAGTCTGGCTTGTCGTTACCATAACTGTTCATAGCCTCATCGAAGCTCATGCGTAGAAAAGGCTTGTCAAACGATACGCCTTTAATCGTTTGGAAGAGATGTTTCATCAGTCCTTCGAAGATATGGAGTATATCATCTTGGGTTACAAATGACATTTCACAATCGATTTGGGTAAATTCAGGTTGGCGGTCGGCGCGCAGATCTTCGTCGCGAAAACATTTTACAATCTGAAAATAACGGTCGAAGCCAGCTACCATCAATATTTGCTTAAATGTTTGCGGCGATTGTGGTAAAGCATAGAATTG
>JAVBMZ010000051.1:0-19657 GCA_031551935.1 Bacteroidales bacterium
CCAAATAACAATCCTGCGGCAACGCCGATAAAAATACTGGCAATGGTGACCGGATTGGGTGCAATACCCAACCAACGGAACAATAATGCCCATGCATATCCTATAGGACGATAAAACCACAAATCAAGAGTCTCCTCGGTATCAGCCGACTTCAATGTGTCAGCATATCTGACTTTTTTCTGTTCCATATGTGTTGTTATTTCAATAGTTTTTCTGCAATAGCAATGTCTGCAACATGATCAATATCTACAATTTTTGAAAATGGAAAAGCCTGTAATTTTAAACCTCGTTTAATTAATTGTCTTTGAAAATCGCGCATACGATTCATGCCACTTTGCATCGTCTGTTCAAGCACGTCCCATACCACGGGCCGTAAACAGTAAACACCACCCGAAATATATTTGTTCGACGATGGTTGTATGTCGCAAAAATCAATAATTTGCATCTTTTTATCAACATCAAGATATAATGGTTTTTCATCATCAATAAAATCGGTAACAGCCATCAGACCGTCAACATCTTTATTAGCACGAAAAGTATCTAAGTAGGCAGCAAATTCATTTTCGCGGAATACGGTATCTACTGTGGTGAGACAAAAATCAACATTATGTAAAAATGATTTGAGTTCATATAAACTATACATAGACCCGGGTGTCGACTTTACCACCAAACGTAATGGTACATCCAAAGACTTATTGCGTAAATGGTCAATCGTACGATGATTCTCACTATTCACGATGACGCTTATCGACGATGCTCCATGGCGAATAAAAATGTCCATGAGTCGATCTATCAAAGGTTTTCCTCCGACAGTTACCAGTGGTTTAGGAATATCAACACCTTCGGCGACTAATCGCGACCCCTCCCCTGCTGCTATGATGGCAAAATTCATCATACCATTTTTAATTCTCCATTCATTATCAACTGTTCTCTATCCATATTTAGAAGACAAATCTTAACCTAAACCGAACGCCCCATTCGGGAACATCAGGATGATCAAGGTAATTGATACGTTTTATTAGATCGATACGCAAAAATTTGAATACATTATCTATCGCTACACTTGCTTCCATATAAGGCCGGCTACCCAAAGCATACATAGTGGGCACACCATCTTCATTGACAGGAAAACGCAATAAATCAGGGTCGTTTTCGGGTGTATTACGGCTGCTTACACTACCCCATAAGGCTTTAAAGGTAATAAATTCACGCCATTTCAGTTTTTTGATAAGCGGCAATCGATTGAAGATCCATCCATTAAAACAATACGACAAATTGAGCTGTGCATATTGATCGCTCACAAACTCCATATAGTTCATCATATTATAAGCTTCGTCCTGATAGGCATAATTCTGGTTGGCCTGATGAATCACCAGTAATGGAAAAGGTACTGTCCCCCATATTTTTCCTGCTTTGAGCCACATATCGGCAAAACCGAGACTCGAAAACCAACTACGTTTGTCTAACCCAACTTCCAAACGATGAAATTCATACTCGCCATTCCAAAAACCATCCATACCATAAGCATAATTGACCGTAAATACAGGGTTGGTATGATTCAGTGGAAAGCGATTGCGCTGTACCTGATAAAAACGCTCGTTGGGAGCAAGCCTTAATTTCAAACCCAATTGGGATGTAGTGATATCTTTTACTTCACCATATGCGTTGGCAAACACCAAGTCACCTGCCGGGCTTTCTTCCTTGTGGGTAAAAGATGGATGAAACGAAAATCCAGTAACATATTCTTTGTCATATGTCGTAGAAAATGTCCGATGATAAACCATTTGTTGGGCATGTCCACGGTGAAACGATAACAGCAACCTATCAGGGCTTCCAAACAGGAAAAATTGCCCTGGTGTCTCAATATTATCTTCGTATGAAACTGTAAGTAAATTCATTGGATATTCCCATGGATGCAATTTCCTGGGATTAAATGAATACATGGTACTTAGCTGATATTTGAACTTTTCGTCTTGAAATCCATATGCAACATAACCCTCAAAAAAAAGGTGTTTATTAAATCGTGCATTCGTTTTTCCACCTAAGCGCAAACGTCCGCCTTCCACTTCATTAAAACTGAAGAGTGTTCCCATTGGTCCGATGTCAAATTTCCCGGCATCGATGTATCCAGAAAAAATGATTCCGGCAAGATTGAGGACACGATTAAACCATTTATCGTTTTTCATATCAACAATCATATCGTATACGCCCTGTTCCGAACGCAAAAGAGGTACTGGGCGATTCTCTTCCCAATATTGTGCTGCTCGCATGTCGTATCCCGGAATTCTGTCCACTTTATTGATACCCAAAAATGTATTTTCGGGAATACGATGGTCAAAACGATACCTGGAATACGTATTGGTACGTTTTCCAAGCATCATGCTTTTATTTTTTGTTAAACTGAAATCAATGGTGGCCTCATCCAACATCAAACACCATGTACTGTCGATCAATACATATTCCTGTATCATTGAGAAATCGTTGACGAAGTTAACATTGGTATTTTTAGTAAACGATAATTCAGCACGTTTCAAGGCATAAGTAGTATCGTTGGTTAAATAAAGATTTCCACGAAAGCCAAAATCTTGATCATTACGCGGATATACCGATAGGTTGATACAGGAAACTCCACTAACATCAACGGTATCAAGAATATGAAAACGGTAAAAATTAGGCGCCAATGGAGACAATGGGCTCATATATTCATTCTCCAATACCATAATTTTATTATCATAGATATTGGACTTTCCTACCATCCCGTCCATAAATACACTAATGGTTTCCTGTTCGATGAAATCATGAAAGTTAGCCATCTTAGAGGCAATTAAGAACTCTTTTGACGCTTGTGGAGACCGGCGGTAGTAATGTTCAGAAATATTTTCGCGCAGAAACACAGGCAAAGATAACCGTCCTGAAATCTTTGATGTATCAATATACTGTATTAAAAATGGGAAATTCCGGAACATAGCGCTATTCTTAATACTATCATTCAAGTCATTGAGTGACAATTGTATTTTTTCATACCGCTCATATTCATAAGTTTGATGTTTTTCAATACGGTTTTTATCTTTATTGGCAATAGCTTTACGAAGGAGATCCACCGCAGGATTTCCACGATTACGGTATCGGATACGTTCTCCAGTTATCACAACGCCCTCCAATTCAGTAGCCAAAGGTTTCATTGTTACGTTCAATACTCCATTTTTCGGCGCAGACATTTGCGTGGTCACCTGTTCGTAACCCACATAAGAAAATAAGATACCTTCCCCTTTAGCCTTGATTTCCAACACATATCTGCCGTCATCATCGGTCATGACGCCTATACCAAGATTAGCCGGCAATAACGATACATTAGCATATGGTAAGGGTTCTCCTGTAGCGGCATCAGTTACTATTCCCCTGATTCGCACGGGTTGTTGGGCGAAAAGCTGCCCAGTTAGATATAGAAAACCTGTTACTCCAATGAGTATTTTAAGATATCTTTTGAAAAACATACCAAATGTTATGGAGTAATGCGTTCGGTAACAAGCAATCCTGTATTGACATTATATCCGTATATATCAACATATTCCACTTGTATCGAATTGCTTGTTTTGGTTTTGACGTATATCTTATACAACGCAGACGGCTGTTTGTTTATATTTGTTTGACAGAAATATTTTTCGCCATCCCACTCAATGGTCAGCTTCCTGTCCTTAACAGCGTTAAGTTCAATGGCTATGACTCCACTATGCTTTCCAATAATTGCATAGCCAAAAGCCAATTTACTTTGAATATAACTCAACGCATCCTGTTGCCCTGGATGTTCTTCCCTGTTTATCCAATATACTGATAAAGGATTTTTATCATCCGGTTCTCCTTTTACGCCCGGATTGAGGTCATAACATACAATATTTTTATTTTTGCTTCTTTCGATATAAAATAAACGGTTTACCGTATGGTATGTTTCATCTGGCAAGTCTTTCGCTGTCAGATATACATATGGAAAGAAAAGAATAAAAATTGAACAAATGGTATGTTTAAATTTCATAAACTATATGAATAACGTAGGTGACAAAATTCAACTATGAGTCACTAAATGATGGATTCGTTGTGCGATAATAGGCGCCGCTTGTTCACGACATGGCGCAAAGCTAGGCCAGTCGTTCATGTCAATTAAATAGATGGCCTCGTCTGATGTGATAATGGCATCGCCCCCATAAACATCTATTTGCAGAATTTCTGCGGCTTGCGTTGCTATGGCGTGTAATTCATTGGTATGAATCGGGTAATGTTCGACTTTTCCATTGATGACTTCGTTACCAAATTTACTGTGCTGAAATTCTTCGGGATAGAAGTGGAAAAAAAAGTCTGTACCTCTCACTCCATAAAATTTTACTAAATCACCGGGAACATGTTTACTAAGCACTGCTGTATCAATACCACGACGGACATATTCGGCAAGGATAGCACACCCTTCTTTAGCATTACGGGCAAAACTTACATCTTCTTTATGAATAGCATGGAAATCACCACGTTTTATCCAACAAGGGGACAAATTAACAAAGTCAGATTCGTTAGGTTCCCGGGTATCTACGATAAGATTGACCGGCGTGGGGATGCCAGCTTCATCAAGCAATTTTGTCATGTTACTGCGGTAACAATTTTCAGTGCCAAAGCCTGAATTAACCACCTTAACACCTTTATTCTCCATTGCCTGAAGTATTTGGGCTATTTGAGGATCTCGCGCCATTGAAAAAACATATCGCTCGTTAATTCCTTCCATACAATCGTCCTCGCAATATTCATTCACCAGATGCCCCATTTTTCTCAAATGAGTAGCCGTAAGCTCAAACACAGCTTGATCATTCCCAATATGATTGGGTGAAAACTTGTGGCCTCTCCGGATTCCTGCAAATAACATGAATACTTAACTTTTATTGAATGTGAAAATATTGCAAATACAATTTTGCCCCTTTATGATATAAAATTAACACGGCAAATATAACAAAAAACTAAAAAAACAAAAAAAGTTTTTTTTGTTTTTTTTATTCATAAAAATGTCGAAATGAGTCATAATTTTTATAATCCAGTGGCCTTAACCAGCTTGCGCAGCTTGTAATGTATTACGCAGTAACGAAACAATGGTCATAGGACCAACGCCTCCAGGTACAGGCGTAATATAACTACATTTGGGAGCCACCTCGTCAAATTTCACATCCCCTTTAAGCTTCCATCCAGATTTAGTTTCAGTTGAAGGTACGCGGGTCGTCCCAACATCAATGATTACAGCACCTTCTTTAACCATGTTTGCCGTTACAAAATCCGGTTGTCCCATAGCTGCGATAATAATATCGGCTTGCTGCGTAATTTTCGGAATATCATGTGTCCGGCTATGGCAAATAGTAACTGTTGCATCACCAGGCCATGTTTTCTGAGCCATCAGCATGCTTATTGGTTTTCCGACAATATTACTACGGCCCAATACCACACAATGCTTCCCTATTGTTTCGATTTGATACCGACGCAGTAATTCTATAATTCCGGCAGGAGTAGCCGAAACAAAACAAGGCAATCCAATCATCATTCGCCCTACATTGACCGGATGAAAACCATCTACGTCTTTCAATGGTGATATAGCTTCGATAATCTTTTGTTCATCAATATGTTTTGGAAGTGGTAATTGCACAATAAATCCGTCAACATCATTATCGGCGTTGAGACACTCAATTCTATCGAGCAGTGCAGTTTGCGTAACATCATCTTCATAGCGGACAAGTGTGGACTTGAAACCTACCTGTTCGCATGCCTTTACTTTATGTGACACATACGTTTCACTCCCTCCATCATGACCTACTAAAACAGCCACTAAATGAGGAACTCTTAAACCACGTGCCTTAATGATGTCAACTTCGGCCTTGATTTCAGCTTTGATTTCGTCGGCTATTTTTTTCCCGTCTATAATTTGCATGATTGTGAAATTTTATTTTGAAGATGATGGATGATTTTTTCGAAATACAAAGGTATGAATTATTAAATAAAAGACTTGTTGATTCATTTTGTTTTCGTATTTGCAAAAAACTATCTTACATTTGCATTTTTTTAGCAATAATATTGTTTTGTCATACGTATGCAGAAGTATCCTAAAACCAGTTTGGTAATATCAACCTATAACTGGCCAGAAGCTTTAAACTTGTGTCTGAAAAGTGTGAAAGAACAACGTATACTGCCAGATGAAGTGGTCATTGCCGACGATGGTTCAACGGATACAACACGGTTATTGATCGAAGAGTACCAGAAAAATTTTCCCGTACCATTAATACATGTATGGCAGGAGGATGAAGGATACCGTAAAACACGTATTGTCAATAAGGCTGTAAAACAAACAAGTAGTGACTATTTAATTTTCACTGATGGAGACATTGTGTTGCATCCTTTGTTCGTTGCCGATCATTTAAATGATATTCATCCAGATTATTTTCTCCAAGGTAGCAGAGGTATGTTGACTTATGCCAAAACGGCGTCAATGGTTCGCACGGGAGATATTCATCTTACTCCGTTTTCTAAAGGACTCAAAAATCGTTTGAATGTCATTCGCTGTAAGGTCTTATCTTACTTGATTTATGTTAGTCCGACAAGTCCAAAGCACATTATCGGGTGTAATTATTCGTTTTGGAAAAAAGATTATATTGCTGCCAACGGACTTAATAATGATTTCGACCATAGTTGGGGACACGATGACAGTGAGTATGCTGCCCGACTGATCAATAATGGTGTGAAGCGCAAAAAAATCAAATTTCAGGCAATTTGCTACCATTTGTATCATCCTTTTCACCCACGGGATAAAGAACAAAACCATTGGCTGGTTTTTGAACAAACAGTCGCTCAGAAAATCAAGCGGTGTAAAAACGGATATGATCAGGTATAGAACTTTTCATACGCTAATGTGTTATACCCCATTTCAATATTCAAACGTAATGATTTATCACCAAGTAATTTTTGGTAAATAAAAATCGTATATAATAATGATTCTTACATCCACTCGGCAAAGGATTGAAGGTATACCATACGTTCCCAAAGAATGGGAAACTGTTGCCTGCCCATTTTGTGGTGATACAAAGTATACGCGATACGAGCGATATGGCAATACCTGGCAGTATACCTATGTTAAATGCCGCAATTGCGGGTTAATATACCAAAATCCACGGCCCAAGTATGACAGTTCATTTGTACATGATGCATATGAGTATTATGCAGAAGGTATTATCAAAGATATTGCAAATCCATGCGAATTTGTGGAACGGGAAAGCCTCAGGGAACAAAATGATGATTTGATACAAGAAATACTTTTATACGACAAGCAGCGTACTGCAATTCTTGATGTAGGGTGTTATATCGGAACATTTTTATTTCAAGCAACCAAACATTACCCTATAGCCTACGGGGTTGATGTCTCATCGCTCATGAGTGATTATGTTGAAACACACATAGGGATCAATGTATTTAGAGATAAGTTTGAGGAATTACAAATCGAACAAAAGTTTTCATGTATCAACATGAGCCATGTCATCGAGCATATTCCAAACCCTAAAGATTGGTTGGCACAATCTAAAAAGTTATTGGTTGATAAAGGTGTTTTGGTAATTAGTGTTCCAAATATGTTGTCGCTTACCAGGCGGTTTAAAGTATTTCTAAAACGCATCCGGCTCCGCAAAGGTAGATGGGAACCATTTCGTACACCCGACCATTTATATGAGCCAACGGTACCCAGCATGCTTCGTTTTCTTGACGAAAATGGTTTTGATGTGTTGTGTTACAAAAGTTATTCGAGAAAAAAGATGGTCAATCATTCAATATATGCTAAATGGTTCCATCAAAAACTTCACTGGGGCTCCAATTTACGCTTTTATGTGACACCTCGAAGATAAACAGTCTTTCTTGACTATCTTATCAATTTGTAGTTTTTGTATTCAAAAATGCGATAGCCGGTTAGTTTTTCAACCAACATTTTTAATTTGTACTTCCAGGGCAGTTTACGTACTTTTAAATCATGATCAAATTGCCAATTGATCGCTTCAATTCGTTTCTGAACAACTTTCGGGTGTGTTCCTTCAAACCTAGTTAAGGCATCAATTTCCGAATAATCGAACTCTTCAGCTTTTGCAATATACTTGTCCACCCATTGATCCGGGTGGTATAACCGGTTAAATGCTTCTGTTTTACGTTGCATATATTGAGGATGACGTACCCAACCGTAATGGTAAATATACGCATCAACCTGTTTTACAGAAAGCTTTTGATTGTCATTTTTACGAAATCCCTGAGCATCCCGGTATGAATATATGCGTTTATTATTGCGGACGATTCTGATTTCTTTCCGATACCATCTCGGAGATATGGCAACATAATCATATGAACCATAGAAATGTTTGTAATTAAAAAGCAACCCGTCTACGTTGATATCATCTTTCCATTGTTGCATTGCCTGACGAATAGTATCGTGGTATTGTTCATGAACCATTTCATCACCCTGAATATAAAAAGCCCAATCAGAATCTTCTGGTGTAGCCTGGAATGCTTTGTCCGTTTCCATAGCCAACACTTGTCCTCCTTCTTTTAGAGTATCATCCCAAACTGTTTCGATGATTTTTATCTTAGGAGAATGTATCCCTTTTATTAAATTCAGGGTATCGTCCTCTGATTTACCAACAGCAATCACAAAATCATCGCAAAGGGGTAATATAGACAAAATAGCCTCAACAATCGGATAATCATACTTGATAGCATTACGAATAAAACTAAAGCCTGTAACTTTCATCCTCATCTTCTCTTAATAAACGCAAAATTACAATTTTTCATTGCATCATCAAAACTGTCTGATAAACCATTGTAACATATCTATGTCAATCAGCATTGGAAAACAAAATCCAAAAACTGCTCCCAGTAAATGTGCATCATGATTGATATTATCAGCAGCTCTACGTCCTGAATAATATGAATATATAAGATAAAGCGGACCAAAAATATATGCCTTAATAGGAATAATTCCCATGAACATAAGCGTCATATGAGGATCAAAAAAAATACAACAAAATAACACTGCTGACACTGCTCCAGAGGCTCCTACTGCATTATACCATATATCATCCTTATGTTTGCGTAGTGTCGTCAACGATGATACAATCAAACTCAAAAAATAAAAAATGACATACCACAACAATGGAAATTTTATCCAAGTGTACATCACCATCTGGGAAAAATAATATTCCACATGAGTACCAAAAGAATAAAGCACCAACATATTGATAATCAAATGCGCCCAATCGGCATGTAAAAACCCGTGGGTAATGATTCGATACCATTCTTTACGGTGGTATACCTGATAAGGATTGAATTGTAATTTAGAAAACAAAGTTCTGTTAGAGAACGCAATAATGGAAACGACTGAAGTAACGATAACAATGATAAGGGTCATATGGTTGTTATTATGCAATTGCAAAGTTAATTTTTCCTACGGAAAATGCCCGAAAGAAAAATATGCCGTTTAAAAACATTATCTTTTTATATAAAAATACAAAAAAAATTTGAATAATCCATTTTTATTACGACCTTTGCGCTCCGAAATTGAAAACATTAAACATCATAAAATAATGTCACAAGTTTGTCAGATTACAGGAAAGAGTGTCATGGGCGGCAATAATGTATCACACTCTAAAAGAAGGACTAAAAGAAAATATTACCCCAATTTATTTGTGAAGAAGTTTTACCTTCCCGAAGAAAATCGCTGGATTACGCTGAAAGTATCTGCCGCAGGCATCCGGAATATTAATAAAATGGGGATTTCTGCAGCTTTGAAAGAAGCTATGGATAAAGGCGTTTTGTAAAATATAATATCACATAACAATGGCAAAGAAAGCGAAAGGTAATCGTATACAAGTCATTCTGGAATGTACTGAACATAAGGAAAGTGGTCTTCCGGGAATGTCACGATACATCACGACCAAGAACAAGAAAAACACTTCTGATCGGTTAGAGCGTCGTAAATATAACCCAGTATTGAAAAAGGTAACAGTTCATAAAGAAATTAAATAACACTTGAGTCATGGCAAAAAAAGCAGTTGCAACGCTGAGGCAAAAAGGAGCCGGTAAAGGTGTAGCAAAAGTTATTAAAATGGTAAAATCTGAAAAATCAGGTGCGTATGCTTTTGTTGAAGACATCGTTCCTGTTGAAGGTGTAAAAGATTTTTTTGATAAAAAATAATTATTAAAGCAATTTTACACAAAACGTATATTGCAAATAAACGGATACGATAAAAGCCTTACATTTTTGTAAGGCTTTTATTATTATATATGCAGCGCTAAAATTGAGAACTTATTTATGGAGATATTCCGTAAACTTCTAATTATTCAAAAATGAAATAACAAAATACTTCTTTGTTATAGAAAAATAATTTGTGTACATTTGACACATATTATTTTTAATAAAATAATGTAATTTTTGATTTATATATAATTTTCATTTTTGCCTTTAGCAGGCATATGAGAAAAATATGTTTATCGTTGTATATCACCTATTAATTTTTCAAAAATTAAAACATATAATTTATGGGTGCCTTTAACAGAGAATAAAACGGCTTAAGTAAATTCAACGCTCAATCCATAGATGATATATTAAGTGCATTACGCCCATCCAGCTTTTAATCAATCTGGAACAACAACTTTTAACCTATATGTGATCTATTATAAGTAAGGTTTGCAAAAACTATCCTTATGAAGAAGTTGATATTTTGCATTTTGGCTTAGCCAGGAAAATATTGATGTGACAAATGGGATCTGATATCATATCAACACAGATTATCCGTTCTCCAACTTCCGGCGAAAATAAACCTCAATAATGATATAAATGTAATGTATGATACGAAAGTAGAAATAAATCATAATCAATAAAGTCAATCTATATTTAATCTTAATGCTATGAAAATAATAAGTCGAATATGTTTATTGGCAGGGTTGTTTTTGTTCCATATGAACGTTTTTGCCCAGGATCCAAATTTTTACATTTTTCTCTGTTTCGGACAATCAAACATGGAAGGGAATGCACGATTCGAAGCACAAGATACCATCGGTGTCGATAAACGTTTCAAGGTTTTGGAAGCCGTAGACTGCCCTAATCTTGGTCGTAGCAAGGGCAATTGGTACACCGCCGCACCTCCCTTGTGCCGCTGCTATACAGGTATTACGCCTGCTGATTACTTTGGCCGGACCATGGTAGCTAACCTGCCGGCAAATATAAAAGTCGGCGTCATCAATGTATCCATCGGAGGATGTAAAATAGAGCTGTTCGACAAGGACAACTATGAATCATATGTTGCCACTGCACCTGGTTGGATGCTCAACATGATAAAAGAATATGACGGTAACCCATATGTCCGGCTTGTCGAAATGGCCAAAATCGCACAAAAGGACGGAGTAGTCAAAGGTATATTGCTGCACCAGGGTGAATCGAACACAGGTGACTCGACATGGCCGCAAAAAGTAAAAACTGTTTATGACAATTTATTAAAAGACCTAAACCTTAAACCTAATTCCGTTCCGTTGCTTGCAGGTGAACTGGTAAGCGCTGGAGAGAACGGGGCTTGTGCCAGTATGAATGCAATTATCGGTACTTTACGACAAACCATTCCCAATTCATACGTCATCCCTTCTGCCGGTTGCGAAGGTGTGAAAGATCGCCTGCATTTCAGCGCTGAAGGCTACCGAAGACTGGGCAATCGTTATGCTGCCCAGATGCTTTCAATATTGGGTTACCAAATGAAATGAATAACCATAATTTTGAATATATCATGAAGAAAATTGTAAAAAAACAAATAGTAACATTATTGCTTGTTGCGTCCATGTTCTCATACGTTGATGTAAAGGGAGACAATAAAGAATCGAAAAACGCCCCGGTTTTTACTCAATTTACCTATCAGGGGGATGATCAGGTATACAAGGAAAATCCTTTACGGCAGGATGAGTTTTATACGCCAATTCTGCAAGGTTGTTATCCGGATCCAAGTATTACCCGCAAGGGAAATGATTACTACTTGGTATCCTCCTCTTTTGCCTTTTTTCCGGGAGTACCTATTTTCCATTCTAATGATTTAGTGAACTGGAAACAGATAGGGCATGTATTGGATAGGACATCACAATTAAAAGTACAGACTGCTGGGATAAGTTCCGGAATATATGCTCCCGATATTCTATATAATCCATATAATGACACTTTTTACATGATAACCACACAGTTTGCAGGTGATATGGGCAATATCGTGGTAAAAACCAAAGATCCTGCTAAAGGATGGAGCGATCCCATCAAACTACAATTTAATGGAATAGATCCGTCGCTTTTTTTCGATGATGATGGAAAAGCATATGTTGTACACAACGATGCACCGGATAGAGGCAAGGAACTGTATAATGGTCATAGAGTGATAAAAATCTGGGAATATGATATGGAAAAAGATCAGGTAATCTCCGGAACCGATAAAATTATTGTTGACGGTGGTGTAGATATCTCTCAAAAACCAATTTGGATTGAAGCCCCGCATGTTTACAAAAAAAATGGACGCTATTATCTGATGTGTGCTGAAGGTGGTACAGGTGACTGGCATAGTGAAGTGATTTTTGCGAGCAATCACCCTAAAGGGCCATATATTCCGGCTAACAATAATCCTATCCTTACCCAAAGGTACTTTCCTGAAGACAGAAAAAACAAAGTAGACTGGGCAGGTCATGCCGACATCGTAGAAGGACCTGACGGAAAATATTACGGAGTATTTTTAGCAATTCGTCCAAACGAAAAAAACAGAGTAAATACGGGTAGGGAAACATTTATATTGCCAGTGGACTGGACGGGTGAATTTCCCGTTTTTGAAAATGGTCTTATCCCCATGTCTGTTAAATTAAAGATGCCTAAAGGTGTAGAAAACAAAACAGGTAAAGATGGATTCTTTCCTAATGGTAATTTCACATTTACAGATAATTTTACAAATAAAACGCTGGATTACAGGTGGATTGGTGTTAGAGGGCCTCGCGAAGATTTCATCACAATAACAAAAAATGGATTGCAAATAAAACCATTCCAAACCAATATTAAAGAAGTAAAACCCACATCTACACTCTTCTGCAGGCAGCAACATAATACCTTCGAAGTTACGGTGAGTATGAATTACACCCCAACATCTGCTTCTGATTTAGCAGGTATTGTCTGCTATCAAAGCGAATCATTCAACTATGTATTTGGTGTAACCAAGAAAGACAAAGAATATTACATTGTACTTGAAAGAACAGAACGAAAAGGAAGAGGGCGAGCAAGCCAAAATGAATCTACCATCATAGCTTCTGAAAAAATAGACGTTAGTAAACCGGTAAAATTGCAGGTAAAAGCGCAGGGAGATGATTACCAATTCAATTACGCTATCGATAGTGGCGAACTGAAAAATTTAGGCGGCATTGTTTCCGGGGATATTCTTTCAACTAATGTTGCCGGAGGATTTACTGGCTGCTTGATTGGTTTATATACCACTTCGGCAAATGATATCAAACTATAAGAACAGTACCGCCGAAACTCCTATCAAAAAGCCTTGTGACAATTTGTTACGAGGCTTTTCTTTATAATGAAGTTTGCTTACGAACTCGAATTGATAAAATGCTCCATGTCCAATGAGCTTTTAAAGAATTTAGCTATTTTGATAGCCTGCTTATAGTCAGTATTGATTAGACGAACCAAGCGTCCTTTATCTGTCAGGAAATACATATCGCAAGCATCCATATAGTAAGACATTCCCACAGCAGCACGATAATATGCTTTCCCTGCTTTCGATTTGCGCTTCGTATATATCCCTTTACAATGTACAGGTATTTTTATTTTTTTGTTGGTTACATGACAACCGAGCATTTTTGATTGTTTCCACACTTCCCGAACATCTGTGTCAATAACAAATATTCTTCTGAAAGATACAACAATTAATGATACAATTATTATTGGAAGCATATATGTTATTGTTGCAGTATCATATGCTCCTGTTCCTAATGTTAGGATAAGGAAAAATACAGACGAAAAAAGACTTATATAACACGAAACGACAATCCAAATAGGAAAAATCAGATAAGTATATTTTCTCATATTGTGTGTTTAATAACACATCAAATATACTTAAAATTTATAGAATTTCAACTTTAAGTTAATTTATTGACACCAATTGCTTGTATCAAAGCTGCCTGCTTAACCAAATCAAGAAACTGTTTAGAGACAAGCCCCAAAGTACTTCATTTAAAACGCCTCATTAAAATTAAAATAAAATCCTCTTGTATTTTTGCCCAGACCAAAATCGAGGCGAAGATTCATACGAGGCTGCACTTCCAAGCGGTAACCTATACCACCATTAGGTAACCAATCCTTAAAAGCAGCATCAGGAGCAACAGAACCACCGGCTATCCATCCTACTAACCCGTGTTTGCTTGGTTTACCATCCTTTTTGTAAAACGTATGCCTATACTCAGCAATGCCGAACAGCATGGTTTTATCGCGATATTGTCCCCACAGGTAGCCTCTCAAATCGAACGGGGTTCCCAACTCCGACATTTCACCATAAGGAACATCATTTACAGCAAAACGCGACCTAAGTTGTAAAGCCAATGTATGTCCGGGCTTCACGATTTTGATATAATGGCGTATGTCAATATCATATACTTGGTAGTTGTTTTGCCCGCCCAGATAGTGACCATAAAATATTGCATCTATATCTACAAACCACCCTTTCCAAGCATTAACAGCTATGTCTCTACTATCTATCTGAAATACAATTCCTAATCCGCTATTGAACGGATAGTTATTGTATTGCATGTAGTAAGGGTCGCTTGCTACCTGATCGCAGGCATTCTTCCCTTTGGTATAATTGAGGTCGAGAATACTTCCGAAAAAATAATTTCGCTTGAACTGCCATAAGATCTGTGGTTTTACCTGGAACCATTGCCGTTTGTATTGTGTGGTGCTGTCAGATTTAGGCGTATGTTCTCCCGCATCGTAACCAATGCCGAAATAGTTGTCGGTCATATTTTTAAACCATAAATCAGCATTTGCTCTTATTTTGTCATGATTCCAGAATGTGGTAATTTTACTGGCGACAAAAACAGCTCCCGCAGAACCCCAACCTACATTAATCGGTGCTGACGAACGTTGCAGGGTTGTATCCGTTTTGTCCGTCCGCCACGATGTCAGTATACCACCCGCAATGGTAAAGCCCAATTCAGGTGTATAGGCAGGCCCGACCAATGGAGTGATCAGGAATTTTCCTTCGCGAACCTTTTCGGCACGTTTCAGTTTGCGCAGTTCTTTTTTAGTCAATGTATCGACCGGCGATGTAGACGTTTGTCCTTGTAAAGCAGTTACAAGCATAACAGTGATCAAAAACAGCAAAAACTTTTTCATAAATTTGACGGTGTTATTGGAAACGATAATTGAAGCTCAGCATAAACTGTGAACGTTGTCCGATTCCTCCCAGTTCGGCACGAACTTGCCAATGTTTGTTGTACTGATATTGCGCACCAAGAATCATATTCCAAGCTCCAGCTACCTTTTTATCTAATTCGTAGTCGACAGTGGTGTTTATCAAATTATCGAGTGCATTGTCAATCTTTGTTTTTGCAGCTTGCGGCAATTTACCAGCATCTACCCTACTCTTCAAATCGTCCACTTCCTCGGTCGATATAACATCGCTCATAGCAATATGTCCTATGGTAGTTGCGCGTATGCTTTGCATGAATGCTCCCACCCATATCGTAATGCTTTGTTCAGGATGACGGGCGCTCACAAAACAATGTCCTATCCGTGTATCAAGATTATAGGCCGGGATAGCCTTATCCACTACTGTTGTTTTCGCCCAGTTCAAATTGTTATCAATAGTCAGGAATATAGGGCCGATGCCGCCTGCCAATGTCACACCAAAGCCAAGCGAAGTAACCCCGAAATCTTGCGTGGTTGATAAATCGACCGGTTGACTGGCAATTGAAGTGATCGGCACAACTACCTTCGACGCTCCATACCCTAATACGCCATATACATTCAAAAATGGAAATATCCAGATGTCTGGGCGAAAAGTCAATACGTTGGTTGTATTGATCACATCACCGTATTTCAGGGTTCCGCTCAGGTCGATAGGATCGCCGCCGTTGAACCCGATTTGCGTGTTGGTGATATCAATACCTTGTTTCATATAGAAATAATTCACCCCAATCCCGTAAGGCAAAGGAACATCGAATCCTTTTTTGTAGGCTTTTTTTGCCCAAATAGGAAATATGGGTTTGTAGTCCATCGTTTTCAAGCTATCGGCATAGCTCTTATGGAATGGATTGACTTGCTTGTAACCGCCAGGCTGTGCAAAAGATGTGTTTATAAAAATAAAACTTGTGATAATGAAGGTACAGAAAATGAGAATTTTCTTTGACATAGTTTAAAAATATTGATATGATAATTTATTCAAAATAACATTCGAAAGTTGTCAAATGTTTAGAAATTTTTAATAATCGACTATTTCACACATTTCAAACACATATGTTTTATATAAGTTTAAAACAAAATCAACTATCCGATGTTAATATTAACGTTTTCTCTTGTCCGTAAAAAAGGGCAAAATATCTAATAATGTTCATCTAATAAAAGTTTATGAAATACCGAAAAATTAAATTATATCTCAGTGTATTTATTGTCAGCACAATAATATTTTCTGTAACACAGGCAAATGCACAACAGCAGGATATGGATAAATTGGCACAAGTAATGACGGACAGCCTTTCTTTTCTGAAACTGACGGATCAGCAAAAACCTCAGGTTTTAAGCCTTAATAAAACAGCAGCTACGTCCCTCGTTCAATTGGCACAAAAAGCTGATAAGGACACAACGCTGCAAGGAAAAGCTCTTTGCCAGCAGGTAATGGGTATTATGAAACAACGAAACACAGGATTAAATAAAATTCTTTCTTCTGACCAGCAAAAATTGTTTACCGAGCATCACCTGGAACAGATGGTCGATTTACAAACCAAAATGATGGCGGCTCAATTGAACCTTACCGATGAGCAGATTCCTAAAATATACCAAGTGAATCTGAAATCTACGGAGGAAATGATGAAAGACATGCAAAAAGTGAAAAAGGATAGAAGAAAACTCAAAAAGATGAGAGATGCCAAATCTATGAAATCCGACGCAGGAAATAAAGACAAGGAAATGAAACAAATCCTGACTTCCGATCAATACGCTAAATACGAAAAAAATAAGGACGCTCAGCAAGAAGCCATAAAAGAAAAGATGAAAGAAAAAAAGGGATAAAATTTGATAACCAGATACCTTTTTCCAGAAAAATACAAGAACCGTTTCATGAACCAATGAAACGGTTTTTTAGTATCCTATTGATAAGGATGCAAAAAAATATAAGAAAAGAAATGTTGTAAAATGACACATGAAAAAAATAAATTAGTATCTTCGCTTATCAAAAACTGATCCTCATTTATCAAGAAACGTTATTGTCAGATTTGTTATCGGCCTTGGATCAAGCCATAGAATAGCTTTTGGATCTGTCTTAAAAAGGTTGCCTGTTGCTTCGCATCTATTTTTTACAAGTATTTTATCTTTTTTACATTGAATATATATTGATCATACCCTTAATAAAACAATAAATTATGGAAGGATATAATTTTTCATGGGATCAATTAGGCGACATAGAAGAAGGACGCCCCAGTCTGGGCAAGCAGACTTCTGTGGCGGTATATCGCTTGATGCAATACACAATGCGTGCAGTACTCGAAAAAGAATATGGAGAAGAACAAACCCGGCAGCTTTTGGTACAAGCTGGACGACTTGCAGGACAGGAGTTTTGTAAAAATATGCTTGATACATCACTCCCTTTTAACAAATTCATTGCTCAACTGCATGACATACTGCTCGAATTATCAGTGGGTATATTCAGGATGGAAAAGTCAGATATGGAAAACCTGAATTTCATGGCAACGGTATCTGAAGACCTTGATTGTTCTGGGCTTCCGATAAAAGGTGTTACGGTGTGCGATTATGATGAAGGTTTTATCGAAGGCATTTTCGCCGTGTATACTGGAAAAGAATTTGATGTTAAGGAAGTAGACTGTTGGACAACCGGTGAACGTACCTGTCGTTTCGCAATTAATTTGAAAAATAACTAAGCTTCTTTTTGATGAATGAAAAAGAGGATGCTATTATTCTGAAACTGAATAACATTGTCGACCAGTTGTTATCCGGTAGACGCAAGTTTGACCTTGATAAAATTGATATTGACAGTATTGAGGATGAAGCGTTAAAGTCATTTGCGTCAAAGGTCGTATATCTGGGTGAACAATATAGGGATTGTTACAGGTTTATTTTGGATCTGTCATGCGGAAAATTGTACACGGATCCGCCTCATATGAACGCTTTTGCCAATCCGTTCAAACAACTTCATTCCGAGCTACGACACCTGACGTGGCAAATACAGGAGATAGCCGACGGAGACTATGACCAACGTGTATCCTTTTCGGGTGACTTTGCGGATGCGATCAACAAAATGATCATCAACTTGCGGGAAAGACAAGTACTTACGGAACGTATCCGGGAAAATGAAAACCTGTTCCGTTCTATTTTCAGCACATCTCCTGACGGAATTGTATTGTGCGATTTGGAGCATTACATTATCAACGCATCGAATGCAGCGTACCGCATGTTGCAGATTACTGAAGAGGTAAACGGGAAAATAAATTTCGACGATTTGATTCACTGGGAGGATGAAGAAAATTATCAGAAATTTCTTGATGGATTGTCAAATGATAGCAGTACGACCGTATTTGCCGAACTGCGCGTTGTTCTTCCAAACGGCATGAGTTTCTGGAGCGAGCAAAACGCAAGTATATTACTCGATTCGAACGGTAATCCGAACGGGTATATCATCATATTCCGCGATATTTCGGAACGAAAGGCTGCCGAAGCTCAGTTACTGCAATATACATATGAGTTAGACGAATCAAACAGAGCCAAAGACATGTTGTTTTCCATTATTGCGCACGACCTTAAAAGTCCTTTCAACGCTTTGTTGGGATTCAGTAGTGTACTGAAGCAGGAAGCAGATAAGGAAAATGTAAACATTGAAAAAATAAAGAAATTTTCAAGCATCATACACAAGTCGGCTACCAAATCGTTCGATCTGCTTACGAATTTACTGGAGTGGTCACGTTTACAATCGAACAAGATAGTAGTAAGACCGGAACACCTGAATATGAACGATGTCATCATATACAATGTGGATATTGGTCTTACGATGGCCTCAAACAAGAATATCACTTTAGAATATACAACACCGGGCGATTATCCGCTCACGAGCGATCGGGCAATTATCAATACCATCTTGCGTAACCTGATAGATAATGCTATAAAGTATACACCACAAAACGGGCACATTACGGTATCCTTGACACAAAAAGACGACATGTTCCTGGTTTCCGTGCAGGATAGCGGAATAGGGATTACCGAGAAAAACCTTGAAAAGTTATTTAAGCAAGGTATCATACTTTCTACCCCGGGAACTGCCAACGAAAAAGGCACCGGTTTGGGATTAGTCCTGTGCAAGGATTTTGTCAATAA
>JAVBMZ010000071.1:0-6772 GCA_031551935.1 Bacteroidales bacterium
TAATACTGTAGGCCTGTAATTACTCATGTCTCCGGTAAATGCAGGAAATGCCATATGCATCAGTTCGTCCATGTCTATTTCTACGCTCACTAATGCGTTGGAAACAGGTTGATCTTCGGAAGAGGCAAACTTAGCAATCACCGTCCCATCAATCAAGCCTGATGTCTGAGTGTTGGCAAAGATGGGAATCATCACTACAGTGTTGCTACGCTCCGTACCTGCACTATTTATGGTAACTACTGCTGTTGTGGTAATGTAGCCTTCCTTTTTTACCAAAAGCACTGCATCTCCTTTGAATACCATCAAGTTCGCCAACCCGTCATTAGAAGTGGTGCCGTTTATTTCATCGCCACATTGCAAACTGCTGACAACAAAACCACTCATATTGCCTGAGGGATTATTGACATCCCGTACCATGATGGTTAATCCGACCTTTTGCGCTTCCCGTTTGGCGGCGGCGGCATCAGCATCGGTATATATCTCCTTAGCACAAGATGTGGTGATGACGAGTAAAATGAAAAGAGCATAGTTTTTCAAAAGTCTGACGTGCATGTTGTTTATTCTGAATAGGGTTAAAAATTGAAGTTGTCAGGATCTGATCCAACTCGTTCATTTTTATTGAGTTGATTGATGGTTTGCATATCTTCGTCACTGATTTCGAAATCAAAAATATCCATATTTTCTTTGATTCTGTCGGCATGGGTCGATTTCGGGATAGTTACTACGCCCATCTGGAGATCCCACCGCAGTATCAATTGCGAAACGGTACGTTTGTATTTTCCGGCTAATTCTGTCAATACAGGGATATTAAATATTCTACCTTGCATTAAAGGACTCCACGCTTCAAATTGTATGTGGTTCTTTTTGCAAAAGTTTAAAAGTGGCCATTGGATTAATCTTGGATGAAATTCTATTTGGTTGACCATTGGTTCGATTTCACAACCGACCAGTAAATCTTCTAAATGATGGATGTGAAAATTGGAAACACCAATGGCACGAATATGTTTTTCCTTGTATAACTTCTCCATTGCGCGCCATGTTTCTTTATTCAATGGTTTTGGCCAATGGATAAGGTATAGATCGAGATAATCGGTTCCCAACCGGTGAAGACTTGCATCGAAGGCTTTAAGCGTGGTATCATAGCCTTGATCACTGTTCCATACCTTGCTGGTCAGGAAGATATTTTTACGGTCAATGCCGCTTTGACGGATGCCTTCGCCCACACCCTGTTCATTCTGGTAGATAGCGGCAGTATCAATGTGCCGGTATCCTAATTCTAAAGCTTTTTTTACAGATTGTATGGTTACTTCGCCATCCGGCATCTTGAAGGTACCGAATCCTAACATTGGCATGGTTACGCCGTTACGTAACGTTACTTTTAATGGTTTATTCATGAGTGTCTTATGTATATCTGAGATATTTGGTATATAATAGATATCCCCATATAAGGGTATACGAATATAAACCCTTAAAGTTGCTTTATGGTTTGGTAAAATTGAAGATTAAGTTACTTTTTCTCTTTCGATTTTTTCCCTCCGAATAGTGAAAAATGAACGTAATCTTTAGGATTTTCGCGCAGATCAACGAGTAGTTTATCCAAATCATTCAGCGAACGTTGTAAGTATATGTACAGGGAATCGTTGCGTGCCAGTTGCCCGATGGTACCCTGTCCTTCATTAATGCCGGTGAGCAATGTATTTAGCTGTATGAGGCTTAGATTGGCATTATCGATGGTGGCTTTCACATCCGATTCGGATAACGTTCCCGAGAACTTGTTCAGGTTGGCTATCATTTGTGAAATATCTTCGTTGCTCTTTTTCAAATTACCGGATACTGATTCGAAATTGGTCAATATCATGCTGATTTTATTGCGTTCGGCAACAACCATCTGTTCTACCTGGGAAATAATGTTCTGTATGTCTTTTTGGGTGTTGCTGTCAAAAGTGTTTTGCAGTATTTGCAATACCGAATCGATAGAAATAATTAATTTATCTGCATTAGTGGCAATAGGCATTAATTTTTCAGTGATAGTACCCATAATGTCGGGGGCTATGCTGCCTGGTAAAGTGTCGCCTCTGACAGCCATTCTTTTACTATCGCCCAATAATAAGTTGATAGATTTAGACCCAATCAGATCACTGGTGATTTGGATGACGCTATTGTCAGGGATTTTAAAGCTTTTTTTGACGCCGATTTCAACGACCAATTTCTCAAGATTATCGGAAGAAAAGGAAATATCACTGACCAAACCGACCACGTATCCGCCGACTTCCACCGAACCCGATTTTTGCAGCCCGTTCACTTGAGAAAAAACGGCATAGTAATAATTGTATGATGAAAATAAATTTCTCCCTTTCAAAAAGTTATATCCCCAAAAAAAGAGCAAGATAATCAGGGTGACAATGACTGCTATTTTGATTTCTTTTTTGAATTTCATATGGCATTACATTAAATCGTCCAAAACGCCAAAAAAACGCTTGTAAAAAGCTATGGACAGCACGACTGTTATGATTCGCTTATTTAAAATGAGACAACAAACCTACATGATATTTTTGCAAAAAAAAACAATATGGTCGAAAAATGATTCTTTTGTCCATCATGGAATAGAAAAACCTATCAGGATTGGCAACTGAAATTGTTCACCCTGATAGGTTTGGATTTATTTTACATGATAGGGCGTGCATGGAGCCCTACTACACCACAATGATATGGAATGGTTACTTCTTTTTCCAGATGACAAATTCCTGGGTGCCGGCTGTTGCATTTTCAAACGGGCCAACTTTAGGATTTGTGGTGCTTCTACGTTTACCGAAATAATCGGTGTCTATGGTTAGAGGCGACGCATCGGGATTTTCGAAAAATGAATTAGAAAAGAAGGTAACGCCTAAGTTCTCCGTGTTGATTAGGTTTGTTTTCAGGTTATTAACGGAATTATCCAAGTTAAGTTTCAGAACCACTTGGTCTCCTCTCTTTTCGACAACCGGATTGGCCGTAAATTGACTTGTGATGTTATATGGCTCATGTACATACGGTTTCACTCCGTCATAATAAAGATTTGAAGCCACATACATCGCTAAAGTAAACTCCGCAGCCTGACTGGAGCCACGGGATTTGAGATTCATTTCGGGATAAATGCCATCACGGTAAGCAGGGTGTGAGTCGTAGGCAGATAAGCCAATTTGTTTGTTTTCTGCATCAGATTCAGGAAACATGGTGAAGATATTATTATAAAAACGGTCGTCGCCACCCAAGAAACTGGTTAATCCCATCACGGCAGTCGAGTGTGCATGGTGATACGGTGTGTACCTGGTGGGAATCGGCCGGTGGGCAATGTACCCGGCAATGATGTTATGTACCCAAGCGGTACCTTGTGCGATATCGAGAATGGACGATTTCGACAACAATAAGTTATTATCTATCAGACACGGTCCATGTGTCACCTCTATCATAATATCGCAATAATCATTATTGGTGAAGATATTGCCGGTTACCCGCATTCCCATGGCTTGCCAGTCTATCCATAACCCGCGGTAACCATTGTCAAGGTAATTATCCTTAATGATCACATCAATGCCGGCGTGGAGCTTGATACAACCAATCTCAGCACCAGTGTATTGCCTTTTCGTGTGGATATCGTAGATATGGTTATCTTTTATTACACTGAATGCAGCACCCATGTGGCCGCAAATACCGGTCTGTTCACAATCGAAAATCATATTATTTTGTACTAAGTGCGATCCGATGTTATCTTTGTTCCATCCAAGGCTGATGGCGCTAAATATAGCTTCGATTTCACGATTGAAGCCTATGACGGTTTTTTCCAATGTCCATAGGTTGTTGCCTGATGCATATTCCTTGCCGAGGCTAATACCTGAACATTTGGCATTACTGATCACATTATTCTCAATCACCCATCCTTTGCTCCAGTTGGGGCCAAGCAGACCTTTCTGGACAGCTGTTGGAGGCGCCCATTGAGTTGCCGCCTGAGACATCTTGAATCCTTGAACAGTGATGTAGTTCACTCCTTGTTCTTTTGGAAAGAAACATGCCGGGCGGGCATTGATTTCTACCAATTCTTTGTTGGGATCATAGTTTTGGAAATTAGCCCAAATGGTGGTTTCTTTATCTGATACTTGGGCATACCATTGGTAAAGGGATTGTTCGGGATTTTTAGATTTTTCGTATGCGACTGGTTTGGTCAATTTTTCTACGCTTTCTACCTCATATAAGGATTTGCCATTGAGATATACTTCGCCCAGGTGGTAAGTTATTGGAGTTTTATCGAGCCAATCGCCCATCAATTCTTCTGCAAAAGGGTTGAAATCTCCAAACATCGAATTAGGAACGACTACCTTCCATACATTAGTGCCTTTCTCCTTTTTCCAATTTTTTACTTCTTCGGATCCTTTGATCCATACTTCTTCACTTTGAGCAGCGCGATAAACTATTCTTGAAGCTTTATTCAGACCGGAATTTCGCGGATTAACCCATTCCCGGTAAACGCCTGCATGTACAGTTACAGTATCTCCAGAACGCAATATAGAAGCGGCTTTTGAAATGGTTTTAAACGGTGATGCAGATGTTCCTGCATTTGAGTCTGATCCTGTTTTGGCTACATGGTATTCTTTAGCCATTGTTGGGTTGCCTGCCAACATGATTCCGGCAACTAATAGAAGAAAATATCTTTTCATTTTAGTGAATTAAAGTGTTTGTTTTGCAAAGCTACAAAAACTATCTAAAAAAACAATTTAGAATTCGCCGATATAGTACTATGCCTTTATGGATAATCTTCACAAACTTGATTTTGCTATATCTGCGAAGGCTACTCACTTGGATGGTGCCAATTTTATAAGCTTTTAAGCAGGGCAGATGTAATGATAAAAATGGGAAACATATCGCTAAGCGCGATTAGCTATTTTTTCATATAACCAATTGGTCAGTGGATAAGTGATTGCTATTGAAATAAATCCTCCGATGACATCTACTACGTAATGTGCTTTAATGTAGACAGTGGATAACACTAAAATGATGAACAGAGGTAAAACATATTTGAATAGTTGCCTGCAATACCGATGGGTGAATATCAATACCGTAAAAGTAATTCCTACATGTGAACTTGGAAAAGCGCCAGTCGCTTTTTCTCCTGTGTCTTGTAAAAAACGCATGATATCACAGAAAACATAGCCATCAGGTACTTCATTCAGTGGCGGAGCAAAATAAAATTGGGGACCTACAACAGGTAGGATGGCAAAAACAATGTAAAAAAGGTAAAACGAACAAGCAAACACAAACACAGCACGACACGCTATTTCCCTTTGTTTGATATAACACCAGAGTGCTGTGCCAAAAAAGATGAAATAATACGAAAAATAACCAAAATACATCAGTTCACTGAACCAGGCTTGCGGCATTACTTTACTGAATTCAATGCTTGGTTGACACCCGAATAGTACTTGATCTGCTGCAACGAAATAGTGGTCTAAATTATCAAAAATGAAATTATTGAAATAATAGGTTTCAGGGTACCAATAACTCAAAAGGGCAAAGGGCAGGAAGTAACGAACACACATCACTACCGGACTTTGTTTGTTCGTGCCAATGTATGCTAACCATAGGATCAACAGAGCAACTCCAGCCCTGATACCGAAATGCAACCATGGGGTGTCTAACTTTTGAGCAAATACAGTAAGATATATAGCCGTAATCACAATGTAAGCAAGTGTGCCTTTTTCAACGGGCAACAACTTGGTACACTGGTTGAAAGATTTTTTATCTGTGTATTGATAGGTCAAGGCAACCGTTTGTTAATCCTCGTTTTTCTTGATATTAGGTAATTCCAATCCGTATTTCTTTCTCTTGTCTTCGCGTTTAAGCAAGAGAGCAACTACCAATGCGGCCAACCCAAATGCTGTGAAAATAACCATCGGAAGTGTATAGTTATAAATATTTTGTGACTTACCTTCTACCATCTTTTGTCCAACAATACAATATTTGTTAAGCACCCAGCCTATAAGATAGGGAACACCCATCAATCCCCAGTTCTGAATCCAGAAGATCAAAGAGTAGGCTGTTCCTAATTGTTTGTGTGGGATAATTTTAGGCACCGATGGCCACATTGCCGAAGGGACGAGTGAAAAAGCAACACCCAACAATATACACAATGTAAGCGCTACCCAAACCTGATTCAATGCCGGGATAGAAAATAAGGTGTGGATAATAAGAATCATCAGCGAACCTACAATCATTATAGTTGCCCCTTTACCAATCCGGTCATACAGGTTACCAAAGAAGGGAGTCAGTATCAATGTTCCCATGGGAAGCATTGCTGGTACATCACCCGACTTGATGTTGATACCAAATAACATAAAATCTTCTATATGAAATTTATTTACCATCAAATCAGGAGCATATTTCAGGAAAGGAAAAACGGCGGAATAAAATAAAACGCACAGTATAGCAATTAACCAAAAACCATTGCTGCGAAATATTACACCAACATCTGCCAGACGGAATGGGTCTTCGGCTGAAGCAGCTACAGTGGCAGGTTCCGAACGATCAAGCTTGACATCCATCACTACATATGCCAAAAAAGAAAGAAGCCCTATGCATAACAATATCAACGCCAACAATACGGGTGTAGACACCAAACCAAAATGGTCGGCAATTCGTTTTGAAAACAACATAGCCATCAGTGTTCCAATGCGTGCCATAGCTACCTGCAAACCCATGGCCAAGGCCATTTCCTTGCCATGAAACCATTTTACAATAATTT
>JAVBMZ010000189.1:0-11938 GCA_031551935.1 Bacteroidales bacterium
AAGGTTATCAAGCCGATTTTTATACATTGCTATGTCATCTTGATATTACTTTCGAACACATGGATAACCACTATTTTCTTGCATGATAGATGCAGATCAACATATTAATGGTCATTAATAACATGGCTAATGCGCTCAACACAAGTCCTTTTTCTCCGGTCGATACGATATTCCAACCGCAACCGCAGAACGCAAAAATTAATAAAGCATAATACACATACTTTTTTTGCATGTTCATCATAGATTTTACATCAATATTGTAGCTTTTCAACAATCTCTAATCGCTCGGCAATATTTTTGATTCCGCTTTCATGCAAATGTACAGCTTTATTCTGGTTGATGTACATTTGTTAAAATGTCCTTATCCAAAAAGCTTTTCCATCCGATATCTCTCTGAATATTAGTCAAATATTTTTTAAAATTGAGAATACTTCCAACATATTCCTAGAAAATAATGATTCGGCATTTTCGCGCTTAGGGTACATTCAAGTATTCTTGCTGCTTACCTTTGGGTAATTTTTTGACAACCTCGTCTACCGAATGATGTATCAAGTCTTTGATCAATGGGTCGGGGACATCACTTTCCAAATATACAGTATTCCACAACCATGTTTTAAAATCAGTTTCTGTAATCCCATGGTATTGTTCCCGCAACATCGTCGACTTCTCTGGATTGCATTTCAAACAAACTTTAAATATACCGTCCTTAGGTTCTAAAGCAATGTAAGCAAACATCTTCCCCATTACCTTAAACACCAACACTGTGTTGTCGAGGAACGGACACGATTCCGAACTCCCTTTAACAGCAATACAACATTCCCGTAATGCTTCAATATTCATCGCCGCTACTTTTCCATTGCTACTGCTTTCATTTCCTTTGGCATCTTTTCAATGGCATACCTGAGTGCAGTCCGCGGCATGATTAATTTATGCTGCACGACAAAATCAAATACTTCCTTTTGATATGCTTGACTGGCAGCCTTTAACATCCAACCATACCCCTTTTGTACCAAATCATCTTTATCTAAAAGTAACAGGTTGGCTATTTGAAAAATGTCATCCAGAAACAACCCTTTACGAGCCGGTATAATCAATGAGACGGCAGCTGCACGTCGAATCCAACGACTTTCAGACATTGCCCATTGTTTGAGGTGGAAAATGTATTCGGGGTACTTTTCGATGAATTCACCAACGGTATGATTACATAGCGTATCACATGAAGCCCAGTTATTCACATAGTGCTGTACCCATCGTTCGAAAATTTCAAAATCGCCAGGGTCATACTGATTTTGGATGCCATAGGACCAATTACATGCGATGAATGATTCTTCAAGATAACCAGAACGCCAAAGTTCTTCGCACAGTCCGATGATATCTGCTTTAGATCTATCTTTAATTTTTGCGAAAAACGCTTTGCCAATGACGTTGACCGTGTAAATTTTTACGCCATACGCTTTAATTTCTTCTTTAAAGAAATTTTGGGCGGTGTTCTTTGTTCTTTCGTCGACGCTGTTTTTGAGTTCTTGACGAACTTGTTCAAGGGTGGTGTCCATTCTGGTGATTGCTTACAAATATAACGAATAAAAGCTATCTAATCATGACTTCCTCAACTTTTCTTTGAGGTCATTTTAGTTTTTGAAAGGATAAATTTAAAGATACGAAAAGTTTGTTGATATACAAAAAATATTTATTTTTGACTGACCGTTCAGTCAATTTTAAAATATGCCAAGAACCAAAGAACAAAGTGCAATCATCAGGGCAGAAAAGCGGCAAATGATCATGAATGCTGCATTGAAGTTATTCGCAGAAGACGGATATGCGCATACCAGCATCGGCAGGATAGCCCAGCATGCCAAAATATCCAAGGGGTTGATGTATACGTATTTTAAAAGCAAGGAAGATTTGATGCAGCAAATCCTCATGTCAGGTTATCAGAAAATTTCATACGATATATTCAAAGAGGACATGACTGCCAAAGATTTCGTGGCGAATATCGAGCGGGTATTTGATAACATAGAAACGCATCAGGATTTTTTAAAACTTTACACTGCGGTGAGTGTTCAATCTTCGGTTACCCGAAAACTGACTGTACTCGTCGATGCGCAAAGCAATATAAATGCGATGATGCAATTCTATCAACGACAGTTTGGGAAAGATGCTGTGAAAGAAATGTTGTTGATGACAACACTCATCAAAGGGTTTTTTATGATGTATTTATACGGGGAAGGTCAAACCGTTTACCCTGTAAATTTGTTAAAAGAAACAGTAGTGAGTTTTATCAAAGAAAAATTTAACCATTATCAAGATGAAAAAAATATTCGTAAGTGTATGTTGCATTTGTATGGCAATCACAACCATATGGGCACAAGATCTCAGCGCTACGGACATCGTAAAAAAAGCAGATGACAACCGTCAGGGTAAAAGCCTTTATTCCGAGGTAAAGATGAATATTATCCGTCCCACGTGGACACGTGAAGTGGGTTTCAAAAGTTGGTCAAAAGGCGACGATTATTCGCTGGTACTGATTACTTCACCAGCAAAAGACAAAGGGCAGGCATTTCTGAAACGGCAGAAAGATTTGTGGAACTGGCAACCAAGCATCGACCGGATGATCAAAATGTCATCGAGTGTGATGGGGCAATCATGGATGGGTAGTGACTTTACCAATGACGATTTGGTGAAACAGTCATCAGCAGTAAATGATTACACTCATACGTTGGAAAAAACAGAACAGGTGCGCGAGTACGATTGTTATAAAATCGTCATGATTCCGAAAGAAAATGCAGCTGTGGTTTGGGGCAAGGTGATTGTGTGGATTTCGAAAACAGATTTTATTGAAGTAAAATCTGAATTTTATGACGAACAAAATGTACTGATCAACACGATTAATGGTTATGATGTCAAGCAATATGGTAGCCGGAAGTTGCCATCCCGTGTGGAGGTAATCCCAGCTGACAAACCGAATCAAAAAACGGTGATGACTGTTATCAGTAACGATTTTGACAAGCCGATTGACGAAAGCTTTTTTTCACAACAAAATATGAAAAATGTCAAATAAGTAAAATGGATCATTCATGGTGATATAAAATAAGTCCACAAATTATTAAACCGGCAAAAGCTTGTCCTTTCCAAACAAAATTAATTGTTGCACGAACTATGTTAAAACTTTCCTGGAGAAATATTTGGCGAAACAAACGCCGTAGTTCGATCACCATTGCGTCGATTTTCTTTTCGGTATTCTTTTGTGTGGTGATGCTCTCGTTTTCAAATGGAGTATGGAACCACATGATCGACCAAACTTTACGGACACAAGCTGGTCATATACAAATACACCATAAAGGCTATTGGGACGACCAGGTGATTGATAATTTCATGGAAATGGATTCTGCTACCATTCATACCATCGAAGCTATACCGGAGGTTGCCTACACGTCGCCACGGATAGAAACTTTTGCGATGGCTTCTACCGAAAAAGTAACCAAACCTTGCCTTCTGGTCGGAATCGATCCTGTACGCGAAAACCGGATGTCTTCTATTGCCCGCCATGTGATTTCCGGAACTTACCTCAGTCCGGATGACAGTGGAGTAATTATCGGCAAGGCTCTAAGCGAGTATTTGAAAGTGGCTGTCGGTGACACATTAGCACTCATTGGACAAGGATATCACGGGACGAGTGCTGCTGCTTTGTTTGTGATACGTGGTATTTTACACTTGCCGATACCCGAAATGGACATGCGGTTCATTTACACTTCGTTGCCGAAAGCGCAGGATTTCATCAGTTTTTCTAATGGGGAAAGCGGCTTGCTCGTTACCTTGAAAAACGAGCGGAAATTAGCAGCGGTACTCCATAAAATTGAAACAATCGTGGATACCAATCAATATGAAGTTCTTCCGTGGGCAGTGACCATGGAAAAGTTATTGAACCAAGCCTCTTCCGACAAGGCATTTTCCAAAGTTATTATGTTCATTTTGTACGTTATTGTCGGTTTTGGAATTCTCAGCACATTCATCATGCTGGCCAATGAGCGTCGGCATGAATTCGCACTGATGGTGTCACTTGGAATGAATCGACGGAGGCTGGTAAAATCAGTGCTCTTAGAATTAATGATGATGGCCTCGCTTGGTATTATTGCCGCAGTAGTAGTGACAATACCTGTTATCCTCTATTTTTATTTCCATCCAATCACTTTAACCGGAAATCTTGCCGATACCATGTTACAATACGGGATGGAAGGGATTTTACCCATGGATACCAGTCCGGTAATATGGATTTCTCAAACACTCATTATATTATTAATAACCTGTGTGATGGCTATTTATCCTGTGCGGAAAATCATAAAATTGGACATCAGTAAAGCCATAAAGCAATGATACTACAATTAGCCTGGAAAAATATATGGCGCAATAAAGTGCGAAGTTCCATCATTATTGGAGCTATTGCCATTGGTGTATTTGCCGGAACTTTCATGACTTCGTTCATCACCGGATGGATGCAGCGACAGATAGCATCTGATATCAACAACCAGATTTCGTATATACAGATACATCATTCCCATTTCCTGGATAACTATGATTTGGAAGATTATTTCTTACGTCAAGATGTTGAATCTGTGCTCCAAGCGAATGATACAATTACACACGTAAGCTACCGCTTGAAAGTCGTTGGGATGGTAGCTTCGGCGGCCAATGCTGTTGGACTGAACATCAATGCGGTAGATGTCCCAGAGGAAGTGGCAGTATCCAACTTATACGAAAATATTCCCGATACCTGTGGAAATTTCCTACAAGACGGGAAACCGATGCGTATCGTCATCAGCAAACGCACCGCCGAGAAACTCAAAGTTAAACTCAATTCCAAAGTAGTGGTTAGTTTTCAGGATGTCTATGGCGAGGCCATAAGTCTGGCATTCCGTATAGGAGGAATGTTCAAAACAACCAACAGCGCTTTTGACGAAGGAAACGTATTTGTAGATAAAAAGGATATCGTTTCATTAATAGGTTTACCGGCCGGCGCGGTACACGAAGCAGCTGTGATGATTCGTATCCCCGATGCTTGTGAAAAAATAACACAGGAATTGATACGACAACTTCCGGAAATGGATGTGCAAAACTGGAAACAACTAAGCCCTATGCTGAAACTATCGGATGAATGGCAAGGATTGATGAGTTCGATTATTTTGGGAATTTTCTTGTTTGCGTTAGCCTTCGGGATTGTCAATACCATGCTGATGGCTGTATTGGAACGTACGCACGAATTGGGAATGCTGATGGCGATAGGCATGAATAAAGGTAAAGTTTTTAGGATGATTATGACAGAATCGCTTTTGCTCACATTGGTCGGAAGTATCATTGGGGTGATGGTAGCACTGATAGTGATTGCGCTTACGGCACGCAATGGGATCGATCTTTCCTTTATGATGGGTGATAGTTTTGAAGATTATGGGTTTGGATCAGTGGTATATCCGGCCATTTCTGTAGGGATGTTTCTGCAAATCACCTTGTTGGTATTGCTCTGCGGGATTATATCGGCTATTTTTCCGGCGAGAAAAGCATTGAAAATAAATTTATTGGAAGCAATGAATCATTAATAATTGATAGATGATGAATTCAATAAAAAACAATGGTCTTGATAATCATGGGACAACCAATTCTCCACTATTGACTGTAAAAGATTTGTACAGGATATACAAGGATACAGCCACTGAAGTACATGCCGTGGATGGCGTGAATCTTAGTTTTGCGCAAGGTGAGTTTACCGCAATTGTGGGCCCTTCAGGTTCTGGAAAAACTACATTGCTGAACCTAATTGGTGGTTTGGATAAACCGACGTCAGGTACCATCATGATTGACGGCAAAGATATTGGCATATTGAAACCATCGGAAGTTGTAGATTTTCGTTTGCACAACATCGGATTTATTTTTCAGTCATATAACTTGATTCCGGTGTTGACTGCTAAAGAAAATGTATCCTTTGTGATGGATTTACAAGGGCGACCAAAGGAAGAAACCAATCGACGTGCCATGGATTTATTGACTCAGGTGGGAATTGGGGATAGAGCTAATGCACGTCCCGCCAAACTTTCAGGTGGACAACAACAACGGGTTGCGGTGGCACGTGCTTTGGCTTCGAAGCCAAAGTTCATCCTCGCTGATGAACCGACTGCCAATTTAGACAGCAAATCTGCGGAAACCTTATTGGATATGATGGAAAAAATGAACGAACAGGAAAATATTACTTTCATTTTTTCCACGCATGATCCCCGCATTATGGCAAAAGCGAGGCGAATTATTACGTTGGAGGATGGTAAAGTCATAGGCGATGTTGTAAAATAATCCGTGGTGACCCACCTATAGTGAATTATAAGGGATGAAGTACGCATTGGATAGACATTCCGTAAAACGGTTATGGTTCATTGGTTACCTTTCGTTGCTAACTGTTTCGGCACATGCGCAAGAAAAAAAGTTTGATTTTTCAAGCTATGTCAGCGACATGCCTTCGGTGATAACGCAATATCCGGGCAACGAGTGGATGTGGGAGAATCTGATACACAACCGTTTCAATGCATACTGGCAAGTCAACAGGTATTGGCGTGTTGATGCAAGCATGCGCAACCGGCTCATTATTGGAAATATGGTGAAACAACCCGGATATGCCGAAAGCATAGACTTTGACAAAGGTTGGATAGATATGTCCTGGAATATAGTTGATACAAAAGATGTGTTACTCAACAGTACTTTCGATCGTTTGTTCGTGACCTTTGAGAAAAATAAGTGGAACCTGAAACTTGGTCGGCAACGGATTAACTGGGGACAAACACTGGTATGGAATCCTAATGATATTTTTAATACCTACTCTTTTTTTGACTTTGATTATGTGGAACGACCTGGTTGTGATGCTTTCAGGGGAACTTTCTACCATAGTGAAACATCTTCAACAGAATTAGCCGTTTTGGTGGATTATTCGGACAATATTACGGCAGCTATGTTGCATCACTGGAATTGGAAAAATTTTGATTACCAAGTGATGGGTGGTGTGTACACCCAGTCGGATATTGTGTTGGGCGGCGCCTGGAGCGGCGATTTTAAAGGGATTAATTTTCGTGGCGAATTTTCATACTTCCAGCCAATTGAAAGTTTCGCCGATACAAGTGGCGTGGTAGCAGTGTCGATAGGATTAGATTATATATTCAAAAATTCATTGATGCTACAAACCGAAGTATTATATAACAATGTTGGTAACGCTTTTTCGCAAACAGGCTTGTTGGCTTTATACACCGCTCCATTGTCGGCCAAATACCTTTCGATATGCGACTGGAATATTTTTGCACAAGCTACCTATCCTGTCACTCCACGTTTAACAGGATCGTTATCAGGCATGTATTTCGTCGAAGTAAAGTCATGTTATGCCGGACTTTCCATGGATTATTCCATACTTGAAAACTTAGACTTTTCTTTTATTACACAATATTTCACTACTGTAGGGAGTTCCAGTCTCGGTAACATGCAGGCGTGGCTGGGGTTTGTGAGGTTGAAATATTCGTTTTGATTTGATGCTACAAATAAAAATATCGTATCAAAAAGTATTTTTTGCTAAGTTTGCCATGATAAGAAATATGAACGCCAAACCATATCATCATCGATCACCAAAAGTATTTTGGCGATGACGGGGTGAAATCAATCTATATGCAAGTTATCAAATATCCATCTAAGAATGAATGGGCAAGTATCATAACCCGTCCCACATTCAATCATTCCAATTTATTTGCGTCTGTTCAGGATATTCTGGAAGACGTACGCATCAATGGCGATGTTGCTGTCATCAAATACGGGAAGAAATTTGACAAAATAGAGTTACAACACTTAGCCGTTGCAGAGGAAGAAATAGCCGCAGCTGATGTTCTAGTTACCAGTGAATTAAAAGACGCCATTCGTTTGGCCAAAGCAAATATTGAAACTTTTCATAAGTCTCAGCAACTAATACCTCGTAAGGTCGAGACTACGCAAGGAGTTGTTTGTTGGCAGAAAGCTGTAGGTATTGAAAAAGTCGGTTTGTATATCCCTGGTGGTACTGCCCCATTATTTTCTACTGTTTTGATGCTGGCCATTCCTGCTCATATTGCAGGATGTAAAGAAATTATCCTATGTACGCCACCCACGCCAAACGGAACAATACACCCGACGATACTATTTGCTGCGAGGGAATCTGGTGTCAGCAAAGTGTTTAAAATAGGCGGAATACAAGCTATTGCAGCAATGGCATATGGAACGGAAACAGTTCCTAATGTGTACAAAATTTTTGGACCAGGGAATCAATATGTAACAGCGGCTAAACAACTGGTTGCGTTGCGCGATGTTGCTATTGACATGCCTGCTGGTCCATCGGAAGTGGAAGTCATAGCCGATGAAACAGCTAATCCTGCATTTGTGGCAGCCGATATGTTATCTCAAGCCGAACATGGCAAAGATAGTCAAGCTATATTAGTGACCACTTGTGAAGGGCTGGTGGATAAAGTTTTGACCGAAATTGAAAAGCAAGTAAACATGTTGACTCGCAGGGAGTTTGTCAATCAATCTTTGGGTAATAGTCGTATCATCGTGTTAAAAGACAACAAGGAGGTTGTAGCGTTTACTAACACCTACGCTCCTGAGCATTTGATCATTGAGACGGCTGATTATATGCAGTTATCTGAACAGATAGTAAATGCAGGTTCCGTATTTTTGGGACATTTTACGCCGGAAAGTGCGGGAGATTATGCTTCGGGCACTAATCATACCTTGCCTACCAATGGATATGCAAAAATGTATAGCGGTGTTAATTTAGACAGTTTTGTGAAAAAAATCACCTTCCAGGAGATTTCCCAGACGGGAATCCAACATATTGGTCATGCCATAGAGGTAATGTCCCAAGCTGAGTCGTTATCTGCTCATAAAAATGCGGTGAGTCTCAGGATGAATCCATGAACTTATGAAAGAATTTTTGAAAAAAACGAGCCTTATTCTCGTAGTGGTTTTAGCAGGGTTATTGGTACTTACTACTTTCCCGTCAAATTCATATTTGCGCAAAGCGCTGTGGTATCAGAAACCCGACATTGATGACTATCATATATTTGAGAATCGGATAGTGAAAGCCGGTAATCCACAACCATGGAAAATTTCAGGGTCATATAACCAAGACAAGCTTTCAGCAGAGCACTTGGCTTATTTTGAGAAGTACAAAACAGTAGCATATGTGGTTGTCCAAGATACGGCTATTGTGCATGAGGAATATTGGGATGAATACAATGACCAATCACTTAGCAATTCATTCTCGGTAGCAAAAAGTATTATTTCCTTGCTGGCTGGTATTGCCCGTGACGAAGGAAAAATAGGAAGTTTCAATCAACCAGTAGCTAACTTTTATCCGCCTTTTGCTGTTGATAATCGAAAAGAAATCACAGTAAAAGATGTGCTTACCATGAGTTCCGGTCTCGATTGGAATGAGGCTTATAGTTCACCGTTTTCTATCACTACCAAAGCGTATTATGGCGACAATATCGAGCCATTGATAGCAGGGTTGAAGCTGATTGAAAAGCCCGGAGAACGCTATCGCTATCAAAGTGGAACTACACAGTTACTTGCATTTGTCGTTGCCAATGCTACAGGCACATCTATCAGTGAATATGCATCAGAAAAACTTTGGACACCCATTGGAGCCGAACATGATGCTTTATGGTGCCTCGATCATAAAAATGGCTTGGAGAAAGCCTATTGTTGTTTTAATTCCAACGCTCGTGATTTTGCCCGTATTGGCCAGCTGATCCTGAATAAAGGAAGTTGGAATGGGACACAAGTGGTATCGGAAGCGTTTATTGAAGAAGCAACTACGCCGGCTACTTGGCTCAAAGATGAGGATACTGAAAAAAGTGTCGATTTTTATGGCTATCAATGGTGGAGGCTAAGTTATCAAGGAGTGGAGGTAATCTATGCGCGTGGTATCTTAGGACAGTATATTCTGGTGGTACCCGAGAAAAATATGGTAGTAGTGCGTTTAGGGCATCAGCGTAGCGAAATAAAAACCGCTGTTAACTATCTTGAAGACATCAATGTGTGGTTGGATGCGGCCTTCAGAATGGCAAGATGATCAATCCTGTAAGGAGGGATATTTATAAAAAGAGATAACGGGGAAGTATACTTCCCCGTTATCTCTTTTTATTATCAGGTATTTAGGACTGTTTATTTTTTACTAAACTTCTTTACCTTCTTCGTCAAGAATAACTTCTTTTTCACTTTGATCTGCTTTTGAAACAAGTGTTACTTTGGTCAAATTTTTAGCAGCATTAAAAGCCAGACTTTTGGTAGAATAAGCTTCTTGGTAAGCATTGATGGCAGCTTGTACCTTTGCATTCAAACTTTCGAGTTTAACGTCTACATATTCGTCTTGTGCTTGAGCTACTTCGCCTACGGCTGCTGCTTCGTCCACAACTGCGACTGTTTCAACGTTGTTATTGGCGTTCATTTCTTGTTTTGGAGTTCCAGCATTGACACAAGCAAATGTTCCCAAAGTAATGGCAACTACTAAAATTGTTGTTTTCATGGTTTTTAAAATTTTAATTGATGATTAAAAAGATTTTACTAAAATTATTTGATATGCCTATGATAAAAACAACCTGTGTGCCATTGAAAATTTTCGATTGTCATTTTTATATAAATATTTTATTTTTAGACTGTTATGATTTTAATGAGATTTGTCAATCGAAAAATGAGGTGTGGAAGTGTGGAATTTTTCCACACTTTGGTTGTGGAAATAACTGTTTACAAAGAGTCGTGTTATTTTATAATTTTGTAACACATTAATATGCCCGTTTTAATGAAAGAAAGTATTGAAACTGGAATCCGCATAAAAGCGATATTCATCTACATAGTAGTAGCCATCATTTGTTGTGGAATGATTGTGTACTTGTATCATTTACGACAAAATATCGGCGAACAAAGAAAACACATAGAAAAGCATTATCACACACTCGCTTTAACAAATGATCTTGTCTATGCTGTAAATCAAGCTCAGTCGGAACTCAATTTTTACCTGACTTCGAAAAAAAATGGGTATTTGAAAGCGTTTAGACAGAAAAGCGTCGAAGTAGGGCAGCTAATCGATTCGCTTGAAGTGATCACCGGAGATACGTCTCAACTTGGTATCCTAAAAGAAATAGGTGTATTACTCAATAATAAGGAACGCATCATTGTTGCGCTGAACCGGCAACTGACCAATCAAAATCCGATTGAGTCGATGAATGAAAGACTACAAAGTTTAGATTCCACACTGCTAACCGAGCCTTTGTTGGTGACTTCTATGGTGAAAGATACTGTTGTCAACACAACGCAAAAAAAAGGATTTTGGAGAAGACTTTCGGAAGTTTTTTCGTCCGATAAAACTGTTGATACCATTATCAGGATTAGCACCTCACGAATAGATACCATTAAATTAGTACCTGACGAAAAAAGAAACATCATATCGGAAATGAGTGATTTTGCAGAACAGGCAAGTGTCGATTATTCAAGTAGAATTACAGCCATTGAGCGGCAGGTCAATCATTTGATTTTAATCGATCAGGAAATTTCAGCACAAATTTCTGTATTACTCAATGAACTTTCCAGACAAACCATTTATGCGACTTTAGAAGAAATCCAAAAAAGTGAGCAACTCATACGGAAAAATTATACTTTTTCAATTATAGGAGGCAGTATCTCTTTAGTCTTAATTCTTGCATTTATACTACTCATCATCAATGATGTAAATAAAAGCCAGACGATGCGCAAGGAATTGGAATTGGCCAATACACAAACGAAACAAATTATGGAGAGCAGGCATCAATTGTTGTTGTCAGTATCGCATGATATAAAAACGCATCTTAATACTATATTGGGTTATCTGGAAATATGTACGAATAATAGCGCTATT
>JAVBMZ010000187.1:0-15651 GCA_031551935.1 Bacteroidales bacterium
ATTCTTCGGCCAAGGTCAGTGCCTTAGTAGATATAACAGTATGTATGCCACCTACTTTATTGCAGATTTCCCAGCTTGTTTCAAAAATATAATCAGGTCTTAATAAGTTCTTATCCATCGTTATTTAGGGATTAAATTCTATTAATTTCAATCATCACAAAGAAGATTCAAAATTAACAAATATCCTGAATACTTTGTTTCAAAATTCGCGTATAGCGGTTTTTGTATTCCTGTTGTCATAAATTAATGTTGCGTTGTGTGCTTGAAATCAGATGTTTGTATTTGCAAAAACAAGCATTAAAATAATACTATTTTCAAGTTGCTTTCAATAATATATTAACGATCATTCAAAATAAAAAATCAACCATTGATTCGCATTAAATAAGAAAAGTTACTCGACTGTAAAAAAAGATTTCGTAAAAACAACGTCCCCGTCTTTAGTTATTCCTTCCATAGTTACTTGAAATTCGCCTGTAAGATCGGAGGTATTGAAAGGCAATTGAACCGTAGATTTTCCGTCTGTTCGAACATTAGGTTCCCAAAGCAACGTATGACGACTATCGGGAAGTCGACTTTGACGGTTTTTTGCTTCCGAATAATCGGGAGCATAAAATTGATAATGTGGTTGTGTGCCTTCGTATGAGAAAATCTGCGTAGACTTATTTAAGTTTAAATCCGGGTGTAACCGACGATAAGTCAATAATTCGACGATTCCGTCGAATAAGGATCCTCCCAAAGTATACGGCCCGGGATAAATATTGATTTTCTCAACTACAAGAGGATCGTAATTATAAATGATGTCGTGATCGGAAATGGCTACTCCGTCCAGCAAAACAAGCGGCATCGTTCCGTAATCGTAGTTATTGCCTCTTTTGGCAAGGACCGATATTTCTTGCTTTCCGTTTCTTTTACGGAATCGGGCGCCAACAATAAATTCCACAAAAACCTCCCGCATGGTGGTAAAACGTGTATATTCATCCAACGTAAAACTCCATGTGGGTTTCATCTTAAAATATGATTTCAAAATATTTTGGTTTGCAGACAAGCTTTCCGAGAAATAATGTGATACTTGTAATGCGACACTTCGCGCCAGCAGTTGGGGGTAATAAGACGAATCGATTTGTAATGTGGACGTTTGTTTCAGGGGATGCCGTTGTACGAATGGAGACAATATGTCTATTCGGTATTCTTCTCCCGCATGAAATACAACAGTAGCGATTTCTTTTGTTCCTGAAATGCCTGAAGTAAAAAACAAGACATCTCCTGTTTTGCTTTTTTGTCCTGTAAAAAAACGAATTTCTTCGCCCAAAAAAGAGAGGATGGGTGTCAAAAATATTTCATCCGTTCCGGGAATTCCCAGTTGATTATCAACAAGTTTTCCCGTGATAATATGTCCCTCGTATTCGGGAAGAAACTCTCCAGTGAATTTGGACAATTTTGCTGATCGGTTTTTTCGAAACAACGACTTCTCTGATTCGGCAACAGGTATCAATTCCTTACCCGTTATCGATACGGAAAGCGTATGAATATTCTTCGGCAAATCGGTTAATATCAACTCGCCGTGATCACGTGTCGTGTATATTGCTTTATCTGATTGCAACGAAACCGTACCGGAATCATTTTCTTCGTCAAATGAGAATTTGTTTCCGGGTTTCGATGATTCCGGCACGTTATCGGATTGAAAGGTATTAACGACTCCGATATTTTTTTCAAAAAAAACTTCAGGACCTTCATTTCGCATAAATTGCGTGTATGCAATCAATCGATAGTATCTTGTCGGTAAATCCAGAGGTAGTTGCATTCGTCCCTCTCCAGTCCCGTTTTTCAATTCGACTTTGATTTGTATCCGGGCTATGGAATCTACCAATTCAATATATGCCACTTTGCTGAACGAAATCGGGATTTGTTCCGAATCTGTTGTCAAAATCTTCATCCAAACCGGCTCACCTGCCAGATACAATTGCTTATCTGTTTGTACATAAATCCGTTCGCATAAGTTGTCCGTTTCAACGTTGCCGTAAAGTCGAAATGCGGCACAGATCAATAATATGCAACAAATAAAATTTTTCATTAGTGTTCAAAATGATCATTTAGGCCAATCGTCCGGTTTTTGCTCAGTACCATGATAAGTACAATCTACACACTGGGCAGGTGCATACGTGTCCTCGTTAATCTTAATATAATCATCAGGTATAAAAGTATCACCATCGGGATCGTCACGTATGCTTATGCAATCTGAAAGAGGTTCATATAGATTATCTATTTGGCGCGAAATATATCGATGGTTGTTTGTTGTGATGGATACATCCACATACCCGATTACCGGTCTATCCGGATCAGTGATACAAGTGATATTACCTTTCAATTCCGCCGGAACCGGGGTAAAAATGCTGCCCGTTAATTCAATATTTTTTTTAATATTTGAGAAATAATCATATGCTCGTTTACTGATTGCATTTTGCGTGACATTTATCCGATACAATACAGATAATCTCTTGTCGAATGGCATTATCTCGGTAATTTTTCCTGCCGTTCTACCGTCAATTGTCTTTTCAGCAGTACCTAACAATATACTTTTATTGTTTGCCTTATTCCAACAATAACGAGGGACATTGTCTATCTGAATTACAGAGTTTATTTCCCAATCCTCTTTGTATGACCAACGATAGTATAGAATTTTGTTTTCCGTATCGTGGGTTGCAACATATATATGAACGGGTTGTCCAAGACCCTTTTTGACATACACAATACTGTCGATCTCAGGTGTTTTCAGTGGAAACGAATAATCGGAACAATATTCGTACTCCTCGATCAGAATTTTCAACCGGTATTTTTGATTTGAATCCAATTTTCCCGTTATGATTGAATATTGCCCGTTACCAAGCGATTGTGTGTTGTTCATTTGCGTTGCGTCATCGCATTCTATATATACTTTGGCATCGTTAATGTACGAGGATACAAGGGAATTATTTTCATTTGTCAATTGTACACTATGACTTAGTCTGATATAGCTCTCATCATCAGTGATCATGCCTTCTACCACAAGAATATCAGCCACTTCATCTATTCCTGTAGCTTCGTATTCAGTAATACAGCCAGAAAGGACTAAACACAGACATAAACCTAATAATATGATAGATCTTTTCATCTCTAAAATTTTATATTATATGAAGCGTACGGGATTGGAGCACCAAAAATAGATAATTTGTATCCTTGAATGTGTCCGTTCTCCGAAACATAATAAACAGAATAAGCATTTTTACGCCCCGTCAGGTTATATACGCCGATTGTAAAATAGCTGTGAGTCAGCTTGGTGAGACGATGTCCTGCTTCGATATTGAAAGACAGATCTATACGGAAAAAGTCGGGAATCCGGTACTTGTTTCTTTCCGTATAATATACGTATAAACCGCCATCATATTGGTATTTTGACACCGGTAAAGTGATGGGTCTTCCCGTACTGTAATCACAATTTAAAGAAAAACTGAATCGATGGGTTAATTTGAAATTTCCGATAAACTTCACTTCATGCGGCTTATCAAAATCGGCTGGATACCAATCGTTCGAATTGACCGAAGAAGAGAGTTCCTCATGCCGATGCAACATGGTCCGCGAAAAAGCATAACTCACCCAACCGTTCAGCTTTCCCTGCGTCTTTTTGAGCATCACTTCAACGCCGTAGGCTTTGCCTTGGACTCCTGCCACTTCCGTTTCGATATGGGGATTCATCAACAACTCGGCACCTCCGCGATAATCCAAATAATTGCTCATCGTTTTGTAATATACCTCGACAGATGTTTCGACAACGTTTTTCGCGAAATTCTGGAATAGTCCGGCAACATATTGTGTTCCGGTTTGCGGGCGGATGTTTGCGTCGCTCAATTTCCAGGTATCGGTCGGTGACATGACAGTCGTATTGGAAATTTTGTGAATATATTGCCTCATTGTATTCACGCCTGCTTTTACGGAAGTGTTTTCTCCGAGAATATACCGCAACGAAAGGCGGAATTCCGGTCCGTGATAGGTTTTCAATATACCGCTTCCTACAGAGTCGGTCTTCAAAATCGTTGTTGACGAAGGAAGATAATCTGGCGAATAAATGTTATAAACCCGCGGGCCCAATACATTGAACATCGAATACCTAATTCCGGCACTAATCGTAAATCTGGGAGATACTTCCCACTGATCGGAAAGATATACGGCCGATTCCAATGATTTTTCAGTTTGAAGACGATCCTCTTTTATAAGCGACGCTTCGTGCGCCGGTAGATAATTTCCCGGATTCAAACGATAAAATATGAAACTTACCCCGGCATTAAAAGTATGGTGGTTGTTCAAGTAATATGAAAAATCAGCCTTGCCAAATATTTGGTTGATGGCAAAATTGAGTTCATATGCGTTGAATATATCACTCGTGTCTTTTGTATGATAACTGTAGTGATCATATCCGACGACATATGTACTTGTGAGTTTCGGATTAAAAATATGTCGCCATTTGGTCGAAAAGTTGACATTTTGATAAGCATATTGTTCCCGATCGTTGAAACTGAATCGATCATGACTATAATAACCGTTCAGATAAACACTATTATTTTCGTTGAATTTATAATTTATCGATCCGTTCAAATCGTAAAAACCTGCACTTCCATTGTTATAGCCGCTTTTCTCAGGAATTTTTTTCAACAACCAATCCGAATATGTTGTTCGTCCGCCTACAATAAACGATCCTTTTCCTTTAAATAAAGGGGCTTCTAAAGTAAGTCGACTCGTCAACAATCCCAAACTGGCAGCGCCTTGAAATTTTTTCTTGTTTCCCTCTCTGGTATTGATATCCAATACAGAAGATATCCGACCTCCATATTTGGCAGGAATGCCGCTTTTGTATAATTCCATGTTATCGACAATGTCGGGATTGAAAGTCGAAAATAAACCGAACATATGCGTCGGAGTATAAATGGTTCCATCGTTGTAGAGAATTAGATTTTGATCGGTAGCACCACCTCTGACATTGAATCCGCTCGATATTTCTCCCGCCGATTTCACTCCCGGAAGCGTCATCACAATCCGAACAACGTCTGCTTCGCCCAAAACGGTGGGTATATTTTTAATATTTCGCATTTGAAGACGCTCCATGCCAACGTTCACAGAGCGTATGTTATCTATTTTATCAGCCAAAATAGTTACTTCATTAAGTGCATAAATTTGCTCTTCCAGTTCTATGTCCAGTTTTCCGTCAGCATAAAGCATCAATTGTCGTTTAGAATTTTTCATACCCACGCTTTGTATGATTAATTCGCGACGCCCCGGGGGCAATCGAAGAGAATAAAAGCCGAAAGCATCAGTAGTGGCGCCGATAAGCGGGTCTTCAAGCAACAAGGTAACCCCCGGCATTGGTTCGCCGTTTTTAAAATTGGTAACAACTCCTGTCATGGTAACATAAGGTGTCGTCGGGTCATTCGGATTACCGATGGCATAAATCAGCGTTTCGGAAGTAGCTTTCGCTTCCCGTTCGAATACGGGCATAATGTTATCCGTAGTAATCGGAATTTTTCTATAAAAACTTTCCGGCAAGCTGGTAATCAAAACTTTATCCTTGATGATATATACGACATTTTGAAATTCAGACACTTGGTAAGGTGTATTTTGCAACACTTGTCGAATCAATTTCACCGGATCCGCGCCCGTTACATCGACGGAAACTACCAGCGAGTCGGATACTTCGGAAGTACAATAAATGTGATAACTGGTTTGTTTTTCGACAGCTTCGAATAAATCAGTGATCGGCCGATGATCCAACTGAACGGTTACTTTCTGCTGAGCAAAACTAGAAAGTTTCAAAAACGTTAAGGCAAAGAATATGTAAACAAATGTCTTCACAATGAGCTGGATAATTTTTCATATTCACTTACTGTCAGTACAATAAATTTTTCGGCATCACGCTTGCATCGTAAATGATTGTCCGAAATAAATCGTTTCAGTTCTCTTTTATAAGGGCTTAAAACTTTCAATAATGCTCTCTTATTTTTTATCTTATGATAGTACCCGTCTTTATATAGGTAATAATTTACCGATAGAGAAAAATATGATTCCGATACACGAGAACCAGTTTCCTTTCTATTCAATGTATTTGTTTGTTTTTCCAATACGCGACATTTTCCGGAATACAATAAAATATAATATCCGGAAGAAGGGCTGCCTGGGGAACTATCCGAATGAAAATAAATAATGTATCGATCGTGTAACTCCACGAAATCAACATTCTCAGGAAATAAAACAATATTTCGATGATCAGGCGACATAACAATCAGTTCATTTCGACTCAGATCTAACCGGAGCAAAACCTCGGGATACATCACTTGACAGTATGATAAGCGACCTTTCGCATATGATGATTCTTTCAAATAAGGATGATTGGTTGTACGTGGATGAGCTTCTTGCTCGGTTCCATAATAAAGCACCGATTGTTTATCAGCAATACGCATGTATCCGACAGCCATGCTGTCGACCAATTGTTGCCGACCAATATTCTGGGCGAATAGTTGCTCACCGAAAAAAATAAGTAACCACCACAAACAGGTTCTTATCATTATTTTTGAATGAAGATTTCTCACATAAACCAGTATTTTTACCTGATATTGAATACAATGCAATTTCAGATAAGAAATTACATTGTACAAATATATCAAATATTAAAGTTAGGTGAAAAAATAGAAGGTTAATTCAAACTTATGTTATTTTAACATATACATTAAATAAATTAATGTAAACATTAAAACAAATTGTGTATTTTTGATTTAAAGGAGATTGTTGATGTGAATTTGCGTGCATTTTCAACGCAGCTCAATAATCTTATAGCCTGCAGGAATGCTAAAATTGATAGTATGGGGTTGATTGAGTTGTATTTCTTGGAAAGCAGCATTAATGGTGATGGGGTTTTTCCCGTTTTGCGCAGATATTTCAAAAACAGTCGGTAACCAAAACTGATGGAATAATTGGTACCGGTTATATACAGCTTTGAATCCTGCTTGCTGTCGCAACCGGTTATAGGTAATGATACTTTTGGTCGTTTGGTCGTTTGGATTAATGGTTATCTCAAAAAAATTGCGGGTAGGTCCTCCTTGCATCACAATGAGACTGTCGGAAGTAAATGTAGGACGATAGCCGAGTTTTTCCTGATAAACGGTCGCGCAGCGATCTGCGGTAAAAAGCTTGAAGAGTACTTCTGGATTGACAGGGTAACCGGTAAGTTGACTCAGGTAACTGTTACTCCCTTTATAACAGATACGTTCCATACGGTTGATAATAGCAAACGAATCGGCATAAATTACCCCACGAAGCACTTCTATTACAAGGGTACCACGGAAGTAGCATACACTATCGGGGCGGATATACATGCTACCGTTTATTTGGTAGGATTTATTCCCGTCTGCGATATTTAAACGGCATTTGGAAACAGTAATACTTTGGATGGGATAGCAAGACGTATAACCTTCGCCTGTACTTAAATCAGTCTCTTTTGATGCGGCGTACTTATGAGAACGACAAGCGCTGAACCCAACAACAATGACTAATATGAACCATATTGCGTTTTGAAATTTTATTGTCATACATAGTTTTTGATCGACATCGTTAACTTCGGGCTTTTTATTGATGATGTTCTGGTGTTTTGTCTTTTTGTTGCTTGATGGATTCTATCTTTTGCTCGACTGTTTCCCGGGCATTGTTCAGCTCAAGAGCGTACTTGCAAACATGATATGCTTCATCATTTTGTCCTGAAACAACCAACAATTCACACATATGTTCCACTATTTCAGGATTATCGTTTCCTCCATTTTTCATGGCTTTGTCGATCGTTTGAATCGCTTCGTCGATGCGCCCCAGCTTATACAGCACCCATCCATAGGTATCTAAATAAGTACTGCTATTGGGTTCCAAAGCGATACAGCGTTTGATATATTTTTCGGCTAAATCTAATTTCTCTTCGCGCAAGGAAAGGTAATAACTATAATTATTCAGCACCATCGGGTTATTAGGAGCAATGGCTAATGCCATTTCAAAAACTTTATCCGATTCAGCATAGTTTTTTTGATCATTGTATGCTTCCCCCAGCAAAATATACACTTGTAACTCCATATCCTTGTCGACATGCCGTTCTTTTTTCAGACATTCCAGCGTATTGAGATAAGAAGCTACTGCTTCGTCGTATTTTTTAAGCATGGAAGCCGATAATCCGTGGAAAAAATGAAATAAATAACGATCATTAAAATATTTCAGGGCCTTACCGGTCGATTCGTAGAGTTCTTCATTGTCCTGCAATAGGTTGAGCAAGTAAAATAATTGCTCCCACAGAAAATAATTGGTTTGGATACGGTCGGTGATAAACAATAAATCATCTTTGGCGCCTTCATAATTTTTTTCTCGTAAATTGCGGTCTGCATTGATCATCCGTACCCTGAAATTGTCGGGGTATTTGTCAAATAATTGCGCCACCATCTTATCCATTTCCTGGTAATGCTTGTAGAAAAACACACTATCAGACGATAGAGAGAGAAATAATTCTACTTTCAAGTCGGGGTCAATATTTTTCAAATCGTACATACGCTGCATTTCTTCGAGCGCTTTCTTATCGTTACCATAGTCTTTATAAAATTCTATCATAGAGATGTATCCCAAAGCATTCTCTGGATCAACATTCAGCAGTTTTTTGTAGTATTCCTGAGCTTCCTGCTCTTTGCCAACAGAACTGTATTGCTCGGCCAACAAACCATAAAACCGCAGTTCGTCGGGATATACTTCAATACTTTTTTTCAGTATGGCCTCAGTGGCTTTTGCATCCTGTTTGGTTGAATACACTCTGTATTTTGCAAGAGCTACTTCCTCCGTAAAGCCATAAATCCGTTCTATTTTATCCAGTTCCTTGAGCGATTTTTTATATTCCCTTTTTTCCAGATATAACATAGCCAAATTGAGCCGTAAATCAACATTGTCCGGCTGAATATCCACCATTTGGCGATACACTGCAATGGCGCTGTCCGTATGATTATTGACAACATATAAATTAGCCAGTTGCATCTTGTACCAAATGTTTTTTGTGTCATATCGGGCGGATAACCGGGCATTTTTCAGGGCATTGGCTTGATCATCAATCATGGTGTAAATCTCTGCCAATTGAAAATATGCGGCAGCATCATACGGATTGGTTTCCGTGCAACGGGTCAGTAAATTGGCAGCATCGGCCAAACTCCCGAAAAGTTTAAGTTTAGTAGCTTCTATAAAATCATGATCACGCGCCAGTTGTTCCGTATCTGTAAGTTGTACAGACGAATATTGCTGATTTTTGGATATTTTAGATGGCGAGCACGATACCAATATCCAACCAAATATCAAGAAAAAAGCTATGTTGTACCCTAATCTAATGATCGTTTTTTGATTGTTGACTCTATTGAGTTTGCAAACTTGATGAATGATGTTCAATGATAACCTCGCATGTATCCATCTAACAATGGACTTCAATAAAAAATAATTCATTTGCTTATTGTCCTGTGTGTCCAAATCCTCCCGTTCCGCGTTCAGTTTGATCCAACGTATCGCAAAGTTCCCATTCAATCGTTTCGTACTTGGCAATCACCATTTGTGCAATACGTTCGCCGTCATTGACTACAAAAACTTCCTGCGAAAGATTGATGACAATGATACCGATTTCACCACGGTAATCAGCATCTATGGTACCCGGAGTATTGAGAAGGGTGATCCCCTTTTTTAATGCCAATCCGCTTCGTGGACGTATCTGTGCTTCGTATCCCTGAGGAATAGAAATATATAATCCTGTCGGCACCAGAACTCTTGCGCCCGGAGGCAAAACAATCGGGTCATCGAGGTTTGCACGTAAATCCATTCCTGCCGAAAACAAAGTACTATAGGATGGTAATGGATGTTTTGAGCGATTGACGATACTTATTTTCATGACGAATATTATTCCTCATTCCACGATTTCTAATTCAAAAGTTATTGAATCATGGAATTATTGAATTAGAAATTTTAATATCCCGCGGCGGAGAATTGTTGCAGGAACCGAATATCGTTTTCGAAATACATGCGGATATCTTTGACGTTGAATTTCAACAGTGCAATCCGTTCGATACCCATTCCGAAAGCAAAACCGGAATATTTGCTTGGATCGATACCGCAGTTGCTCAATACATTGGGATCGACCATGCCACAGCCCATAATTTCGAGCCAACCAGTGTTTTTACACAGATTGCAGCCTTTGCCATTACAGGTACACGAAACATCCATTTCGGCCGAAGGTTCGGTAAACGGGAAAAAAGAAGGACGTAATCGAATTTGTGTCGTTTCACCAAACATTTCTTTCGCAAAAAAAAGCAACGTTTGTTTCAGGTCGGCAAAGGAAACATTTTCAGCAACATATAAGCCCTCCACTTGATGGAAAATACAATGAGAACGCGCTGATACGGCTTCGTTACGAAATACGCGACCCGGCATAATCATGCGGATGGGCGGTTTGGTAGTTTCCATCACACGTACCTGAACCGATGAAGTATGCGTACGAAGCAGAATATCAGGATCCTTGGTGATAAAAAAGGTGTCCTGCATATCGCGTGCCGGATGTTCTTTTGGGAAATTTAATGCAGAAAAAACATGCCAATCATCTTCCACTTCGGGACCTTCAGCAATCGTAAAGCCTAAACGGTTGAAGATATCACATATTTCATTGCGGGTAATAGATATGGGATGTCGTGAACCAAGGGGTATAGAATCCCCGGGACGCGTCAAATCATTTTCAGAAATGGCAGACGATTGGTTATCCAAAGCCTCTCTATAGCGTTCAAAAGTTTCAGATAATAGATTCTTCAGTTCATTGAGTTTTTGGCCTATTTCACGTTTTTGCTCGCTGGTAATAGTTTTAAAATCGTCGAATAAAACATTCAGTTGCCCTTTTTTACTGAGGTATTTTAATCGAAATTCTTCAAGTTCATCCTGAGTTGTGGCTTTGAAATGAAGAGCATCTTCTTTTATTCGGTTAATTCTGTCAAGCATGTTACTTTAAACTTTCTATCGAAAATATATAAAAAAACAAAGGTACATGAAATTCCCTAATTTGAGGATACAAATCATGAAATAGCATGATAATTATTCACACCAATCGGAATAATTTCATGATGCTTAGTGTTGTGTCAATGATATATATAAGTAATGCTAAAATGTGAAGAACCTAACAGGTCATTAACCATTACTTATATATACCCTATACCACTTGGTTGAATATGTTGTTCCAAGGCAGTGTGCTGAATATCACACCAATGAAGATGGCATAAACGATGTAATAAACAAGAATGATAGCGCTTAGGCATACGCCTATGATAGCACAGATCTTCCCGGCTTGCATATTTTTATATGATGACTCAGAATATTGCCCATAATGCTCGTTGTATTCTTTGCTGGCCTTGTTCGACATGATTAATGCGATGACTCCCATTGCCAAACCAATAATTCCGAAGCACCAGCAAGTGGCAATAGACAAGATACCCAATACCAACACTGCCGTGGAATTAGGCAAAGGTGGCAACATTACTTTACCAAAAGATTGTCCAAATTGTTGTTCCATTATTTGTTTATAAAGTATAAGTTCCGTCGATAATTGATTTAATCAGGGTCATATATGTAGACCATGAAATAACGATAAGAATTGCATAAACAGCGCTCAGAGAAATCCCGATGATAGAGCATATTTTACCTGCATTGGCATTTTTATACGAAGCTTCGGAATATGTATCAGGAGACTCTTTATACAATTTAATTGCATTGTTGCCCATGATTAATCCGATAATGCCCAATGCTAATCCAATAATCGCCCAACACCAGCACAATACAATAGATAGAATGCCTAATACCAGCGATGCTGTGGAATTTGGAAGTGGTGGTAGTAGTAATGCATTGACTCTGTCTTTTATTTGGTTTATATCCTCCATAATAAATAAATATAAAAATTAAACAATCAATTTGTATATATAGGAAATCACAATAATTACAGCGTTAAAAATAAATAGATACAACAGTATTTTTGCACCATTTTTCAAACTAAATTGAATATGTACCAGCAAAAATACCAACATGACCATGGTGGGAATCAACGCCGGATAGAGTCTAACGCTTTCTAAAAAATCACCTCGCACTAAAGCAATAAAAGCGCGCTGCATACCGCATCCAGGGCATTCAACCCCAAGCATTGATTTATAGATACAAGGAAGTTGCCGTTTTTCAAGCCAATCGACAAATCCTGCACATAGGAACAACATATAATGATGGCAAAAAGTTCAAAAACAAAGTATTATCTTTATTTAAACCACTATATTCAAGTTGGTAAAGATGCTTTTATAAAATAATAACAAATATATTTGAAATTATTGATCGACAGGTATAAAATTACTTAATCGACACTATGATAGAGTGTTTCAATTGAGCGGCAAAATTAGCCACATAGGTGAACCATGCTTCGTCAGTTTCAAATCCCCATTCGCTCCAACCTCCGCCAAAATAATAAGTAAAATTCTCACCTTTTTGATATGGTGCCAATGCCAATAGATGCTCCCATTGTTTCAGGCTGTCAGTCATCTTCCCATTGGGGATCACCACTGCAGCATAATTACGGCCGGCCGGAACCCCAGCTTCAGAAGTAGCGGTTTCACCAAATGCAATGTACCCCTCGGATACATCAGTTTTTACAACACCTGGATCCTGATGTAAGAAAATTCCGGGAGCCACCTGCATTTCAGTAAAGTTGCCATCATAGGAAACCTCTGCTTTGTTGAGCTGCGAGCCAGCATCCAGCGAGATAACAATTTTTTCAGTAAAAAGTTTGTCTTTAACCGGAATGCTATCATATGTAAGCACGAAAGTACATCGCAATGGGCCATTTTCCAACACCTTTTGTGTAGTGTAATGATTTCCCACCCAAAGTTGATGGTCTAGATAAGGAGCGATACCACCAGCGCCTAAGGCATGTCCCACTTTGTAGCAATCCAGGCCTTCTCCATGATCGATGTGGTAGGATTTTCCGTTCTCCAAATCATCTTTGTAAAATTGGTCAATGATCATTTTTTCCGTCTTTTTCATCCAGATATCTACTCCATTGCTAGGATTTTCATTAGCCAATGCAGGACCATACATCCGGAAGGCAATTCGATCATTCTCCCATGCAACATCGTCTTTACGCTCGGGAACATAACGGCCGTATACTTTAGTTTGGTATTGTTTTGGAATTCCTTCTTTGATCAACAATTTTATCGATTCTCCAGGAGCTAATGTGACTTGAAAAATTAGCATCTGGGGCGTTGTCTGTCCGTTGTAGATAACTTGATGCACCAGTTCTCCCCCATCTTTGGCGGATACCATCACGATTTTTGACGGATTTATAGATGGTAACTTGGCAACGATATCCGTCCAAGCCATTTCAACGGTTGTATTTTCGTGTACCACATCCGATGGGTTACTCACCTCAATGGTTATCTGATTTACTTTACAGGATGCAAGTACCACGATACTCAATGCAATAATTATCCAGTTTTTCATCTGTGCAAAAATTATTTTTTAGAGGTCAGTTGGGCATTTTAGGTTGGTGCACAAAATTGCACATGACTATTCCATGTTTTACTTATGTTTGGCGTTTTCAATGTATATCATTGGGGAGCCTTGCCTAAATAGGCCAGGATGCCTCCATCTACATATAAAATGTGTCCATTTACAAAATCTGATGCCTTCGAGGAGAGGAAAATTGCCGCACCAATAAGATCTTCCGGCGTTCCCCAACGTTCAGCAGGTGTGCGGCTAATAATGAAATCGTTAAACGGATGTCCCGGTTCACGTAGAGGCGCTGTCTGCGATGTAGCGATATACCCCGGGCCAATACCATTGATTTGAATGTTATATTTTGCCCATTCGGCAGCCAAATTTTTGGTCAACATTTTCAGTCCGCCCTTTGACGCCGCATAAGCGCTCACGGTTTCGCGTCCCAACTCGCTCATCATCGAACAGATGTTAATAATTTTCCCAGCTTTGCGTTTTACCATGAACTTACCTACTTGTTTAGACATAATGAATGGGCCTGTCAGATCAACGTCGAGTACTTGTTTCCATTCTGCAACTTCCATGTCCAGCACAGGAATCCGTTTGATGATTCCTGCATTGTTGACCAAAATATCTATTGGACCTATTTCCTGTTCTATTTTTTCTATGTGCATTTTCACGGCAGATTCATCGGTCACATCAAAAATAAACCCATAGACCTTAATACCTTTAGCTGCATATTCTTTTAATGCATCATCCATCCGATCTTGCGAGTGTCCATTAATCACAATTTCGGCACCTGCCTCTGCCAAACCACACGCAATAGTCATTCCAATACCGTGGGTGGCACCTGTTACTAAAGCGCGTTTACCTGTTAAATCAAAATATTTACTCGCAGACATGTGTGGTATATTTTCGGAATGATATTTTATGATAGTACATTTTTTAGTCATCAAAGATAAAAGATTTTTTCTCATGTAAACAACAGAATGGGATGTATGGGATCAAGAATTAGTTTGTATGAAGAGCAATACCTTGTGATGTAATATGGTATAAAATGACGTATTTTGATTATTGGATGATACATTGTTTTACAAAACAACCATACCATACCGTATGGTATGGTAAAACAGTATATATCAAATATAGTTTAAACTAAATATTGCTAATTACTTATTTTTGAAAATAGTCTAGATTAAAATCCTTCCAAATGTATTTCATCTGAATTCCCGAAAAAAATCGTGTTATATTATCATTTTATCCATTAACTTTGTCCACTTATTTAAAAAGTTGATGATGAAGATCATTATAAAAATTTAAATCATTATAATATTTATGAAACCGTCGTATATTGAACACATTGGCATTGCAGTCAAAAGTATTGAAGAATCAAGAAAATATTATGAAAATGTGCTCGGTTTAGAGTGTTACAAAATTGAAGAAGTAGCCGATCAAAAGGTAAGAACTGCTTTTTTCATGATCGGGCAAACTAAGATTGAACTGTTAGAGCCAACAGATCCTGAAAGCACTGTTGCCAAGTTCATCGAAAAGAAAGGCCCAGGGATACACCATATTGCTTTTGCAGTTGAGAATGTAGATGAAGCTTTGCAAGAAGTTGAAGCCAAAGGCGTCCAATTGATCGATAAAAAAGGACGTAAAGGAGCTGAAAACATGAACATCGGGTTCCTTCATCCCAAATATACTGAAGGCGTACTTACTGAATTTTGCAGTAAATAATTTCAATTTTCAATTTTCGATTTTCGAATGATGATTTTCGATTATTTGGCACTGTCGGCCAAGGAAATCAAAAATCAAAAATTTAAATATCATTAAATTATGTCGCAACAGAGTAAAATTAAAGAACTGATTGACCTTCGGGTGAAGGCCAAGCAAGGCGGAGGTGCCAAGCGTATAGAGTCCCAACATGGCAAGGGCAAGCTGACCGCCCGCGAGCGCATCGACCTGCTACTGGACGAAGGTAGTTTTGAAGAATTTGACATGTTTGTCACCCACCGCTCCCATGATTTCGGTTTGGAAAACGAAAGCTACCTGGGCGATGGTGTAGTC
>JAVBMZ010000169.1:0-7768 GCA_031551935.1 Bacteroidales bacterium
AATTCAACATATCTTCCTCCTGCGTGCATCAATTCGTTAGCCACGGCAGTATCCTGAATAGAAAACTCAAATTCGTTAGAGCCAATGCTTCCTGGTTCTCTCGACTGTATCCCCGATTGAATCAATTTGCCTTCGTAGGTTTTGAAAATATACCCTTTTTTCACTACATAATTGAGTTGTCCTGCCTTAACCCCTTCGCCAAACACAAATAAAAAATGAATGACAAAGTATATGGCAAAAACAAGAACGGCAACCGTTAAAACAATCAACAAAAATTTTTTCTTTTTACTCATAGTCCATAATATTTAGTCAACGATATCAATATATGACGAATATTTAACAAACAAATATACACTTAAAAATGTTTCACTTGAATTACTGTTATGATTATTTTTGCAGTATTCATGAAATACATTATCAAACGATTCATTAAAATATAACCATTATGTCCGACGAAAAGACTTTTTTAAATGAAAAAGGCATCATTGTGAGCAACGCTCGTTTTGTAGTCAATGGAAGAACTTATCCCATGTCAGCCATTAATTCCGTAAAGCTCACGACAAAAAACCCCGACATTACAGGACCAATTGTCCTGGCTGTTATTGGCATTTCAGCTTTTTGGTTTGCCGCACACTGGTGGTATTCATTCATATTGATTGCTGTTGCCGTAGGATGGTGGTTTCTATTGCGTAAAAAACACACTATAGAGCTTGAACTTTCCTCCGGACCTCAAGATGTATACACATCACATAACAAAAGCCTTGTCGACAAAACGGTTCAAGCATTAAATGATGCCATCATACATAGGGAAAATAACCTGTGATGATCTGAACGATTGGTTCACTCCTTGTCGGCTTCGATTTCCAACCCATCGTAAGCTAAATATATATTTGGCGGAAGCCCCGCTTGTACTTGACGGTGAAATCCCATTTGATGGCTGATATGGGTGATGTAAGCCTTTTTTGGTTGTATTTCTTCAATCAAATCAATAGCTTCCTGTAAATTGAAATGTGAAAGATGCGGTTCCTGTCGCAACCCGTTTACGATAAAACAATCCAATCCGTGCAATTTAAGTTTTTCGTCTGCAGCGATATAGTTTGCATCAGTAAGGTAAGCCAATCGTCCAATACGGAATCCCAACACCGGAAGTTGCATGTGCATGGCTCGTATGGGAATAACCTGTATTCCATCTATTTCGAATGGTTCTTCAGAAATGGTATGTATGTTCAGTTGAGGAATCCCCGGATATTTGAATTCAGCAAATATGTAGGCAAACTCCTGTTTCAAAACTTCTTGTACTCGTTCCTCCGCATAAATATCCATTGGGCGTTGCAACACATAATTGTACGCCCGAACATCGTCTAGTCCCGCTGTATGATCCTTATGCCCATGCGTAAACAGTATAGCGTCTAAACGCTTGACCTTGGAACGCAACATTTGTTGCCGGAAGTCGGGACCAGCATCTATAAGGATATTTTTCCCTTGGATTTGTATCAATACAGAACACCGCAATCGTTTATCATACGGATCGTCAGATGCACAAACTGCACAAGGGCAAGCAATCACAGGCACCCCTTGCGATGTACCTGTCCCTAAAAACAACAATTTTGCTTCATTCATTGCATATCTGAGGCTGATTCATGAAATAGATGCTATGACAAGCAACAACTCCTGCCGTTTCAGTACGTAAACGACTTTGCCCAAGACTTATTCCCACGAAACCTTGTTTTATAGCCAATGTTATTTCCTGATGGGAAAAATCACCTTCAGGCCCTATTACAATTACAGCATCTTGACCGGGTGAATACACGGAACTGAGCATTTGTTTGTCCCCTTCTTCACAATACGCTATATAAGCTTTACCGTCTACACTGGATAACCATTGATCAAATGTTTGCATTTCATTCAATTGAGGCAAATATGCTTTTTGTGACTGTTTCATGGCGGCAATCATCAAACGGCGTATCCGCTCGGCATTGATATGCTTGCGTTCGGAATGTTCGCAAAGCAACGGGGTAATTTCATCAATCCCAATTTCTACTACTTTTTCGACAAACCATTCAAAACGTTCTATATTTTTGGTCGGGGCAATACCAATATGTAAACGGTAATCCCGTTTTCCAAATTCATGTTGTTCCTCTGATATAGCTACTTCGCAGTGTTTTGGATGTGGCCGAACAATAACAGCATCATAACAACCACCTCGTCCATCAACAAGTGTGACATGGTCACCAATTTTCAAACGCAATACCTTTATGGCATGTCCCGATTCTTCTTCGTTTAAAGTATATGTCCTACCGTTAATATCAGGCGTATAAAAAATCATGAACTCATCATTGGGAATGAATGACAAAGATACTTTTTTACATGTACTTATTGAAAGATCAAATCGGCTTTTTAGAAAAATATGTGGGAAAATCGGAACTTTTGTATGGTTTTTTCGTATAAACAATACTATAAGCATTGGCGGGGAACAACGCACCCGCTTTTGACTTTTTTACAGTATGAGATCGTTTTTGATATTTAATATCGAACAAAGCTAAATTTTATTGTCCTATGGAACCAAATGACATCCATGTTATTGACTTTTTAAAAACCGTTCCCTTAATTTTCCTTGCCGCATTAGCTTTTATTGGCATATTGAAACTTATATTCAAAAAATCAATCGTTTTCACCATCACGGCAATCACAACTATTCCTATCGTCATTGCGGCAATCGCCGGCATGGTCATGGGAACGTTTGGCGTGAAACATTTATTGTGGATATTTCCCGTTGTAGTCGTCATGTTTATTGGGATATTTTATTGGTTAGCAAATACCATACGAAAACCTCTGAATAAAATCACCGCCAACATGACAATAATGGCGCAAGGAGATATTGATGTAAAAATAGAAGACAATGATATCAAGGGGAAAAATGAGTTTGCCGAAGATTTTCGATCGATGAAAGCACTCGTAGAGGGGCTTCAAAGGATGGCTGACTTTGCCACTAAAATTGGACATGGCAAATTAGGCAATGAATATGAATTATTGAGCGACAAGGATGTGTTAGGACAATCTTTGAGAGAAATGCAACACAATTTACAAGCAGCACAAACCGAACAAGAAAACTATAAACAACAAGAACAGGATCGTAACTGGATGTCGCAAGGTTTAGCCAATTTCGGCGATATACTGCGTAAAAACAACGATCAGATTGATACTTTGTGTTTTGAAATCATCAGTAATTTGGTAAAATATCTTGAAGCCAACCAAGGAGGCATTTTTATTATCAATGACACTGATCAAGAACATGTTTTTCTCGAACAACGGGCTTGTTATGCTTTCGACCGTAGAAAATTTCTGGAAAAAATAGTCGAACCAGGCGAAGGATTAGTAGGGGCATGTTGGAAAGAAAAAGCATCTATCTATATGACGGACATCCCCAACGATTATATCAATATACATTCCGGGCTAGGTGGTAGCAGGCCGCGGGCATTATTGATAGCTCCGTTGAAGCTCAATGACAAAATATATGGCATTGTTGAAATAGCCTCTTTTAAACCTTTAAAACCTTTCCAAATCACATTTGTAGAACAAGTCGGAGAAAGCATTGCCGCTACCATATCATCCGTGAAAGTAGCCGAACGCACGCAAAAATTACTTGAACAAACACAACTGCAAACACAAGGAATGTCTGAACAGGAAGAAGAACTCCGTCAAAATATGGAGGAATTGCAAGCGACTCAGGAAGAATCTGCCCGTCGTGAGGCAGAAGCTCAGGCTTTTCTCAAAGCGCTTTATTCAAGTGTTTATATTATAGAATTTGACGCAGATCTTAAAATATCAAATATCAATGACTTACTATTGAATTTAATCAATGCATCCAGGGAAAAGGTTGTTGGATTATCATACAAGCATTTTGTGCCATGGGAATACGATCAGGAAGGACAATCTTATGAAGAAATGTGGCAGGATATTTTTAACGGGAACCCACGTTCCAGCCTCGATCGTGTGGATCGAGCCAATGGCGAGTATTTGTTACTTCGCGAACATTATGCTCCTATACCCGATTATACTGGTAGAATATACAAAGTCATAGCTTTCGCAACCATAGAACACATGTAATCTCATCAACAATAATTGTTCTTTTAGATAAAAACCATTTGGAAAATTAATTTTCCAAATGGTTTTTATCTATTTTTGTCGGAATCATCAGCCATATTTTATTATTTATCATGAAACAAAAAGATATCCGTCAGTGTCTTTTTTTCATATGTGGGATCGTATTGTTAGGATTGGTTTCTTCTAAATACTTTTTCAGGCTCGATCTTACCTCTGAAAAACGATATACCCTTTCACCGGAAACCAAACGGGTTTTAAGTCAATTAAATGAACCTTTATATTTCGACGTGTATTTGGATGGCGATATGCCAGCCGGTTTTAGGACATTACGAAATAGTATACGCGAAATGTTAGATGATTTTAAATCCTATGCAGGACATCGCATGTCTTACCAATTCATCGATCCATCGGAAGCAGAAAATGCACAAATCCGTGAACAACGCTATGTGGATTTGGAAAGCGCGGGACTACGTCCCATTGAAGTGAACAAAAAGAATAAAGATGGGAGCATGTCGCAACAAATTATTTTCCCTGGTGCGGTGGTAACCTACAAAGGGCGACAATTAGCAGTTAACCTGTTGCGTAATAATCGCGAACAGCCAGCTGAAGTCAATTTGAACAATTCCATTGAAATGCTCGAATATGAACTCATCAAAACTATTTCGAGCTTAAATACCGATAGTATCGAAAAGATTGCATTTACCATTGGACATGGAGAACTCGCCAAAGCGGAAACCTATGATCTTGCGCTCGAATTTGCTAATTATTATGATGTTGACCGGAAACTCATCAACGGACAACCAAATGCTTTAGACGCTTACAAAGCCATTATTATTGCAAAACCTCAGCAAGCATTTGACGAAAAAGATAAATTTGTATTAGATCGCTACATCATGCGTGGCGGTAAGGTAATGTGGCTGATTGATGCTGTCAATGTGAATACCGATAGCCTGTTTTCAACTGGCATCACATTCGCTTTAGCAGCCGACCTGAATCTGGACGATCAATTATTCACTTACGGCGTGCGTATCAATCCGTCCCTCATACAAGACATTGTTCATAATGAGATTCCTGTAACCACATCATCCGGAGAATCATCCCAGATTTCCCTTGCTCCATGGCTATATTACCCGTTGCTGACTCCATCGCCGCAACATCCGGTTACACGAAATCTGAACCCTGTTTGGTTACGTTATGCCAACGATATAGACACGGTAGGAACAAGTCAACATATTAGAAAAACAGCATTATTACAAAGCTCTTCGTTATCGAAAATCCGAACAATACCATGTATCATTAGTCTTGGTGAAGTCGAACATCTTCCTGCCCAACAGGAATTCAATAAACCATATCGCGTTGCAGCTGTGATGCTCGAAGGTGAATTTCCTTCGGTGTTCCGCAGCCGGAATGTCAAAACTATGTTTCCTGGGCTACAAGAAAAACAAGCTGAAATGAGTCAACCCACCAAAATGCTGGTAGTTGCCGACGGGGATATTGCCCGTAATGACATACGTAATACTCCACAAGGTGCTGCTCCGGCATATCCACTTGGATATGATCGTTATACACAACGGACATTTGGCAATAAAGATTTTTTGATCAACGCACTTAGTTATCTCACGGATGACATCGGTTTGATGCATCTTCGGAATCGCGAATTCCAGTTACGACTACTCAACAAACAAAAAATGGCCAACGAGCGGGTAAAATGGCAAATCATCAATATTTGTCTACCCGTGTTCATCTTGATAGGCGGTGGACTAGCTTATGGAAGATGGCGAAAAAACCGATACGGACGTGTCATAGGGCATTAATATATACGTTTACTGACATAATGGCGCATTATTAAGTCAAAACTGTGTCTGGCATAATCATTGAAGAAAGGATTGTATATTTTAAATCAGCATCTTTAATTTTAATAATTATATAGAATATGGGCAAAATAATAGGTATTGACTTAGGTACCACCAATTCTTGTGTTGCGGTGATGGAAGGAAACGAACCCATTGTCATCCCCAATAACGAAGGTCGTAGAACTACCCCGTCAATTGTTGCATTTGTTGACAATGGCGAACGAAAGGTGGGAGATCCTGCAAAACGCCAGGCAATCACCAATCCGAAAAACACTGTTTATTCCATCAAACGGTTCATGGGGGAAACTTATGATCGTGTAACAAAAGAAATATCCAACGTAACCTATACAGTAGTAAAAGGCGAGAATAATACCCCACGTGTAAAAATAGGTGATCGTCAGTATACACCCCAGGAAATTTCAGCCATCATCCTTCAAAAGATGAAAAAGACCGCAGAAGATTATCTGGGACAGGAAGTAAGTGAAGCAGTTATCACTGTTCCCGCTTATTTCAACGATTCACAACGTCAGGCCACCAAAGAGGCCGGTGAAATTGCAGGGTTGAATGTTCGTCGTATCATCAATGAACCTACAGCTGCCGCTTTAGCTTACGGTATGGATAAAAAACATCAAGACATGAAAATCGCCGTGTTCGACCTTGGTGGTGGAACATTCGATATTTCTATCCTCGAGTTGGGCGACGGCGTGTTTGAAGTTAAATCGACAAATGGCGATACTCACCTCGGTGGCGACGATTTCGACCAAATGGTCATCGATTGGCTTGCAGAAGAATTTAAGAAAGATGAAGGCATTGACCTGCGTAAAGATCCAATGGCGCTACAACGTTTAAAAGAAGCTGCCGAAAAAGCTAAAATTGAACTGTCAAGCGCTACGCAGACTGAAATTAATCTGCCTTACATCATGCCGGTAGATGGTATTCCCAAGCACTTGGTAAAAACACTTACTCGTGCTAATTTCGAAAAAATGTGCGACAAGTTGATACAGGCCACCTTAGAGCCCTGTAAAAAAGCGATGGCTGATGCCGGAGTCACCGCGGCAGATATAAACGAAGTCATTCTTGTAGGTGGATCAACACGTATTCCTGCTATCCAGCAATTGGTAGAAAAATTCTTCGGAAAAGCACCTTCCAAAGGAGTGAATCCGGATGAAGTGGTAGCCGTTGGCGCAGCCATCCAGGGAGGTGTGCTTACCGGTGAAGTAAAAGACGTGCTGTTGCTCGATGTAACGCCGCTTTCACTCGGTATCGAAACACTCGGCGGCGTGATGACCAAGCTCATCGAATCCAACACGACTATCCCGACGAAGAAAACCGAGGTATTTTCAACGGCATCGGATAACCAGCCTTCAGTTGAAATCCATGTGCTACAAGGTGAACGTCCCATGGCAAGCGGCAACAAAACCATTGGACGCTTCCATTTGGACAGCATTCCACCAGCACCTCGTGGCGTTCCACAAATCGAAGTCACATTTGATATTGATGCCAATGGTATCCTAAATGTATCAGCACGTGACAAAGGCACCGGAAAACAACAAAGTATTCGTATCGAAGCATCTTCGGGATTGACCGATCAGGAAATCCAAAAGATGAAACAGGAAGCTGAAGCCAATGCTGAAACCGACCGTCAGGCTAAAGAGCGTGTAGATAAGATGAACCATGCCGATAGTCTTATTTTCCAAACCGAAAAGCAGTTGAAGGAATTTGGCGATAAATTGCCGGCTGACAAAAAAGGCCCTATCGAAGCAGCTCTTGCCAAGTTAAAAGATGCTCACAAAGCCGAAGACATCCCGGGA
>JAVBMZ010000009.1:0-2940 GCA_031551935.1 Bacteroidales bacterium
GCCCGGAGTAGTTGATACAACTCTATTAAAAGAAGGCGCCATCTCTACGGATCAACTTCAGGAAGAAATGAAACGATACCCATTGAAACGTTTCGGCAAACCGGAAGAAATTGCATACGCTGCGATCTATTTATTGTCAGACGCCTCAGCCTTTGTTACTGGAAGTAATTTGCTGATAGACGGCGGATACACTTTACTATAAAATACACCATGAGCGCTTTTATCAAAGGCATATCCTATTATTTACCGGATGATATTTTGACCAACGAATTATTGGTCAAAGATTTTCCGGAATGGTCGGTCGAAAAAATTGCGGAAAAAGTCGGCATCAAGGAAAGGCATATTGCCGCTAAAAATGAAACAGCTTTAGATATGGCTGTGATGGCCGCCAAAAAGCTGTTTGACGAACATCAAGTGGATAAATCCACCATTGATTTCGTGTTGTTGTGCACGCAAAGTCCCGATTACTTCTTACCTACTTCAGCCTGTATATTGCAGGATAGATTGGGCCTACCCACAAATTGCGGCGCTTTGGATTTTAACCTGGGTTGTTCGGGGTTTGTATATGGGTTATCTTTAGCTAAAGGCTTAATTGCAGGGAGTATTGCCAACAATGTATTATTGATCACTTCAGAAACTTATTCGAAGCATATTTATCTGAAAGATAAGGGTAACAGAACTATATTCGGCGATGCAGCCTGTGCCACATTAATTTCAACAAATGGGTTCGCAGAAATCCTCCATTTCAGCTTAGGGACAGACGGACGAGGCGCCGGCAACCTTATGGTAAAGACACAAGGAATGCGATATCCAGACAAGACAAATGAAATTACTTTCGACGAATTCGGGAATCCTGTTTCAGATGATTACTTGTACATGAATGGGACCGAGATTTTTAATTTTACACTGGCATCTGTTCCGAAATTAGTGGAAGATACTCTGATAAATAATCACCTGCAACAGTCCGATATTGGTCTATTTGTGTTTCATCAGGCCAATCAATACATGATGAATTATCTCCGGAAAAAATTAAAAATCGCACCTGAACAATTCTATTATTATATGGAAAATGTCGGAAATACGGTATCTTCCACTATCCCTATTGCTTTATACGAAGCGGTGAAAGACCATTCTATCAAAAAAAACATGAACATCCTGATTGCCGGTTTTGGTGTTGGCTACTCATGGGCAGGTAACATTTTAAAATATTAAATATTCATGCTGTTAAATAACTGCCAGAATGTATTAGTACTAGCGCCACATACCGACGACGGGGAATTGGGCGTCGGCGCAACGATTAATTACTTGATAGAACAAGGGAAAAATGTTACCTATGCCGCTTTTTCAACGGCTGAGCAGTCTGTTCCCAAGGGATTTCCAAAAGATATTTTGAAAACAGACGTAAAAGCAGCAACCAGTAAATTAGGGATTAAACCCGAAAATTTATTGATTTACAACTATGAAGTCCGTAAACTAAATTATGTGCGGCAAGAAATACTGGAAGAACTGATACGGATAAAAAATCAGTACCAATTCGATTTGGTTTTTATTCCTAGTTTACACGACATTCATCAAGATCATACCACCATTGCCCAGGAAGGAGTCAGGGCATTTAAAAATACCACCTTGTTGGGATATGAACTCATTTGGAATAATTTAACCTTTAACACACAGTGTTTTGTCACATTAGAACGACGGCACATCGACGCTAAAATAAATGCGCTCAAAGAATATAAATCCCAAGGGATTAGAAATTATTTATCTCCGGAGTTTATCGTATCATTAGCTCGTACCAGAGGAGTACAAATTGGTAGCGAATACGCCGAAGCTTTTGAAGTAGTCCGATTATTTCTGTAAGCGTTGAGAATGATTATTTTGACTGGGAAATACTATTTATAGTACAGTAAGTAACTAAAATCTCTTTCCATATTCGGCGGCATTTATACTACCACCGCTCAAAGCATCGTAGAACTTGAAGTAAATTAACGATTAAATCCATTAAACTTACAACATACATAGCGCAAAAATGGAAAAACAAATAACATGCAAAATATATTAGTTACCGGCGCCGATGGTTTCATTGGTTCCCATCTTACGGGAATGCTTTTAAACGAAGGCTATAAAGTAAAAGCGCTTTCTTATTATAATTCATTTAATTATTGGGGATGGTTGGATGAAATAAAACATTCTAATTTGGATGTGATTACCGGCGATGTACGTGACCCCCATTTTTGTAAGCATATTACAAAAGGTATAGATACCATTTTTCATCTGGCAGCGCTTATAGCTATTCCATATTCTTATGTTGCTCCTGATAGTTATGTGGATACCAATGTAAAAGGAACACTTAATATTTGCCAGGCAGCTAAGGAGAATGGAGTAAAACGTGTTTTGGCAACTTCCACTTCTGAAGTATATGGTACGGCACAATATGTACCGATTGACGAAAAACATCCCAAGCAACCGCAATCTCCCTATTCGGCAAGTAAAATAGGAGCCGATATGATGGCAATGAGTTTTTATAATGCTTTTGAATTGCCTGTTGTGGTTGTACGTCCATTCAATACTTACGGACCACGTCAGTCGGCACGGGCTATTATCCCTACCATCATTACGCAAATAGCTAATGGTAAGAAAGAAATCAAACTGGGGGATTTAACACCTACGCGCGATTTTAACTTTGTAAAAGACACTTGCCGTGGATTTGTTGAATTGGCCAAGTGCGATGCCGCTATCGGCCAAGAAGTCAATATTGCCAGCAATTACGAAATATCAATGCGTGATACATTGGAATTAATTGCCAAAATCATGCAATCGGATGTGCGATTTATTGAAGATACGGAACGGCTCCGCCCTAAAAATTCAGAAGTATTCCGTCTGTGGGGTGATAATACCAAAATCAAAAAACTCACGGGATTTACGCCGCAATATACCGTTGAA
>JAVBMZ010000065.1:0-3813 GCA_031551935.1 Bacteroidales bacterium
CTCAAACACTTAAAGGAGATGGAGTGAATTGGTCGATATTTGTTGACACCTTTTTACTTTTCTTCCTCAATAGGCATTTCATAGAAATGCTTTAATACAAAACACATCTTTCTACTACCAACATAGAACTTTTGAATGCGGTAGTTGTTTATGTTAAGAACCGTGAGTTTCATTCCGGCTTTCTTTATAAACTTCTAATATTATGCCGACATTCGAAGTAAAAATGCCTAAGTTGGGTGAAAGTATCACACAAGGTACCATTATGAAGTGGGCTGTAAAAGTGGGAGATATTGTACAGGAAGACGATGTGTTATTCGAAGTCAGTACCGAAAAAGTCAGTGCAGAAGTTCCTTCACCTGTAGACGGAAAAGTATTAGAGATTCATTTTGCCGAAAACGACGTGGTCCCGGTTGGTACTGTGGTTGTGGTGATTGAAATGGAAGGGAATCCGGAACAAAAAACTTCTGAAAAATCTACCCCTCAGGAAACACGTCCAACAGATGACATAAAAAATTTACAGATAACCGAAGCAGAAAAATCAACTCGTTTTTATTCCCCATTGGTTCGAAGCATCGCTCAAGCAGAGCATATTTCCGAAGCGGAATTAGATAGCATTACAGGAACCGGATTCCAAGGAAGAGTGAATAAAACCGATGTGTTGAAATATGTAGAAAGCAGGAAAACAGGAGGGAAGCCATCTTCTCCAAAACCTCTTGTGGCTGTTACGCAGGCAACGCAATCATCAGGGACAGTAACTTCGGAAGATACTGTAGTAGAAATGGACCGTGTACGCCGTATCATCGCTGATCACATGGTCATGTCAAAGAAGGTGTCACCACATGTCACCACCATTGTAGAGGCTGATGTTACCAAATTGGTACAATGGCGCGAACGTGTCAAAGATATTTTTTTTCGTCAGGAAGGAGTCAAATTAACCTATATGCCTGCCATTGTAGAGGCTTGCACCAAAGCATTAATGGATTTTCCACGAGTCAATGTTTCAGTCGATGGTTACAATATCATCTTCAAGAAACGCATCAATGTGGGTATAGCCGTGGCATTAGATGATGGAAACCTGATTGTTCCGGTCATACATGATGCGAATAATTTGAACATCAACGGGCTTGCTGTCGCTATTGATTCGCTGGCCGTGAAAGCACGCAGCAATAAATTATCACCGGACGATATCCAGGGAGGAACATTTTCGATCACCAATTTTGGAACTTTTAAGAATATCATAGGTACCCCTATCATCAATCAGCCTCAGGTAGCTATTTTAGGTGTAGGATATGTAGAGAAGAAACCAGCAGTGGTGGAAACAAGCGATGGTGACGTAATTGCCATCCGTCATAAAATGTATCTGTCGTTATCTTACGACCATCGCGCTGTAGATGGCGCTTTAGGCGGCGCTTTTGTCCGGCGAATAGCAGATTATTTGGAAATGGAGAGAGTATAATAATAGAACCTTGAAAAACCATCAACATACCGGAAAGATAATCATATATATATGCAACAATTAAAAAGTGAAGTACTGACGTTCAAGTATCAAGCAGCACAACCCAAAGAAAGGATATCAAAAGTAATGTGCCATACGGTACATTCCATTTGTAATACGCCGCAGACAAGATGCAACACATCGAACAATATTTGCCGTACGGCAAATGGCGCTTGTCGTACAGTGCATGATGCGGCAGAATCCGTAAATCATCTTCAACCAGTGAAAAGCTATCAAAGACAAACGAATCATACACATCCGGTAAATATATATCGTTATCCACGTGCCAGTCTTTAATGAACAATTGATTTTCTGTAAAATCAATTTAAAATAAAACCCATCAAAATTGAAGTATTCCATCACAACCACAGATAAGGCAACCTTGAAAAAATGGTATCATTTGATGGCCTTGGGTCGTGCTCTTGACGAGAAGGCAACGGCGTATTTGCTGCAATCGTTAGGATGGACGTTCCATGCACCTTATGCAGGACACGATGGAATACAATTAGCTATTGGACAAGTATTCACACGAGGCGAAGATCACTTATTTCCATATTATCGTGATTTACTGACAGCTTTATCAGCAGGTCTTACGGCTGAGGAAATCATTCTCAACGGGTTGTCAAAAGCCACAGACATAACAAGTGGTGGGCGACACATGCCGAATCATTTTTCAAAAATTGAATGGAATATCCACAATGTCTCTTCGGCCACAGCGACACAGGATTTACATGCAGTAGGAGTGGCGAGGGCTATGGTATATTATGAACATCGAGGTGTAGCCATCTGTTCACACGGGGAATCGTCTGTTTCTGAGGGGTTTGTGTATGAGGCTGTTAACGGGGCAAGTACCGAAAAATTGCCGGTTATCTTTGTTATACAAGACAATGGCTATGGTATTTCCGTTCCGAAAGAAGATCAAACGGCCAACCGCAAAGTAGCTGATAATTTTTCGGGATTTAAAAATCTGAAAATCATTCATTGTAACGGGAAAGATGTATTTGATTCGATGAATGCCATGACATCGGCACGCGAACATGCCATTACTCACCGTGAACCGGTGATGGTACAAGCTAATTGCGTCCGTATTGAAGCACATTCCAATTCGGACAAACAGACATTGTATCGCGATAAGAACGAACTGGCATATGTAAAGGCAGCAGACCCCTTGTCCAAATTTCGTAGAATGCTGTTGCGATACAAACGGTTAACAGAAGGGGAGTTGAAACAAATTGAAGATGAGGTAAAAAACGAGATGAAGGAAGCCAATCGTAAGGCTTTAGCTGCTCCCGATCCAGATCCGGAAACAGTACTTGATGATGTCTTACCCGAACCTTATCAACCCCAAAAATACACGGACGGTACGCACCAACAAGAAGGGGAAAAGAAAACCCTTGTCACAGCTTTGAACGAAACATTGAAAGTGGAATTTCGATATAATCCCGATACATTTCTCTGGGGACAGGATGTTGCCAACAAAGACAAAGGGGGCGTATTTAATGTCACCAAGGGTATACAACAAGAGTTTGGCATAAAACGTGTCTTCAATGCACCTATTGCCGAAGATTTTATCGTAGGAACAGCCAATGGGATGAGTCGTTTTGATCCGAAAATCCGTATAGTAATTGAAGGTGCGGAATTTGCAGACTATTTTTGGCCGGCAGTGGAACAATATGTGGAGTGCACACATGAATATTGGCGTAACCATGGAAAATTTGTACCCAATATTACTTTAAGGCTTGCGTCGGGAGGTTATATTGGCGGTGGGCTATACCATTCGCAAACTATTGAAGGTGCACTTACTACTATGCCTGGCGCACGTATTGTCTATCCTTCGTTTGCCGACGATGCAGCAGGATTATTGCGTACCAGTATGCGTTCGCGCGGATTTACACTTTTTTTGGAGCCTAAAGCGCTATACAATGCAGCATGGGCTGCTACTGTAGTACCTGAAGATTTCGAAGTACCTTTCGGTAAAGGACGTGTCCGTCGCGAAGGTTCTGATTTGAGCATTATCACTTATGGCAATACCTCACATATGTGTTTGGAGGCGGCTGATCGTATCGTCAACGACATAGGTAAAAGCATTGAGGTAATTGATATCCGTTCGTTGATACCACTCGACAAAGAGATGATTTTTACTTCGGTAAAAAAAACCAACAAAGTCTTGGTAGTACACGAAGACAAAGTTTTTTCAGGTTTTGGAGCCGAATTAGCAGCCATCATTGGCGATGAAATGTTCCGATATCTGGATGCACCGATACGACGTGTTGGTTCCATTTTTACCCCCGTTGCAGTGAATCCTATTCTCGAAAATG
>JAVBMZ010000082.1:0-8579 GCA_031551935.1 Bacteroidales bacterium
AATTTTAGGTTCAATATCAACAACGCAGGGTATGTTTATACTTGGAATTTTTATCGTCCAAAAGTGTTGCAAATTTTAAGTTTTGGATTGGCATACAACCGGGTAAGCGCTTTTTCAGCCGATGCATATGTCGACGCACGGGTGAAATCTTCCCAATTGGATGAATTTGCCGCCAATGCCAGCGTGGGCAACATTAGCCCTATGTATGAGGATTTGGCAATTAGTACACTGACCATTTGGGATGATAACGGCGAATATATTAATGATTACATGTTGAATGGTAGGTACGATCAAAGGTTAGTGCGTTCTATCGGTTATAGGGGCGGTATTGGTGAATATGACATATCGCTTGGCGCCAATTTCAGTGATATGTTATATTTGGGTTTCACCTGGGGAATACATGATGTGTATTATGAAGAGTTCTATACACATGAAGAAATGCCTCATTTTGCTCAATATCTGGATTCATACATTTTTAATAGCGACTATATCATCAATGGATGGGGGATGAATGCAAAAATTGGTTTGTTATTTCGCCCTTTCAATATGTTGCGTTTGGGAGTGGCTGTGCATACACCCACTGCTTATTGGCTAACCGGGCAATTGGCTACTGACATGGATGCCTTATACACCGAGCCCCCTCCAGGCACTGGCACTGCTGATAATTATTATTGGGCTGAGAGCCCAATCCAAGAGGAGGATTTTAAGGTAACTACTCCATGGAGGTATAATGTTAGTGCGGCGGTTGTACTTGGTTATGTCGGGCTCATCAGTTTGGAAGCTGAATATGTCGATTATTCGACCAACGATATGTTGCCTAACAAGGATTACAATGATGTCAATCAAACGATATCAGAAATTTATCAAGGAGCCTTTAATTTGAAGGCAGGAGCTGAGGTGCATTTTGGCCCTGTATTTTTGCGCGGTGGTGCTGCTTATTATGGCAGTCCTTATAAGGATTCCTATTATGAAGGTACCGAAATAAAGAATAAACCTACGCTGAGTTATTCAGGTGGTATTGGGTTTAGGACGCGTAATTTTTATATGGATGCAGCTTACTCATATACCAAGTTTCCGCAATATTATTATGATATGTACTACAATCCGGCTGAACATTCATATGTTAGCCCGATATTGCAGCGGCAGAACAATAAGGTAGTACTTACGTTCGGATTTAAGTTTTAACGATATATTGTTTTTAAGGAAAGCCGGGCCAGAGGGTTCGGCTTTTTTATGCAAACATTTTTTTCACCCTTTCCAATCCTTGGCATAATAGATCCACTTCTTCGTAAGTGTTATAAAATACCATTGATGCGCGTACGGTGCCATCGATACCATAGTGTTGCATTAGTGGTTGCGTACAATGTGTACCAGTACGTACAGCAATTCCCATTTTGTCGAGTACCATGCCCGTATCGTACGGATGTATGTTGTCTAATAAGAATGAAAATGTCGCAATCTTTTGTTTAGCAGTGCCGAAGAAGTGTATTCTGCTTACTTTACTCAGTTCTTCGCGGGCATATTCCATTAGCTGATGTTCGTAAGTTGCAATCTCATCGATACCAATAGATAAGATATATTTGATGGCGCTCTCCAGACCGACAGCATCAATATAATTGGCTGTACCGGCTTCAAATTTGAAAGGCAATTCATTATATGTTGTCTTTTTGAAAGTGACGCAATCCACCATGTCACCTCCTCCTTGATAAGGAGGGAGTTCTTCCAATATTTCTTTGCGCCCATATAATACACCAATGCCGGTGGGTCCATACAACTTGTGCCCGGAAAAGGCAAAAAAATCACATCCCATGTCCTGTACATCAATGTTGATGTGTTGCACGGATTGGGCACCATCTATCAGGACATGTGTGCCGTTTTCGTGTGCTATCCGGATGATTTCTTTCACAGGGTTAATCGTCCCTAATGTATTGGATACATGAGTTACTGCTACCAACTTTGTTCGTGGCGATAACAACTTTTGATACTCATCCAGCATCAGTTCGCCACTATCGGTGATAGGTATCACTTTTAAGTGGGCTTTCTTACGGTCGCACATCATTTGCCACGGGACAATGTTCGAATGGTGTTCCATCGTGGAGACAATAATTTCATCGCCCGGTTGGACAAATCTTTCCCCGTAGGAAAATGCTACTAAATTGATGCTGGAAGTAACCCCGGAGGTAAAAATTACTTCTTGCGATAACGCCGCATTCAAAAAATCCCGGACAGTACGTCGGGCATTTTCATATGCTTCGGTGGCTTGTTCACTCAAATAATGGACGCCTCTATGGATGTTGGCGTTACACGATGAATACATCCGTGACAACGTATCGATAACCACTTGTGGCTTCTGTGTGGTGGCTCCATTATCTAAATACACCACAGGCTTACCATATACTTTTTGGTGAAGGATTGGAAAATCAGCGCGTATTTTTTGAACGTTCATCCGTAATCGAAGTTTATGAAAAAGAAACCGTCTTCTTAGTTATTTGGTAAACCCATATGCTTCCAGCACTTTAGGTAATATTTGGGTGTTTTCATAAATACCGGAAAATTCTTTAGCGCCTGCACCGAACGCAAATACGGGAACCATCACTCCAGTATGATTTTTGGTAGTGAATGCTCCTTTTACTTCGCCAGAGCTGAAATTTCCGCCATTGAGTGCTAAACCACCTGTTTCGTGGTCGGCTGTGACGATAACCAATGTGTTGGGATACTGTTCGGCAAAATCATATGCTATTTTGATGGCCTGGTCAAAATCCAACATTTCGTTGATGATATACTGCTGGTCATTATCATGCCCGCCCCAATCTATTTGTGAGGCTTCTACCATCAGGAAAAAACCCTTATCATTGGTTTTAAGTATATTAAGAGCTGTTGCCACAGCTTCGGGAAGCATCGGACCTCTTTGGGGATAGGGAGCAGGTTCTACGTCGGCAACCAAACCGAGTAATTTACCCGATGATACTTTTTTTACATCTTCCATAGTATATGCGACCTGAAAACCTTTGGTTTTCATCTGTTCCGTGATATTTTGTCCGTCGGCGCGTTCTTCAAAATATTTGCGTCCACCGCCAATACATACGGTTACATTTGAGTTGAGATAATCCAGCGCAATCTCTTCCGACATGTTGCGATCAGGTTGATGGGCAATAAAAGCAGCTGGTGTGGCATGAGTTAATTCACAAGTAACGGCAATGCCTGTAGACAATCCGTTTTCCGCAGCATACTCCAGCATTGATTTCACTGCAGTTTGGGTAGTATCCATTCCGATAGCGCCATTGTTGGTCTTGGTACCGCACGCAATGGCCGTGCCTCCTGCGCTTGAGTCAGTGACATAATTGTTGGCCGAGTAGGTTTTTGAAAAGCCTACATATTGACAACGTTCCAGATGTAAACTTCCTTTATTAGCTGTTAATCCGGCATATACCTGGCTTACTCCCATACCGTCGCCTATCATGATGATCACATTTTTGACCGGTAGTGACTTGTTGCCTTCATTTTTTTTGTTTTCGGATAGAGTACATTGTGTGCATAAGACTAACAATGTGACTATCCAAATGCTTGACCACGCATTTTTCATGTTGAATAATAATAAGTGTGTTTTACGGAAAGTGGTTGTCAATATGGTACTGCTATCCATATTGTGATACATTTTAATGGCTATGCAAAAGTAATATTTTTTGTTATTCTTTCTATCAAAGGTAAAAACAATAAATTCAGAACGTTCATAAGCGAGAAATCAGATCCTGATTTTATGGTTACATCTGTTGGCGTATATGTTAAATACTTTATGGTAAACGTTCATTTTATTAATATCTACATAAAAATATTCAATATATCCTTCGCATATAGCCTATTTTCAGAATGAATATACTCATATTAAGGTGAATGAGTAAGCTGTGTGCAGTTTATATGTTGGTAGAAATGAGTGATTCCAAACAAAGTTAATAAAACTTTTTTAATTAAAAAAATTACGAAAAAACACATTTACTTTCAAACAAATTAACGTCTTATTTGTATTATAACTATAAGATTAAATACAAAGTATTATTTACTTAAAATAATGCATCAATATGAAAAAACAATTACATCTCATTCTAATTTGGAAGACAGTCTTGTGTTTTATGATCTTCCTGTCTTCATGGACATTGTCGTTGGCCCAGATAAACGTTTCCGGCGCAGTATTCGACGAAGCGGGAGAAACCATGCCTGGGGTCAACGTGCTCATCAAGGGCACTACTAGCGGTACGGTAACTGATATGGACGGCAAGTACTCATTGGAGGTGCCTACCGCATCAACAGTGTTGGTTTTTTCCTTTGTAGGATTTGTGGCTCAGGAGATAGTCGTAGGCGACCGTAGAACCATTGATATCACATTGGTCGAAGATACTAAAGAACTCGAAGAAGTAGTGGTAGTGGGGTACGGCACGGCTAAACTAAAGGATTTGACGGCGCCGATTGCAGTGGTGAAACAAGACGTTTTTGAAAAACAAGCGACGAGTAATCCTATGCAGGCTTTACAAGGAAAGGTAGCCGGGGTGCAAATTATCAATAATGGTGCACCGGGTTCAGGTTCGGCTGTGAGAATACGTGGAGTCGGTTCTATCGGCGATTATGCTAAGCCGCTTTATGTGGTCGATGGAGTTTTTGTGGATAATATCGATTTCTTAAATAACAATGATATTCAAAGCATGAGTGTATTGAAGGACGCCTCTGCATCTGCTATTTATGGTGTCCGTGCGGCTAACGGCGTTATATTGGTCACTACTAAAAGCGGTGCAGGAGGCAAGCCAGTGGTAACTTACGACGGATATGTCGCTTTACAAGTGCCTGTCAATATCATGAAAATGACCAATACGGCACAGTATGTCACACTCCGTAACGAATCCAACTACGATTGGATAAGCAAGAGTTACAAAATCGGTTATACTCCGGTTACCGTAGACCAGTATAATGGCGCTGATACGGATTGGTACGATGTATTGTTACATAATGCCCTGATGACCAATCATAGTTTGGATGTGTCAGGAAGTACCGATAAGACTAATTACTCCGTTGGCGCCAATTACTTGTATCAGGATGGGATTTTAGATGTATCTAATAATTATAAGCGTCTGAATATACGTGCCAAAGGAGAATTTCAGTTGTCAAAAATGGCGAGGGTGGGATTTAGTGCACTTGTTTCGAAATACGACCATGTAAAACCAAACGATGATGCTTTTTTCCGGGCATTTATGAGTCCACCCATCTACCATGTTTATGATGACAATAATACAGCGGCGTATCCTGTTAAATTTGGTAGTCCACAATCAGTTGGTTTAGGCAACGAATATTCAAACCCATATGCGGCTGCCTACTATTATGATGCGTTGGAAAATGGTTATCATATCATTCCTTCGGTTTTTCTGGAATTGAACTTTTTCGAAGACCGTTTGACCTTCAAGACGCAATACAGCCAGGACTTGACATTTATCCGTGAAAGGACTTATTCGCCTGAATATTTTGTAGGAGGTTCGCAAGGGTTGACCATTTCAACTTTGACTAAAAAATCAAATGAATTCACCAAGAGTATTTTAGATAATACGTTGACATTCCGTGATGTTATCCGGCAAAAGCATAATTATAGCTTGATGGTAGGCAACTCGGTAAGGCAAGAAACCAACCCGTGGCTTGAAGGTTCTGCCCTGAACGTTCCCGGAACCACTGATGAAATGAAATATATCAAGAATGGTTCCTACAAGAGCAGGAATGCTAATGACGATGGGAGGAAAGACAGAGGGATGTCTTATTTTTTCAGGGGGACTTATGGTTATGATAACAGGTATTTGGCAACATTTACATTCCGCGCCGACGGTAGTTCTAAGTATCAAGAAAAATGGGGCTATTTCCCTTCAGTGGGGTTGGGTTGGATTATCTCTTCCGAAAACTTCATGCAACGTCAACAAGTATTTAATTATTTGAAGATGAGGGCAAGTTGGGGACAATTAGGTAACGATAATGTACCGACCAATTCTACTTACATTTTGGGAGAAGCGGGAGCGGCTTCCTCGGGTATTTTTGGCGACCAATTGGTCGACGGTGTCGGAGCACAAACCGTTTTTCAGAATTATTTGAAATGGGAAGTAGTTACCGAATTTGATGTCGGCTTTGATTTTGCCATGGCCAGTCAGAGATTGAACGGTTCTTTGGACTTTTTTCGGCGGCAAACGGATAATGTTGTATTCGTGGCGCCGGTGGCAAGCGGTGGTGGAACGGCAGAACTACTTGGAAACAATGGTAGCGTGAGGAATATGGGTATTGAGTTAGCACTTTCCTGGGACGATAAGATATCGGAAAACTTGAGTTACAGTATCGGAATAAACCTGACCACTGTTTACAACAAAGTAGTTAAAGTGCTGAACACTACAACAGGAAAGGTGCCAGGTGCTACGATTAATGGTACCATTGCAACCTATTCGGTGGTTGGAAAACCTATTGGCGCATTTTACGGATACAAAGTGGATGGCGTATATCTGTCGGAAAGAGAAGCATTACAAGATCCTACAGCTCCGGCATGGGCTAGTCCCGGATATTTCAAATACCAGGATGTGAATGGCGACGGAAAGATTGATGCTAATGACATGACTTATTTGGGAAGTCCTACTCCTAAATTAATGGGAGGTTTGGATTTTGGTCTGGTATATAAAAACTTCGACTTCTCACTATCTCTACAGGGACAGTGGGGTAATAAGATACTCAACCAAAAGCGTATGAACCGGGGTGTTTTTACAACGGCTAATTACGACGAAGCATTTTATAATAACCGGTGGACGGCAGATAATCCGAGTAGTGACTATCCTTCGGCCGAAGCGTATGGAAACGGAAATATACAACAACCCAATTCTTTTTATGTGGAGAATGGGTGGTATATCCGCCTTCAAAATGTGCAGGTGGGTTACACGATACCATTTAACAATCCAGCATTTCCAACCATCAGATGCTATGTGTCGGCACAACGGCCATATACACTTTTTAAATATAATGGATTTACACCCGAAATATCCGGCGAGCCTAATAAAACAGGAATTGATAATACTGTTTACCCGATGCAAGCCATCTATAGCGTGGGAATCAGGGCTATATTTTAATAAATTAACTATGTGTGACTCAATATAATTATCCATATAAAAAGATACAGTAATGAAAACAACAATATATATACTGATAGTGGCTCTGGTCTTCGTTTCGTGCGATTACTTGGACATCGATCCTGAAGCTGCTGTGCCTACATCAGACATTGATTACTCCAAAAAGGACAATATGTTCATGCCGGTGAGCAATGCTTATGCATCGTTGCGCTCCAACAATGTACATGCTTTTCCCTATATGGGCTTGTTGGAAGTAACAAGCGATGATGCCGATAAAGGGAGTACGATTGATGATAGCGCACCGATGATAGAATTGGACAAGTTTACATACGGTCCGAGCAATACACTGGTTTCCGACTATTGGGATGGTTTGTACAATGTGGTGAGTGCTGCCAATAACGCCATTGTTACGTTGCCCAATTTTTTGCCGGTGATCCGTACAGATGCCGACCGAAAAACTTATGCTGCGGATATGGCCGAAAGCCAGTTTATCAGGGCATATGCTTATTTTAATCTTGTCCGTGCATATGCTGGAGTGCCATTGGTTAAAACCATCATGACCTCCGAAGAGCTTTCACAAGTGCCCCGGTCGACTGCCGATGAAATATATGCTTTTATCCACGAGGATTTGGACGCAGGTGTTAGGGATTTGCCCGAATCATATACACCCGAATGGGCAGGCCGGGTGACTAAATATTCGGCAATGGCTTTAAAAGCCCGAGTGTATCTTTTCCAAAATAAGATGGATTCTGTGGCAAAATATACAGATCGCATTATGCTGGAAAGTTCATACGATTTGTATCGGGATTTTTACAAATTATTCCGTATAGAAGGCGAAAATTGTGAGGAGTCATTATTTGAGATACAAAGCTCCACCTTGGGTAAGCAATCGGGCGATGCTACTTATTGTGAATATGCTTATTATCAGGGTCCCAGAGGAAACAGCCCCAGCAACATGCAAGGGTGGGGTTTCAAAGTTCCCAGCCAGCGGCTGATTCTTTTCTTGGCATCACGGAATGAAACGGAACGTACCAAGGCGACCATTATGGAACGTAAGAGCATGACGATCGAGGGCGATAGCATCATAGCTGGTTGTACCAATCCGTATTACAATATGAAGACCTATACTCCTTCAGCGTATAACAACTGGAGCTATAATGGCTATGGTTTTGATTATAATATCCGTATCATCCGATTTGCTGATGTTTTGCTGATGAATGCCGAAGCAAAATTTGTATTAGGCGGTGATGCTGCAACTCCATTGAACAGGGTTCGTGCAAGGGTAAACCTTGATCCGATTCTTAACCCAACCATACAGGATATTTGGGATGAACGGCGTGCGGAATTTGCGCTGGAAGAAACTCGATTTTTTGATTTAGTAAGAACCGGTAGGGCAGCGACTGTACTTGGTCCTTTAGGTTTCACCAGCAATAAAAACGAAGTATTTCC
>JAVBMZ010000090.1:0-9029 GCA_031551935.1 Bacteroidales bacterium
AGACGGTTATGTATCACGTATTGCCATTTCCCCAGGCGGTTATGGCCGCGCATTATACATCAATCATCCCAACGGGTATACAACAGTTTATGCCCATCTGGATAAGTTTAATGATGAAATCGAGACGTATGTCAAGCAACAACAATACCGACGGGAGCGGTTTCAAGTCGATTTATACCCTGACGCTACACGTTTTGTTGTGAAACGGGGCGAGGTTGTTGGATTCTCAGGAAATACAGGCGGATCAAGCGGACCACATTTACATTTTGAAGTACGCGAAACAAAAACGGAAAAAACAGTCAATCCTCTACTGTTTGGCTTTGGTGTGAAAGACAATGTTGCTCCTATAATGAGAAGTTTAGCCATTTACCCGATAGGAGAAGGAAGTACCATCAACGGATCGGCAGATAAATTAATTTTACCATTAGAAAAGTCAGGACGGAATTATAAAATTGCCGGAAATAAAAAGCTGGTTATCAAAGGCAAGGTGGCTTTTGGTATTGATGTTTATGACCAGACTTATGGTTCGGCCAACCGTTGCGGCCCATATAGCGTAAGTTTACGAATGGACGATACCGAAATTTTTTCATTCACCATGGATAAATTTTCGTTCGACGAAACAAGGTATGTGAATAGTCTGATTGATTATGGTTATTATGTAGATAATAAAGTTAGATTCACCCGTCTATATATGGAGCCTAACAACCAATTGAGTATATACGACCGGAATGTCAACAGGGGGATTGTTTCATTTGCCGATTCATCAGAACATAAAGCGCAAGTGGCAGCACGCGATGTACACGGAAATAGTACCAAATTGGATTTTTCATTTTCTTACCTTCCGGAGACGCCTATCATCACCACACCGTCGCTGTATATGCCCGAATTAACTGTTATACCCGAACGTCTGGATAATGCTTATGGAAAGGACTTTATATTCCAACAACAAGGGATCAGGGTATTAATTCCTGCCAATACATTATATGACGATATCCTATTTACATGTAGTGTCTCTAAAAAATCAAAATCTTTGTATTCTGAAGTATATCATGTACATGATATACATACGCCTTTGCATCGCGCTATGACTATTGAAATAACTGCTGACAGCCTTTCGGAGCGTTTGCGCAGCAAAGCTCTGCTAGCGCAGGTTGATCGTAATGGAAAACTGACTAGCGCCGGAGGAACATATCAGAATGGTATGGTCGGTACCACCTCGAGAAGTTTTGGCAACTTTGCCATTACCGTCGATACGGTACCCCCAACGATTACCCCCATCAACATCAGTAAAGGAATCAACATGCGGGGAAAAGAGAATATACGGTTTAAAATCCAGGATAATTTTTCGGGCATCAGCACATATGATGGTTGGATTGATGGCAAATGGGTATTGTTTGAATATGACGCCAAAAACAATTTGATATATTACAATTTTGACGATAGCAGATTGAGCAAAAACATCAAGCATACGTTACACATGAAAATAACAGATGCTAAAGGCAACTTAACCGAATATAAAACAGAGTTTGTATGGTAATTTATTTTTGACTGACCGTTCAGTCAAAAATAAACGATGATTTATCCTGCTTCTTCAAATGGTATTTTCAATTGGTCGGATAATAGCCGGAAAGATCTCCGGTGATGCTCTGTAATACCATATGTTGCAATAGCTTCCCGATGTTCTTTTGATGGATACCCCTTGTTTTTCCCCCAAAGGTATTGTGGATAGGTTGTAGCAAGTGCAGTCATGTAGTCATCACGATAAGTTTTGGCCAAAACAGATGCAGCTGCGATGGAATAATACAATGCATCACCCTTGACAACAGTCCGGTGCGGGATATCCGGATAAGGGATAAAATAATTACCGTCAATGATTAATAGTCCCGGTTGATGGGTTAATTGAAAAACTGCCCTGTGCATGGCCTGTACAGATGCTTTCAAAATATTTATTTTATCTATTTCCTGGTTGCTACATGACGCTACGGCCCATGCAATTGCTTTTTCTTTTATTTCGTCCCGCAGGCGATAACGTTGTTGGTGGCTTAATTGCTTGGAATCAGTCAGTATGTCGTGAGCAAAATCTTTAGGTAGGATAACTGCCGCTGCAAAAACAGGGCCTGCCAAACATCCGCGCCCGGCCTCATCGCAACCAGCTTCGACAAGTATATCTTGATAATAAGGCTTCATTTACCTATGTTAGATGAGTATGCTCATGTAAATAATGATCAATTACTCACAACGCTATTCATTGGCCTGCCCCATTTATATCCGCCTGCGCAGTGTGTTTTTCGACAGGCACTGTCACCCATCCGTCATCTGTTATTTGGATATTTACTTCGGGAAAATCTGTTTTGGTGAGTTTTTGTATTACAGAGACCACACGATAACCAGGATCGTAACGTGGGCAACGATCATCGGCAGGTTGATAGGTAGGAGTGATACGCGCTTTGAGGAAATTTCCTTTAGGATCGGTATAAATCCGGAAAATAGGCGCCAGTCCATTCACACCCTCTACATTAACACGGCTATATGTACTGAAATTGCCCATGCTATAAGTAATAAAACGGTTTTTGTATATTTCCACGGCACGTGTCACATGTGGACCATGCCCCAACAATATATCCCCGCCAGCATCAATCATCTTATGGGCAAATTCATATACATTACCACGATCTTCCCCGAGAAATGTTTCCGTCTTCCGTGGTACGTGTTGATAATCTCTCCCTTCCGCGCCTGCATGAAATGAAACAATGACCACATCACAACTGTCTTTGAGCTTACGAACTATCTCTTGCGCCGCAGGTATGTCTTTTACACTAACCGTACCACTATTGGGCGCAAAAGCGCAAAATCCGTATTTAATACCATTTTTGACAAGTATTGTCGTAGGATGGGTCAATAATCCGGCATAACGAATACCATAGCTGTCGAGTGTCTGCGTTGTAGTCTGTCTGCCTATTTCACCAAAATCTCCCATATGGTTATTGGCAATACTCAGGATGTCAAATCCTGCCTGAGCCAAACATCCGGCATATTCGGCAGGCATGCCAAAAGTATAACACCATTCAGGATTGTTACATTTTTTAGCACCGGTTTGAGATTTGATAAGCGCTCCTTCCAGATTACCAAAAAGGATGTCGGCATCCGCGAAATAAGGCAACACCATGCTAAAAGAACGGCTGCAATCATTGTTGGGGGGAAGATATTTCCCATCGGGAAAAGCTGTGCCCATCATGATATCACCTACGGCAACCACTTGGATAGTATCAATAACCATGATGCTATAGGGTTCTGCAATACTATCGGTTGTCGTGATCCCATCTGTTTCTGTGATTCTTACCGTATCCGAATCCTGAAAAGATTGAGGCTTGGCTTCAGCACACCATAAGCAGCAAAAGATACCTAAAGTGCAGACATATTTAAAAATTTTGACAGGCATCATACATTAATCATTTATAAATTTAGTGATATGGAGATTAATTAAAGATTCGTTTGCCCAATATTTTGGCCAATTCTTTTTTGATTTGCGTTAAAGCCATGTATTTTGCATACAACTCATCTAATTGTTCCGCATTTTTATCCGTTTCAGCTTGCTGTATCTCCATGGTAATATTTTTCAATAGCGCAATGACCCGTTTATGTTTGTATGCCATCAGACTCACCGGTACAACTTCGTTGAGACTATCCGGTTCTGTTTTCACTACATGCCCGTTCTTACTGTGAATATTGCTCAACACGTACTTCGGTTCGATGAATCCGGCGACCAATTGACTAATCTCATGGTTTGGATGTTGTATGAAATATTTGCTATCACATGGTGCTCCAGACTTGATCAACGACTCGCATTCTTCAAACACCTGTCTTAAAAGAGTTTGCTGCAACTCTAATTCGTCGTTACGCAGTTCCTGGATCAAATACTCAGCCACTGTTAAGGCCATTTCGCCAGTTTCTTCATTTTGTTCACTCAATAGTTGATCACCGTAAGTAATTAACAACCGGATGATTTCCTGTTCAGCAAGCGCGATTTCTTTCTGATCGATGTTTTGTATACGGATCGTTTCCGGTAGTACTGGCGTTTCAACGACATTACCATTTTCCGTTTCCGATGGCTGCTCAATATTTGTTTTTCTGGATTCGCTTCTCTGCCTATCATTTGCCCTTTTCTGCCGCATACCTTCCATCGTTTCCGTCAACATTTGTTCGTCAACTTCAAACATGCGACTGCATTCTTTAAGATATACCGCACGTGTAATGGCTTTCGGGATGAGAGAAATCGATTGTACCACATCCGTGATCAACTGCGAACGTTTGATCGGATCATTCTTGGCATCATCAAGCAACAACTGGGCTTTGAACGTAATAAAATCTGTTTCTTTGGTGCGGATGTACTCTTCCAGCTCAGATGCATTATGTGATCGGGAAAAAGAATCGGGATCTTCACCATCGGGCAAAAGCAACGTCTTTACATTCATGTCTTCCTGCAGAATCAAATCGATTCCACGCAGGGATGCTTTGATACCCGCTACATCTCCATCATATAAAACCGTGATGTTAGGGGTAAAACGCTTGATAAGTTGTATCTGCTCCACGGTCAATGCCGTACCTGAGGAAGCTACTACATTTTCGATCCCCGCTTGGTGCATTGAGAGTACATCAGTATAACCTTCTACCAGATAACATTTGTCATGTTGCACAATGCTTTTCTTAGCTTGATAAATGCCATAAAGCACTTTGCTTTTGTGATAAATTTCCGATTCAGGCGAATTGAGATATTTAGCTGTTTTTTTGTCGGTTTTAAGCACACGCCCTCCAAATGCAATGATTTTTCCCGCCAGACTGTGTATGGGAAAAATGACTCTACCGGAAAAACGATCAAAAGTTGCATGTTCTCCTTTGATACTCAAACCCGTTTCAACCAGAAATTCTTCTTTGTATCCTTCTTTTAGGGCTTTTTTGGTAAATGCATCACGTGACTCAAAACTATAACCTAATTCAAAATTTTTAATCGTTTCTTCCCGAAAACCACGTTCTTTAAAATAGCTCAATCCGATAGCCACTCCTTCCCGACTATTGAATAAATTCTCCTGAAACACACGTGCAGCATAAGCCGATACCACCATCAGGCTCTCGCGTCTATCGTTTAATCGTTGTTCATCGGGCGATTGTTCTTTTTCGACAATTTCAATGTTGTATTTCTTAGCAAGATAACGAAGCGCATCCACATAGCCAAGATGTTCATGCTCCATGATAAAATTCACGGCATTCCCAGCTTTACCACAACCGAAACATTTGTAAATATTTTTGGATGGCGATACACTAAACGATGGGGTACGTTCATGATGAAAAGGGCAACAACCGACATAGTTAACGCCTCTGCGTTTGAGCGAGACAAATTCCTCCACAACATCAACAATGCGTGCAGCATCGAAAATCCGGTCTACGGTGGCTCTGTCTATCATTTCAAAAAATAACTATCCCTGATAGGTCTAAATTCAAATTAACTGATGTGTATCCACAATGAATCAATTGATTACAAGGGATCATCCAATGAACAAAGATAGTGTATTTTTCTCTGCATCTGCCTGTAAACAACCCATTCTTATCAACACATAAATCCCCTTTGCATGCCCAAAGAGCATACATACCTCTGTATTCGTTAACGACCAAAAAGAGGTTATCCTACGTTATCCTGTAAAATGGTCCATCAACCGTGGCATGTTGGTCACATCGGTTTTCAGTGTTTTATAAAATTGCCGTGTCGACTGTTTGTCGGTATTTGATGCAGGTTGCTTTCTATTAATTCTGGAAATCAATTCGTTCCGAGTATGCGCCAGTGCCCACATAGTTTCTGTAACTTGCTTGGGCTTCGTCTCTGGATGAAAATAACTGAAAGCAAAACATTCATTCAATAATTCACCCGTGAGGCTATCAATATTTTTCTTTAACTTTCTTTTACTTGCCATGGCTACGTAGTTTATCAGTTAAACACTCCAATGAACTGTTACAAATATATGAATTTTATCCAACATCTGCAAGGGATATATGAAATATTTTACATATAATAACGTGCTGATATATAAAATATTGTTCTTTATTCAGATGAAATATCCATTCACTTTCGGCAAATCAAAAAATGATAATTACCAATGGATATTCTCTGTGTCCTTTAAAAACAAATTATTATCACATGAAATGTGACACATCTTTTGAAAATATTGTCCGGGTGTTCTATTTTTGTCTCAATGAAAATTATCAGCATCAAATTTCAGAATCTTAATTCGTTAAAAGGAGTACACGCTATTCGTTTTGACCGCCCACCATTTAATGAAAGTAACTTGTTTGCCATTACCGGGCCAACAGGAGCGGGAAAAACAACCATACTGGATGCCATCACGATAGCATTGTATGGCCGTGCACACCGTCACGACAAAGATGCTCACGAAAGTATGACACGTCACACAGGTGAATCATATGCCGAGGTGGAGTTTGAAGCAAATAATACGGTATACAGATCGAAATGGTTGATCAAACGTAGTCGCGGTAAAGCCGACGGTGCATTGCAAACACCCAAGATGGAACTTTGCCTTGCATCGACTGGCGAAATAATTGTAAGCCATCCATTGAGTGCCGTTCAACAAAAAATAGTGGAAACATGTGGGTTAGATTACCAACAATTTCTCCGCTCAGTGATGTTGTCGCAAGGCGATTTTACCCGCTTTTTGAAAGCGAATGAAAGTGAAAGAAGCGAGTTGCTCGAAAAAATTACCGATACGGGGATTTATTCCCAAATTTCGACCTTTATCTTTGAAAAGTCAAAAGAGGAACAGACAAGATTGCAACAAATGCAATTACGGATAAACGATGTGAAGCTCTTGACAAACGAAGAATTGACCGCATATCACGAACAACTGCTTGAACTAGATTCCCGTGAAAAAAAACTGACCATACAAAAAGCAACAAGCACAGAACATTTACAATGGCTTGATAAAATAAACGGGTTGTGGAAGAAAAAACAAAGCTTGCAGGAGGAATCAACCAGACTCCAGGATATATACGAGCGTAACCGACCCGTATTTGAACAATTGCAACGACACAAGAAGATACTGGTATTTATGCCGGCATTGACCGAAATAGATACGCATCATCAAAATCTTGCCAGTATACAACATCATGTCCACCTGCTAGACGAACAGTTGCCATTGTTGAAGGAAATATGCGAAACAAATTCCAAACAATTTTACGATGCCGAAAAGGCGTATAGAGAAGCTATCAAGCAGCAGCAGGAAGCAGAACCAAATATAATTGAAGCAGAAAAACAGGATGTGTTGATTGATAGTCAGATCAAACAAGTAACACATGCCGGAGATACATTGCAAATAGCCTCCACAACATTTGAGCAATTAAAAAAGAAAGCACAGGAACAGGAAACAGCAATGCACGTTTTATCAGGTGAGATAGAACGTTTATCGGAATGGTTGTCCTTGCATGAACATGAAAAAGGGCTGGAAAAGACAATCACAACACTGGCATATTTACTAGAAAAGTGGGAAACATATGAAACACAGGTGCGAAAAACAATTGAAGAGCAACAAGTGTTTCAACAACAGGAGCTTTCCGCAACCAACGAATTAGAAAAACTTGCCACCATACAACAGAACAACCGGCAGTCTATAGAGAAGCTATACATACAGCGCGAATCATCAGAGGAAGCGTTAAAAAATGCCTTAGCAGGAAAAACACTGGAAGATTTAGAGAATGATGCCGCCATGCTTCCCAAGCTGATCAGTTTATGTGAACGCCTATTGGAGCTGGCTGCTATTGCTGCAAATATGTCCCAATTTGCCCGGGATTTGCACGATCGGGAAAAACAAAGAGCAGCAAATTTAGTGCAAGAAGCTGAAACCTTGACAGAACTGACAGCCAGATACGAACAAGAGAAAAATTTGTTGATAGCACTACAAGAAAACGTAACCTTGCAACTTCTCGTTCGCAAATATGAAGAGGATAGAGCGACATTGCAACCGGAAAAACCTTGTCCTTTGTGTGGTTCAACACATCATCCCTTTATAGAAAACAATTACCGGAATGAATTTGGAGAGGCAGAACGAAAACAACACGTGCAACAGACAAAAGTTGAATCATTGACACAGCAAGTGAATGACAAAAAAATATCCATCCAACAGTTTCAGATCCAATTAACAAACCTTCAGGAACAACAAGCTAAAAACGATCAAGAATATCAAAAGACGATGGATGCTTGCGACATCATCAACCGGCAACTTCCCAAACCATTGGAAATAGGCAAAACAGAAATGATGGTTGCAGTTATCAATGCCAAAAAGAACCAACAGGCAATATTAAACCAAAGAATAAGCGTCATACGAAACCTTGAAAAACAACTGCAAGAACTAAATAACCAACTCAGCAGGCTAAATGAAGAAACCGTCAGGGCAGATGGCGAACAAAACCAGACAACATTGAGGATGGAACATGCCCGTGCTTCGTTTGTTAGATCACAAGTCGAAATCAAGCGTTTATACGAGGAATGTGAGCAATTATCAGATAACATATCTAAACTATTGGAACCAAACCAGATAGGACTCCCCTCGGACGAAAACCGTGGGATTCTTGCAGAATTACAACAACGATTGAATTTGTTACTTGAGCAACAAAATACTTTAGAACAAAAAGCCGATCAACTCAACGAAGTCAATATCAACCTGCGTCACTCCAAAAAGGACATCGAAGAAAAAGCGATACATCTACATCAGTTAACTGACGCATTCGTAGCCAGTCAAACAGTGTTAAAACAGATGCAAGAACAACGTATGGTATGTTTTGGCGACAAAGACACAAAAGTAGAACGCCAGCGTCATATACAAACAGTACAATCAGCACGGGATAATTACGAAATGATACGTAAAAAGGCTACTGATAGTAAACAGGAATTAGAAATAGCTTTGAGCAAGCACGGGCAATGGATGTCGGATATACAGCGATTGCAACAATCCGGCAAGCAATTATCCGAG
>JAVBMZ010000175.1:0-17848 GCA_031551935.1 Bacteroidales bacterium
GTAATCTGTGCCGTGGTTAATCCCGGACGCATGATCACACGTACGGGAGTGTTCACCGGAGATGTTGTCTTCTTTACCGAAGAGTTAGGCATTAATCTTGTTTGAGAAAGATTAAAGACAGGATCTTTGCCATCATATCCATTGGTAGAAGTACACGTCAGTTGTGGTGTCGTAGGCGTCTTGTATTCCAATGTGTAAATAAAGTATTCAGTGATTGAAGCAGCAGGAGGTGATAAAGCAGGTCTATTGGGATCTACCAACGCCTGCCCCGTTGTTCCTGATACTGAGGCAATCGAGAAAGTCTGTCCACTGTTCAATTTACCACTTACGGTAACTCCGATGCTGCCTCCCGGGCCTAAAATATTTTTGACATCCAGCACGGGCGTACTCCCTGCACAATATATGGAATCTGAGATACTGAGTGTAGCCGAAGGCAATGGATAAATGGTAATCGTGATCTCCTGTTTTTGTCCTTCGCAGGTAGGAGGGGTATTGGTCCATGGCTGGGCAGGAGTATTCGCCCAACGCCGCCAAACACGCAACTTGACCGTGCCATTTTTTCCGGCGGCAAGTTTTAGGGTTTTATCAAGTTCTACAGTCACGGTCCGGCCATTCCCCGGAAAACTGATGGAGGAGGCTAAATTATCAGGATCCGAACTGATTTCCCATCCGTATTGTATATTACCTCCTACAGGATAACTATCTAAATAATCTATGGATTTGGAACCCACGGTATATTTGGCGCCCGAATTATCCACAGAAAAACTAATGGTACTACCTGAACATCCGAACCGGTCGTTCTTAATGGCAGCATCAGCTATCGGATCTACAATATCCTCGCGTACTTGCCAAGTCATCAACACTGGGTCGGTAGCACAAGTATAATTCTTGATAGGATCATTTGAATCGCCTGAAAATTCGTACTTTACCCAGTATTTATATTCCTTGGCGACACTGGGATTCAATTTATCAGCTGCACTTAACTTTGTCGTAGTATAAGGATTAAATTTATAACCAGCCACGTAAGTTTCAGAGAATAACTCTGTACCTGGAGCCCCATTATTGTCTCTATACCAGGTAAACTTACCGGGAGTGATGGTTGTGGTGTACCCCAAATTCATCGTGTAATCATACGGAGGCTTGGCTGTACTATACGGGTTCACGCTGCTATGACTGGCATTACAAAACACCAATGTTTGCGATGTAAGCGGATCCGGAGCATCTGCTATTTTGATATAGCCCCATTCCACATCGGCAGATCCGGGGTTATCCGGATCGCCCGAATAGGGATTACAGGCGTTCCATATTTCTAACTTAATAGTAAATATAGCCCCTACAGGAGCTTTATTGATCAAACATTCTATTTGATCTGTCAATACATTCATGCGGTCAGCATCCGGGCTCAAAGAACCAGCTGTAGGCCATCGTGTTACAGGTCCTTTATAAGGGTTTACAAAACTCACAGTAGCACCCCACTCCGGTGTATTGGGTCCAGTGACAGTGACATCTCCACCCGAGGTTTTGATGACTACATTACCTATATTATCACCCGCTACACCATAAGTAAACCGGTAGTAACGTTCCTGTTGGTTTTTAACATAATCCCAATTGGTACCATAATGTCCACCCGGTTCGCTTGCATCATTCAACGAAGTATTACAAGCTATCTTAGAATTATTTAAAAACCTAATGGGGGGAATAGTAGCCTGTCCTTTACAAAGGAGATATGTTTGCCTTCTTGTGACACTCTCCACCATGCTTAACTCTCCCATACCGTCCGAATCTCCGTCACGAGACCAAATGGTCACTTTACGGATAGCGGTAGATGAAAAAGTAGATCCTTTCACGGTAATACTCGGTGTAGCCTGGTACATACACCACTTTACGGTGTTGTAGGGATGAGAAAAACCTGAAGAAGGGTAACCTGCATTCGGCGCATAATACACTTCCGTAGTCCATATGCCTGAACCGGGAGATGATTCTGTTTGTACTACTTTTATCGGTTGAGTGGTTCCATTGTAACTAGCTAATTGAGCTCCGGTAATCACGCTGTTGGTTCCATCCCCCCAATCCATAGACAATGAAATCTCCGAAGCATTATATTTACCATCAATGACCCAACTAGGTCTGAATTCCCTGGTCTTGGTACAATTGTTAGCCACCACTGCTGACCCTGGAGTCGGAAGTATCGCCGATGCAACGTCTGTAACTTGAGTACTGGTAGGTTGTGCCATTGCGATACTACCAAACAACCCCAATAACAAAACCATTAGCACTCTTGCTTTCAAAATTTGTTTGCTATTCCGTATGTTACTAATATATTCCGAATGTGTCATATTCTTCCACCAAACATATCACAACATTTAACATATTTCGTTGCATATACAACGAAATCGTACCCGTTCTGTGCTGTGTCGTTATATCGCTCCACGAACATCAATGTTTATATAATTCTACGATAACAGTAAAAAATAGTTACAAAAAATGTTATTTTTTTTCATTTGACATAACCATGAGAAGATCATTTCTCCACACAGGCAAAACGTATGTCATGCAGGTAAATTATCCATAAACAACATGTTATTATATCGTTATATCAACACATGTTATATCAAAATGTTCTAATAAAATACAAATAGTGCCAAATAAAAATATACCATAGGGGCAGCCAGCAACACGGCATCAAAACGATCGAGGATGCCGCCATGCCCAGGGAGGAAATGACCGGAATCTTTAATTTTCAAGTTACGTTTCAACAACGATTCTACCAGATCACCATAAACACCAAAAACAACAATGATTGCGGCAATAGCCATCCAATGGTAATAAGGCAATATGGGAAATAATTGAGCGATCAACAGGGAAATGGCTATTGTACAAATAAATCCACCCCAAAATCCTTCCCATGACTTTTTGGGTGAAACACGTTCAAATAAACGGTGCTTGCCGAATATCATCCCTGTTAAGTAGGCAAATGTATCATTAGTCCATAGCAGGATAAAAAAACCAAGCAGGATATCCGGCACATATTGTCGATCATGGTTTGGAAAAAGCAGGCCATTACATAAAGCCAAAGGCAGGGCAATGTATATGATGCCTGTTAATGTGTAAGCGCTTGCGCGAAATGAATAATGGTCAGTAGAATACAGCTGATTGATGAACAAAAATACCAACACGGGAACAAAAGCGAGAAAAGCCTTCCCTCCAATCATATCCTGAGCATAAAAAAAACTTACTGTAAAAAGGATAACACCACCCAGCACCCCAATAAGCTTACCCGCATGTACCCGGTCTTTGATAATAATGTCGTAAAATTCGAGTAATGCCCACACAACAACTACTAAAAACACCCCCGCATAAGCATAAGGATGCCACAATATGGAGCCAACAATGATAACGATAAAAACTGCTCCCGATAATGCACGAGTAACCAGGTTACTCAATGTGAAACCCCTTTATCAGTTCAATAGACATATTTTCATCTTCAGGTTGCACATATAGTTCCACGTCGCCAAATACAGTGTAAGCAGAATCTTTTTTATTGACAACCACAGCTTCGATATCTTCTTTAGCTAACAAATCCTTGACAGCCTCCGCTTTATATACCTGATTGGCTGTATAAACACATTTCCAATTTTCCATACTCACTGTTATTATATAGTTTCTAATAAGAAATTACACATTCAATAGTCTTATAATCCAGATATGTGCTATGTATGAATATTCAATGACTTTCTTCAAGACATGAATGTAATGTATGACTGAGGCCTCCCAAATGGCACCATAATCATTTAACGTTTCTAACGACTAAATGTTGTTTGGCAAATCCGTAGGAGATACTACTTCAGGTGTAACATCTTTTATTTCTTCGCCTTCTTTTTTGAACGGACGTTTACCGAATATTTTCTCCAGATCTTCCGTAAAAATAACCTCTTTTTCCAACAATAGCTCAGCCAGTTGTTTTAACCCATCTTGATGTTTCATTAAAATTTCTCTGGCGTGTTGGTATGCTTTATCAACCAAGTCAAAAGTTTCTTTATCAATAGCTTCCGCCGTTTTTTCGCTATAGGGCTTGGTAAATGCATATTCCGATTGACCGGATGAATCGTAAAAACTCATGTTACCTAATCGACTACCCATGCCATAATAGCTAACCATAGCATAAGCCTGCTTGGTAACCCGTTCGAGATCATTGAGCGCACCGGTGGAAATCGTGTGGAAGGTTAATTCCTCAGAAGCCCTCCCGCCTAAGGTGGAGCACATCTCTTCGAAAAGTTGCTCTATGGTAGTGATTTGTCGCTCTTCCGGTTGATACCATGCTGCACCTAATGCACGACCACGCGGAATGATGGTTACTTTGAGCAATGGATGTGCATGTTCCAGCATCCAACTCACTGTAGCATGACCTGCTTCGTGATATGCAATGGTCCGTTTTTCCTGTTGGGTGATGATTTTATTCTTACGTTCAAGTCCGCCCACAATACGATCGACAGCATCTAAAAAATCTTGTTTTTCAACCGTATTTTTGTCTTTCCGAGCTGCTATCAAAGCTGCTTCATTACATACATTGGCGATATCAGCACCCGAAAATCCAGGAGTCTGGCGTGCCAAAAACTCAATATCCAATCCCTGTTCTATTTTTAACGGACGCAAGTGTACCTTGAAGATCTCCCTTCGCTCATTCACATCGGGCAACTCCACATGTATCTGACGGTCAAAACGTCCCGCACGTAACAGTGCTTTGTCGAGGATGTCGGCACGGTTGGTAGCTGCAAGGATAATAATACCTACATTGGTACCAAAACCGTCCATTTCGGTAAGTAACTGGTTGAGCGTATTCTCCCGCTCGTCGTTGGCACCAAAATTAGGATTTTTACCGCGAGCACGGCCGATAGCATCGATTTCGTCAATAAAAATGATGCACGGAGCTTTTTCTTTAGCTTGTTTAAACAAATCACGAACCCGCGAAGCGCCAACTCCTACAAACATTTCCACAAAATCGGAACCTGACATGGAAAAAAATGGCACATTAGCCTCTCCTGCCACGGCTTTGGCAAGTAATGTTTTACCGGTACCTGGAGGGCCCACTAACAGAGCTCCCTTGGGTATCTTACCACCTAAATCAGTATATTTTTTAGGGTTTTTCAAGAAATCAACAATTTCTTTAATCTCCACTTTAGCTTCTTCCAATCCGGCTACGTCTTTGAAATCAACTTTAACCGTTGTTTTTTCTTTGTCAAAAATTTGCGCACGCGACTTGCCAACATTAAAAATATTCCCACCGCCGCCACCGCCGCCACCGCCGGTCATCCTGCGGATGAAAAACATCCAAAAGGCGACAAGTAATATCAATGGAAATAGCCAACTCAAGGCTTCGCCCCAAAATTCTTTATGCTCTTCGTACGAAGGATAGATACGTTGTGCCTCAGGAATATCTACTTGCGCATCTTTCAATTGTTGCTCAAAAGCTTCTGAAGAGCCGATGTTCATAAAAAACTGCGGTCCGTTTACAGGTTCTTTGCCCGTTTTAAAATATTTTTGGTATTTGCTGTCCTTTAGCCTGTCTGCTTTAATGTAAATATCGGCCTCTTTGTGATTTATTACCACAATTTTTTCAATATCACCAGCCTGTAGCATGTCATAAGTAAATGTTCTGCGATCAATTTCTACCTTTTTAGGGCCAAAATTAATAAACTGCATACCGATGAAAACTGCGAACAACGCTATATACAACCAATAGATGTTGAACTTTGGTTTTTTGACCGGAAGATTTGGTTTATTCCGATTATCCATTGGCGATTGATTGTCCGGAGGCAACGGTTGATTGGTATTATTATCACTCATGGTATTTTTCTAACTATTTGATTCATTGATGTGGGTGATTTTCCCATCTCCCCATAACTCTTCTAACTTATATCGGACTCTGAATGGCTTTTGGAAAACGTGTACAACAGCTTCTCCATAATCCAACAACACCCATTCTGCATTGTTCATACCTTCCACAGAATATGGGCGCAAATGCAATTGTTCTGTTGTTTCTTTTTCCACCGAGTCGGCAATCGCACAAACTTGTGTGTTCGAATCGCCATGACAAATCACAAAATAATTACAAATGGCATTTTCTACCTGTGATAGGTCAATACATACTACTTCATGTCCTTTTTTTTCAAGGATTCCTTTTATGATGCTTTCTATCAATATATTACTAATTGTTTAATTTTTTTATTTTATTGCAAAATCATTACAAATGTAATAAATAATTCAATCAAATACTATTCCATATTTATAAGCTCAATGATAATGTATTAACATTAGTACATGTAGACCTTTGAAATTTTTCCACAGAAATGCTATACCACACAATGACAAGACGATGTCACTGATTTACAAACTGATAATATTCCCTTGACCATGCTCTACAAAATAGTTCTGCTACTATTTTAGCGCCCTTGGGCGTAAAATGCACAAAATCTTTCTGTGCCAGAGGAGGTTGAGCAAATGCCCAACTCGGCATGGAATTTTCGCCACCCATGGCTTCCAACAAATCCCAAAACACACACCCAGTTTCAAAGGCTGCTTGTCTTTGGGCATTTCTGATTTTAACAACATTCGGGGAAGTTATATATCCATTAGGAGTATGTTGCGAGATATCATTCACGCCAATAACCAAAACTACTAATCCAGGTTTCAACGCTTTAAGAATACGCAATTGACGTGCCAATCCCCGTGCATAATAATCATAATTCTTCACTACATTCGGAACCACATTTGCGCCAAATTGCATGATGATCATCTCCACACCCATCATACGAAACATCATACTCATTTGTGCGGTGTCCATACGACTAAAATCCAAACCGGAACTACCACGCATGGGAAGGTTATCCACGGCAACACCCTGTCCACCGTCAAGCGCAATTCCGTATAAATCAGGCAATACAGAAGCCTGTAATGACAAATAAAGTGATGTCTGTGGTTTGTCAAATCTCCACCAGGCAGACGAAACAAGGTCATGGGCAACATAATGCTGTGTATCGGTCTTATTGATAATCACGGTAAAAGGCATGTCAGTTTTGCTGTAAAAAAGGCGAGCATGGGTAAAGGATCTTGCATTTCGATATCCGTAATAAAATGGAAGTAGCCCAATATGAGCCATACGGTGCATCGTATCTGCGGCAGTGTAACGGACCAAACTTCCCGCAATACCAAAACGACGGCCAGTGACGGACATTTCGTTTTTCTTATCGAAAACAGACAAGCGCGTCCAACGAGGCGAAATGTCTTGTTGAAAAGTAACAGAAGCATCGCTGGCGGGGACAATCTGGATAAAACCAATACCTTGCCCACCAAAATTTTTCTGCATATAATTGCGAATAGTCTCGGTAATCCGGTCGCTTTCAATTTGCGAATCGCCATAATGTAATATCCTGATAAGCTTGTTATGTTCATGCAAATGTCCGATGGTTCTAAACAATGGATAAAACAACGTATCCTGTCCCTTGGGAAACTCAAAAGCATAAGTATAAGCCAGTATACTATCAATAGGTATGGTTATCTGCGCTTGATTTTCTCGTATTATGCCATTAGAGTCAGCTATTGAAAGAGTATCGTCTACGGTAGGCATTATCAATGACGTATCATCATCAAGAATATCTACCGACGTAATAATCGGTCTAATATCCTTATACGTAACAGTACCTGTATGTAGCCATGTACGATAATTGGGGAAATAGAATGTCCATGCGCCCACCCGCAAGCCTTCGGCAGGGAAAACCACCGAAATAATGAAGATAGCAGCTACAATAGATATCCCAAACCAAAATATTTTACGAGGCGTCAAGCAATTGGATATTGATCATTGAATGGATAACTGCTTCAATAGCACTTATATGTTTGTGGTATTTGTGTTAATCTATAGCCAGGAACATATCATGACACACGCTATACTACTTCCTCAATCTCTTTTTACGTCTTGGTATTCAAGTCCCTCATTGTAAATCTGCATTGCCCTGAGACTCATTCCCATACTCGAATAACCACCATCATGGTAAAGATTTTGCATGGTTACCTTACGGGTCAGATCTGAAAAAAGCGTAATAATATAATCAGCACATTCTTCTGCAGTTGCATTGCCCAGAGGAGACATCCGATCCGCAAAATCAAGCAGGTTCTCAAATCCCATGATGCCTCCGCCAGCCGTCGTCATGGTTGGTGATTGTGATATAGTATTGATACGTATTTTTTTCTCACGTCCATAGATGTAACCAAAACTACGGGCTATCGATTCCAACATGGCTTTGGCATCAGCCATATCGTTGTATCCATACAAGGTCCGCTGTGCCGCTATATATGAAAGCGCCACCACCGAACCCCAATCATTGATAGCATCCATTTTACGACATACTTGCAGTACTTTATGAAACGAAATGGCCGATATATCAATGGTTTGCAACAAATAATTATAGTCGAGATCATCGTAGGTTCTCCCCTTACGAACATTGGGTGACATACCGATGGAATGCAACACGAAATCAAATTTTCCACCTACTTGTTCCATACCTTGTTCGACGACCACTTCAAGATCTTCAATTTTAGTGGCGTCAGCAGGGATAACAATGGTTTGACATTTTTGAGCTAACTCCTGTACTGTCCCCATACGTAAAGATACTGGTGTATTAGAAAGGGCAAAGACAGCTCCTTCTTCATAGGCTCGTTCGGCCGTTCTCCACGCGATAGACTTATCGTTAAGTGCTCCGAAAATCAAGCCTTTCTTTCCTTTTAATAAATTAAATGACATACTGGTCAAAATTAGGTTCTCCCAAAAAGAGATGATTAAGACGGTAAAGATAGTAAGTTATTGAATATTGGTTGCCGATGACCAAATATATTAGTGTCACCCTTTTGCTTGATAGTAACACCTACGTTTTCTCTATTATTTCTATGATTGTATCAACAGTTGTTCAATGGCTCTCGGATAGTATTTATATTCTAAAGAATGTACTTTTTCTGCAAGAGTTTCCGGAGTTTCTCCCGACTCTATCCGACACCGAGCTTGCAAAATGACAGCACCTTCGTCGTAGTTTTCGTTCACATAATGAATAGTAATACCCGATTCTTTTTCATGATTGCCAATAATTGCCTGATGCACACGATTACCGTACATTCCTTTCCCACCATAATCTGGAAGAAGTGCAGGATGGATATTGATAATCTGCTTTGGAAAAGCTTGTATGATGTTCTCAGGTACCCGCCATAAAAAACCTGCCAACACAATTAGGTCAGGTTGTAGTAATTGTAATTGCCTACGTATCGATTCATTCTCATAGAAATCGGCTTTGTCAAATATGACAGTAGGGATATCAAAATTTTTAGCGCGTTGCAATACATAAGCATCCGGACGGTTAGAAAATATCTTTACAACCCGCGCAATACCAGTATGAGCAAAATATTCAATAATTTGTTGCGCATTTGACCCGGACCCGGAAGCAAAAATAACAAGACGCTTCATAGCTAACCCCACTCTTTGAAGATATGTTTGACCAGTGCAAAAGTAATATAAAAAAACCACGAAAATCGAAAAATAGCGCCCTTTCCGAAAGGGATACACTATTTTTGACCAACGAATAAAAAATGATGTCTAAAAATTATCCTCTTGAAGATAACTGACTCATCAATAATCTTATATAAAAAGTTCGTTATCAACGCTTATTGACCAAGAGTGGTAAGGATTTAGTAGCTTATCTCTTTAGAACGTTCGCGCTTCTTTTTAACTTCATAAGGATCAACAATTCTCCCAAACCGGTAACTGACGAATAATGTAAGAAAAAACTGCTGGTTTTTGGCAACACTAAAATTTCGGGGAGGATCCGAAAAATCCATGATTTCTAACTTCTTCACAAAACCTTCGCAAATGACACCTGCTTCCAGGGCGTGGATAATCCTGTCTTGTTTGCTATACTCAAAATTGAATCCGAATTTCACAAATGCGCCTGGAATCACTCCCAACTCATTAAATCCTTTAAAAAAAGAAGCCCGGCTAATGATGGTTTCAGGACTTTTTGGATCAAACTTTTCAGGTTCAGGTAATTTTTTAAAGTACCCGGGAACTATATCCTGAATGCCCATCCAATAATAAACAGGCTTAAGCAAAGCCACTGACGGCCCAAAATTGTAAAAATAACGAATAGCGATCCCTCCAACATCATGTTTCCGGTACATTTCATGTTGTTTACCATAAGCAAACCGAAAATCAAATGCGAGGTTTTTTTTGCCGTATACAAATTTCGAGCCTGAAGGGGAGTATGTTCTAGCTTCTTTGGGGTGTTTTATATAAGCAAAATCAATTTCAAAAAGCCTCTTGTTAGCAGCATCCAAACGTTTTCCATAACGATAGTTTCCACCCCATCCGTTAGAATTAATCATTACAGCCACAGACCATTCGTTACGGTAAAACACCTTAGGCTGAAGATCTATTTCGCCTTGTGCATATACCGTAAGACTATAACTAATTACAAAAAAGACGACTGTAATTTGTCTCTTCACACTGAAAAACTATAGTGCCAGGGGTCTGTAATATTCAGAGTATTTGGTAAAAACTAAAAAATATAACTCAGAATGGATACCATCCATTAACCCGGCTGGGTTGTTGCAGGTTGCTCAACAAAACTTACCGAACGATAAGCAGGGCAAGGTTTGCTACTGCGGCAAGATGAAAAAACCATACCTGCAAACAAACAAATTGCTAAAATAATACATGCCTTTTTCATGGACATAGATTTTATTAAAGAGTAAAATTATGAAAGATAAATTGAATATACAAATTTATGTTATAAATTGTTTTACGTATGTTATCTTATAAAGTTACAATTTTACTTCAAAATTTATATCCAATTTATCTGCAATCTCTACCATATCATTTATTACCTGTGGAAGCAGATTGATTCCCTTCTGCGTTGCATGCATTTCGTGTTCACGTTCCGGATCTCCGGGTATCAACACCTTTTCATACCCTCTAGCCGGTGGAGCATGTCGCATGGTTTCAATCCACTTATCCATCCGTACTTTAAACTCATCAGTGGACATAAATGCGTCTACACGCATGGCACCGAAGAAATGACCCCATCCATCTCCTGTTTTTTGCTCTAAAAGGGGTAAATATGACATCATAGGCGGAACAAAAGGGCCAAAGTTAGCTCCAGATAGTACTGCGGAAAGAATATCGACCATAGCGCCAAGACAATATCCTTTGTGGCTGCCATGCTCCCGGTCGCCGCCTAATGGCAACATTGACCCGCCTCTTTCAATGGCTGTTGGGTCATCCGTAGGATTTCCTTCTGCATCCTGCGCATAACCAAAGCCTATCTTTTCGCCTTTTTTAGCAGCGATTGTAAATTTTCCACGTGTGATAGGGGTTGTGGCAAAATCGGCAACGAATGGAGGTTGTTGTCCCGCCGGAATGGCTGTTGCTATGGGATTAGTTCCCAGCATAGGTTTGGATGAAAAAGTAGGAGCTACCAAAGGGCTGGCATTGGTACAGGAAAAACCAATCATATCATGCTCCAACGCCATCATGGCATAATATCCGGCAATGCCAAAATTAGATGAATTACGCACCGAAACCCATCCTGTCCCCACAGTACGGGCTTTTTCAATAGCCGTATTCATACCCTTGATGGCTGGCAACATACCAATGGTTCCGTCGCCATCAATCACTGCCGTACTTGGGCTTTCGTGCACAATGCGTATGTCTGGCCGGACATTGATGCGTCCCGCTTCCCACAATTTAAAATAATCGGCAAGGCGGATGACGCCGTGTGTAGCTATTCCACGCATTTCCGCAGCCAAAAAAACCTTGGCGCATTGCGTTGAATCTGCTGGCGCAAATCCCATTTTTTGCAATACTAACGATGTGAAATCAAGCAAATATTGATAGGAATACATTTATATAATAGAATTGATATTAAAAAACAAACGGCCCGTCAACGATTTCTGGTATCTGTTAGCTAATCCGGTAAAAATAAGTAATATTATGGATAATTTTTTAACAGAACCCATTCTATCTCAAAGCACTAAGCTCGCACTATTTTTTCCTGTATGTTATGGTAGCATTAGCCTGCGCTGTTGGCATAATTAATATATCGTCGATATTGACGTGCGCCGGACGCGACACTGCAAACCATATAGCCTCTGCAACATCATCAGCCGAAAGAGGAACAAGGCCTTCATATACTTTGTCGGCACGTTCTTTATCTCCTTTGAAACGCACGGTAGAAAATTCGGTATCCACCATGCCAGGAGCTACAGAAGTCACTTTAATGTTGTGCGCCAGCAGATCAATACGCATCCCTTTCGTCAAAGCATCAACAGCATGTTTGGTAGCACTATACACATTTCCTTTTTCATATACTTCTTTGGCCGCAATAGAAGTGATGTTAATAATGTGTCCGCTCCCCGCGTTCACCATTAATTGACTCACTTTACGAGTAATATACAATAAGCCTTTGATGTTGGTATCAATCATCTGTTCCCAATCTTCCACCACTCCTTCGTGGATAAAATTCAGACCTGCCGCCAGCCCAGCATTATTGACTAACACAGAAATTTTTTTCCATGTATCAGGTAAATGGTCAATGGCATGTTCCGTTTGTTCCCGGCTACGGATATCGAAAGGCAGAGCAAGAACATCGCATTTGTATTTAATTCCCAAGCTATTTTTTAGCTCAGTAAGCAACTCTTTACGACGACCGGTAATCACCAGGTTATAACCATTTTTTGCCAATATTTCCGCCGTCGCTTTGCCAATACCAGATGTTGCTCCAGTAACTAACGCTATCTTTTTCATTATTTTCTCAAATATTGCTGCACTATTCCAAGAAATTCATCAAAGATCGCCGCATTTGCAGCCACCAATTCTTTCCCGAAAATGTAATTATCTCCACCAGTAAAGTCGCTAATTTTTCCGCCTGCCTGTTGCAAAATAAATGCGCCGCCTACAACATCCCAAGGACTCAGGCTATATTCATAAAACGCTTCGAAACGACCACATGCTACATAAGCCAAATCGGTAGCTGCCGAACCAAGACGTCTTACACCATGCGAATTTCGTAAAAAATATTCCAGACAATCAATGTAGGGTCGCATCATATGATAATCGTAATATGGAAAACCTGTAGCCACAAGCGCATCCTTTACTGTAGACCTATTTGAAACATGTATTTCCTTTCCGTTAAGATATGCCGGACTACCTTCCCAAGCATAGAAACACTCATTAAGTGTGACTTCATATACAACCCCCAACACCGGGCGATGATATTCCAATAACCCAATGCTAACGGCATAAGGCGGCAAGCCGTGAATAAAATTAGTGGTCCCATCCAACGGATCAATCACCCAATTGAATCGATCGCCCTGTGATGTATTGGTACCCTCTTCAGCAATAAACCCTGCTTCGGGTAGCATCTTTTGTAACTGTTCGACGATTAATTGTTCTGCACCCTTATCTACATATGTAACAAAATTATGCAGGCCTTTTACCTCGACATTATCCGCAACAATAGTACTTACCTCATCGCGGATAAAATACCCCGCCTGTTTTGCCACGTCGCAAACCTGAGCGTAAAGTTGCTTATAATCAATCATATAGTACTAAATAAATTTAAAAGAATGACGCGCAAATGTACCACATTTTTCGAGCTTTGATTCATGAGACAGGATCTTCATACAAACGATTTTTCTATACAACTCATTACAAGTGTACAAAATAAGCTAATCATCTTCTTTTGAATCATCATTAACACACTGAAAAATCAATCGTCAATATAAGCAATTAGTATTTTATCAGGAAATCATGTAATTTCGGGCTGTGTAAAAATCATTGTCGATGCGATTTTATTGCCTGTACTTTTGCTTGTGGTGGTGTTCTATAATATGTGCACAACCGATAGCCCATTATGCTTCCATACCTAACTGGTACAATGATTACGATGTAAAATTTTACAAAATAGATATTGAAGCCGATAATACAACCACTCATATCAAAGGTTGTGTGGAAATATTGGTTGAGATAACAGCAGCTCATCTGGAACGGTTTACACTTGACCTGTCTGCAGATGTTCGTGTTGATTCAGTTTTTATAGATGGATATCGAACATCATTCCAACATTCCGGTGATCAGGTTTATGTGCTTTTTGCTTCTCCATTATCGAAAGGGAACTTTTGTAAAGTATCGGTTTTCTACGCTGCTACCAATATCAAAGATGAAGGTTTTTTTTCAGCCATCAGCAACAAGACAGATGCGGTATGGGATATTCCGGTAACCTGGACATCTTCCGAACCATACAATGCAAAGAACTGGTTTCCTTGTAAACAATACCTTTCCGACAAAGCCGATTCAGCGTATATTTTTATTACTGTGCCACGGCATTTGAAAGCCGGAGCTCCAGGTATACTGACTGCTATTACGGACATGCCCAATAATAAGTTACGTTATGAATGGAAGACCTATTACCCGATAGCCTATTATTTGTTATCGTTTGCTGTATCGGACTACACAGATTACAGTATTTTCGTGCATCCTAAAGAAGTGAATAGTCCGATACCAATACAAAATTTTATTTATCGTAGAGACGGATATTTCGAAAAAAATAAAGCTGCCATAGATACAACAGCAGCTTTGATCGAATTATTTTCGGAGTTATATCTGCCTTATCCTTTTGCTAATGAAAAATATGGACATTGTGTAGCCCCTATGGGAGGCGGCATGGAACATCAAACAATGACCACTTTATATGATTTTTCATTTTTATTGGTAGCTCATGAACTGTCACATCAATGGTTCGGCAATTTAGTGACCTGCGCTTCGTTTCAGGATGTTTGGCTCAACGAAGGTTTTGCTTCTTATTCCGAATATCTGGCCTTGGAGAAGATGGCCTCGCTTCAAGAAGCGCTTTCTTGGATGCGTGAAGCACATATGATAGCTTGTTGGTCCCAAGAAGGATCCGTATTTGTACCCCAAGAATCAATTGACGACGCTTGGCGAATATTCAACGCAAGTCTTAGCTATAAAAAAGGAGCTGCATTAGTACATCATATACGCTATATCATTAATGATGATAAGAAATTTTTCGATGTATTGCGTGTCTTTTTACTTAAATATAGTTTCTCAACTGCTACAATATTCGACTTTAAAGCTTGTATAGAAGAACAGACGGGCATTGATTTTACCCGTTTCTTTGATCAATGGTATTTTGGCGAAGGGTTTCCCATTTTTGACGTATCGTGGAAAAAAGACAACGACAACATCAGTATATTGATAGAACACACGGGGTCTGCTGTTTCCAACTCTTTATTTATCACAGATATAGACATTCGTTTCCTTAAGCCGAATGGCAGCGATACCCTCATACGTATCCCTATTAGAACCAACCGGGATATGTTTCATTTCAATGTAGATGCAAACATCAACAATATAGAAATAGACCCAGGTTATCATGTCCTCAAAGAATTACGATCCAAATCGCAAGTCCGTGATTTACCTACTGATGATCGTTTCGTGGTATGTGATACACGTCTTAAAAGGAAACAAAATTTAACCATTCGTTTTGCTTCCGAAACCAACCGAGACTGTCAAATAAAGCTTACTGACGCTATGGGTGAAAAAGTTTTTATAGAAACGACCGCTAAACGCAAAAAAGCAGTAACCCTTTCTACGGACGCTTTGCCCCATAAAACCTACACGTTGTATGTAAAAAACGGTAAAGAACAATACGTTCGCACGATTGTCAAAACCTTCTATTGATTAGAAATAAGCAGTCGACAGAATTTTGTTTAGATCATTTTTTAATAGACATCTATAACGCCATCATTCATTGGTTTATTTCATCATACCATACGGTATAGTATGGTCATTTTTATAAGCATTGGATGTAAACTACATTCTTAACCCATGCTTATTTTAACCACCCACAAACTATGATTGCGACATATCGTCCTGCGTTCCTTTCCCGTTATTAAAGGCAGGTAATGTAAAGAAAAACGTGGTACCGACACCGATTTTACTTTCAAGCCAGATTTTGCCATTATTCCGTTCTACAAATTCTTTACACAGAGAAAGTCCTAAACCGGTACCTTGTTCCTGGGTAGTACCTAAAGTACTTTTATCGTAATACCCGACATCAAAAATCCGATCTGCCGCCTCTTGACTAATACCGATACCGGTATCCGTCACAGAAACAAGCACTTCTTGATGATGGCATGTAACATCAACAATAACTTGCCCTCCCAATGGCGTAAATTTAATAGCATTTACCACGAGGTTTCGTATAACTGTAGCTACCATCCTTTCGTCAGCCTCGGCAATGCATCCGCCTGCTCGGTTTATTTGCCTAATTTCTTTTTGCTGCGCCTGAAGCTTGGTCTGTTCCAATACTTCTTCCGATATAGCTTTAACATTTATAGCCTTAGGATTGTACTGAATATTACCCGTACGCAATCTGGATAAATCCAACAAATCATTCAGCAAATTGTGATGTGTTTTCGCAGACTCTACCAATAGATCAACATAATGTTTTTGTTCGGTCGGATTTAATTCGGTAAATCTTTTTTTCAGCGTTTCCGACAAAAATGTAATATTCGCTGCTGGTGTTTTCAAATCGTGAGCAACAATGCTGAAAAATTTATCATTAGCGATACTAGCATCTTGCAATGCTGCATTTTTGTTTGCAATGTCCAGATGTTGCCTGCTAGCCACTGATCTGAAATACAGAATAACAAACAGTCCTATCAAATATAGGACAACATATATTACTAAAACCTTATTCAAAGAAAGAACAGCAGCTGCACGATCATGTTTATCATACGCCACGCTAACGCTAATGCCACCTTGCACATTCTCAAGTTTATGCCCTTGCGTTTCGTGGCATGACAAACACGACTGACTCATCGTCAAAGGGGCCATGTATCGAAAAACAATGGTATCGCCATGCTTTGTTTTTTCGAAATGCTCGGCCGGATCATGGGTATATGTTTGCAACACCTTGGTTTCCCATTCATCGGCCCGACCATCTACATGTATTGAGTCCAGGCTAGTAATATGAAAATTGATCTGTTCTGTAGGACTCATCAATTTAGACACCTGTTGAATCATCAGAGTAGGATTAATCAGCGTCAAAGAATCCCCATAATTAGTCATCACATCACGACGAGCATCCGTTAAATATGGATCCGGATGTGTTACGTGTGTTATCGGCACATATAATATACCATGGTTTGCATTCCATTGGTGTGTCGCTGCCAATATCTGGTAAACTGCTCTAGATTTGGCTTGTTCAAATGTTTCCCAATTCTTATGAAGTATGGAAACATTGATCAACAACGCACCCGCAATGATAATTGTCCACCCGGCAATAAGAAGAAGAAAGTACTTACACATATAATTCTTCTAGCGTTAACACGTTTAAATCACAAGAAACCATAGCTATCGTGCCGTAAAAATTTGTTACAAAAATATAAGGAATCACGAAAAAAGCGTCGGTACCAAACAAAATTCTACGATGTTTTTATTTTTTTAATCATCAACGCAATAAATAAGCCAAATATTATACCAAGGTTATGATCGTCTCTAAAAAAACTTAATGAATATGTTATTTTTGTTTGACGGAAGCACAAAATGAATAAGGTCTTTGTTTAATCTTAATCGTTTTACAATCACGATTGTACCTGTTAAAAAATAGTTTTTGAGATTATTTTTTTATAACAAAAAAGACTTTTTAGTTTGAAGATATGAGATAAATTACATTTCTTTGCAGTTTAAATTTTATATTAAACCATATTTATTAATTTAATATTTAAG
>JAVBMZ010000059.1:0-3991 GCA_031551935.1 Bacteroidales bacterium
GGGTATGTTTGTAAGCAATGGACAACCTGCTGTTGCATTAGCTGTCATCAAGCAAAGCGAAGCCCGCATGAGCGATATGACCGAACACTTGAAATCGCTGATTACCCGTTTTGAAACTGATTACCCCGACCTACAATTTGAGATTGCACAGGATCAGACCGCTCTGCTCGACTTCTCTATCAGCAACCTGCAACAGAATCTCACCTGGGGTATATTGTTGGTGTGCCTTATTTTATTTTTATTCCAGAATGAATGGCGTTCGCCTTTGTTAGTGGCTGTCAGCATACCGGTGTCGGTAGTGCTGTGCCTCATCTTCTTCTATCTTGCCGGAATGTCGTTCAATATCATTTCCTTGTCGGGATTAATTATGGCCGTAGGAATGATGGTGGATAACTCTATCATTGTGACAGACAATATCGGGCAATACCGGAAAAACGGCATGTCTTTAAGCGACTCTTGTGTGGCTGGCGCCAATGAAATCATACGGCCACTTATCAGCTCGGCACTTACTACGGTATGTATCTTTGTTCCATTGATTTTCCTGAGTGGTATTGCCGGCGCTTTGTTTTATGACCAGGCTATGGGTGTAGCTATCGGTTTAGGCACTTCACTCATTGTATCGATAACACTGTTACCGGTGCTTTATCGCGTCATTTTTCAACGAAAGCCACAAGCCGGTCTGGATAATAAGCGCGAGCCTTTAATGGTACGTATTATCAGCCGTTTTTACCATGCCGGCATGCATTTTACATTCCGACGTCCAGTCATCGTCACTGGTATTGCCCTCATATTTTGTGTGTCGGTTTTTTTTCTGTTTAAGAAGTTAGATATTACGCGTTTGCCCGAATTGACGCAAATTGATTGCATGCTGTATATTGACTGGAACGAACAAATACATCCTGACGAAAATAGTGCCCGCATCACCCGTATGCTGCAAACCATTCCTGTAAAAGTGAAACAAGAAAATCGTTTTGTGGGGCAGCAACAGTTTCTCATCAACCAGGACACGGACATGGGATTCTCCGAAGCTCAAACCTACTTGGCGTATGCCAATGAGAATGAAATGCACCATGCACAAAAAGAAATAGCCAATTATCTCCGAAGACACTATCCACAGGCTACTTTTCGTTTGTATCCACCCAGCACTTTGTTTGACCGTATTTTCGAAAGTGGTAATGCGCCCTTAACAGCAGCCTTATCACCCATGCGCAAAACGGTTGGCTTTACACCCTCAGAAATCAACGTATTAGTAACTGAAATTGATGATAATCTGGGGACACCACATGCACATGCTATAGCTTTTCGCGAACATCTCAGAATAGAAGTCAACCACGAAAAACTATTACTCTATGGGGTGAATTATAATACGCTAATACAGGAATTGAAAACTGCCTGCCACGAAAATGATATCGGGTTGTTGCGTTCGTATCAACAATTTGTTCCGTTGGTGATTGGTGGTGAACCACAAAGAGTGAGTGATATGATCGACCGGCTAAAAATACGCAATGACAATAATGTGGAGATTCCCTTACGTGCGTTAGTACAATTATACCGAGAGTTCGACCTGAAAACCATTACTGCGGGTAAAGATGGTGAATATGTGCCGGTAAACTTCAATATCTCGGATAAAGAATATCCGCCTATTGCTGCTAAGGTACAAAAGGTCATAAAGCGCCATCCTGAAGCTGAGGTGCGTTTTTTTGGCAGTATTTTCGAAAATCGTCAAATGCTTCGTGAATTAATGCTGGTACTTACTATTTCAATATTGATGCTATATTTCATCCTCGCGGCGCAGTTTGAGTCATTATTGCAACCGATTATCTTGCTGATAGAGCTTCCGATCGATATTGGGGCAGCTTTATTTCTACTCTGGATTACAGGTAATACGCTCAATTTAATGTCTGCCATCGGTATCATTGTCATGTGCGGTATCATCATCAACGATTCTATCCTGAAAATAGATACCATCAACCGTTTGCGTCGCGAAGGCATGAGCGTAGATGATGCTATCCATACCGCAGGAAATCGCCGTTTGAAAGCCATTGTGCTCACCAGTCTTACCACTATACTGGCAGTAGTTCCTTTATTGTTCACCTACGATATGGGTGCTGAACTACAACAGCCGTTTGCATGGGCACTCATTGGTGGGATGGGTATTGGGACAATTGTGAGTCTATTCTTGATCCCATTAGCATACAGGACAATTTATAAGAGAAAAGATGAAAATCCACACAATGTTATAAAAACGAATGATCAAACAGAATATTGATGTGTTATCAAATTTGTATTTTTCATTCAACATCTTTCATCTCTGGATTTTTTAAATAGGATATTCAAATCGTTATCTATTGAAACTCTCCTCCTTCACCGTATTGCTCATTTGGGCGACATTAAGTGTCGCAGGATTGGCCTTTCTACCATTATTACATGTACAATGGCAACCCTCACATACGCTGCCATCCGTGACAGTAAACTATTCATGGCCAAATGTATCAGGAAGGGTAATAGAACAGGAAGCTACTTCCATGCTCGAAGGTGGACTGAACCGTATTCGCGGCATTCGTAAAATATCATCTACTTCGCGCAACAATAGCGGTTACATCAACATTGAATTTGACAAGACGGTAGATATGGATGCAGCACGTTTCGAGGTAGCATCGTCTATACGACAATTGTATCCTAAACTTCCCGAAGGCGTTAGTTTTCCGACGCTTTCACTCAACCGGCCAAATGACGAACAAGAAAAAGCGTTGTTGGTATACTCGTTGCAGGCCTCAGCCAATCCTGCCGGAATACAGCAATATGCCGAGGAACAGATCAAACCGGTTATAGCACAGATTGATGGAATCAACCGCATTACCGTATACGGCGCTTCGCCCTATGAATGGATGGTGGAATACGACGCTGTGCAATTGCAAGCCATTGGCTTGACGCCATATTCATTGCAACAGGCCATCAGTCGTTATTATTCGGTGGAATCATTGGGAATGGTACAGGATGTGGACGATAAGGGAAATAAAGCATGGATGCAGCTTACTGTGAGTAATCCCAACGCAAACCGAGTACGGATCGAAGAAATACCACTCCAGTCTGCCGAAGGAAGAATCATACGACTGGGTGATATGGCAACTGTGAAGCATACCGAACAAGAACCCATGTCATATTACCGCATCAACGGGATGAGTACTATCAACCTGGTAATATATGCTTCGTCACAGGCTAATCATATTGTATTGGCACAACAGGTAAAGGCAAAACTCAAAGAAATAGAATTGCTGTTACCCAAAGGATATTCATTACTGAATACTTATGATTCCACGGAATACATTAGCGACGAACTTAATAAAATCTATACCCGTACCATCGCCACCATATGCATCCTGCTGGTTTTTATCCTGTTGATGACACGTAAGTTCCGCTTCCTAATGATTATCCTGCTGAGTATCATTGCCAATATTTGCATTGCACTAGGGATGTATTACTTACTACACATTGAAATTCACCTTTACTCGCTAGCGGGCATTACTATATCTTTAGGATTAATTATTGACAATACCATTGTCATGGTGGAGCACATCCGTAGTCGTGGCAACAAGCGGGTATTTATTGCGATTCTGGCAGCAACGCTCACCACAGCCATTTCGCTTTCGGCAGTTTTCTTTCTGGACGAACGTATCAAACTTAACTTAAGCGATTTTGCCATCGTGGTCATCATTAACCTAATGGTTTCATTAGCCAGCGCATGGTTTCTTACACCAGCATTGTATGAAAAACTGGTAGGGAAATTCACCACGAGATCCGAGGACGGAAATACAACATCAAAAATCAAAAATCAAAAATCAAAAATCCGGAGGCGCCCTGCCTTTGTTTCCCGTACATATACTTCTATCCTTTCTGTGATACGAAGAAGGCGTTGGATTGCCTGGACAGTATTTATCCTTGGATTTGGTCTTCCAGTATTTATGTTACCTAACAAAATAGAAAGCGAAAA
>JAVBMZ010000032.1:0-23529 GCA_031551935.1 Bacteroidales bacterium
GATTTGGTATTTTTGTTTACGCATAGTTTTTGCTGATACTAAATCATAGTGTAATGCTTGATTTTACGAAAAAACACCTATAAATGTTTCAATAATGTTACGCAATCTTGCCTATATCATCGCTTTACAAGCGATTCAGAAAAAAGGCGTCCCTCACCAGGAACGCCTTTCAGTTGCAGTAGATGTATTTTTTCTCTCAATATGATAGAAGGAATAATTTATCCACTTCTATTATCTCTTTATACAAAATGTTTGTTCATACTTTTACGACACTTAACCTAAGTATCATGTATACGCATGTTTTATCAATAAGTTACATGTTGCGTCACAAAAAATTTAAATTATTGTCATTCCTGCCTAAAAAAGATATGATTGAGAATTTCTCTCAAGTAAATTAATCTAAGTCCCATAAGTTTCCCGATAATTGGCAGAAAACAAACATAATGAAAGTGGCCGTAATTGATTTTATAAACATGACAATACCATTCAACAGCATATTTAACGTTTAAACAACGCCTAATTGGGATGGCTTCTATAAAGAAAAGGTGAACAGATATTGATATGGTTATCTGACATTGATAGATTATTTCATAACAAAACTCACATAAAAGATATGCTATCTGCTATTTACATATTTTTGAAAAATATTTTTCATGCAACTTTTATAAGTTTCCATAAAACAATAACCAAATATTTGTGTTATATCATCCATGACATATATTTATCATTAAGTTTAATAAAAAAGAAAAATAGTGAAAAAGGGGCATTTACATCCGATTGGAGACAAAGTTATCAGCATAAATCGCGTCAAGCCAACCATGGAAAATAATTTACTACTTCATTATGGAGTCACTTTTAACATAAAATAATAAATATTATGTTTCAAAAAATACTCTATCCATACAAACAAATCAAGGATCGGGAATCCTATATTTCAAATATTCATTCAAATACGAGATTTGTATTTTGTTTTGTTATTTTTTGTTTTTTTTCGAAAAAATGTTAAAATGAACTTTTTGACCAAAGATTATTTTTTTTACATGAATTTTTTTTCTTCGAAAATTATACGATATTTGCTAAAAATAAAATTCAAAGAGTTTTATTAAACTTTCCCCATTATTATAAACAACAGGCTGTATTTTATGAAAATAGTATTATTTTATAGCAAGTAAAAACATCAAACACTCATTTCATTTTTTTGACTATGACAACTTCAGAATTTAGCAATCAGTTGATCTGTCTTGAAGAAAAGTTAAACCGTTTCGCATTGCGGTTGACCGCCAATAAAGATGATGCTAAAGATTTATTGCAAGATACTTTTTTAAAAGCTCTTGCATATCGTGAACAGTTTGAAGATTCGACCAACCTCAAGGCTTGGACGTACACTATTATGAAAAACACCTTCATCAATAATTATAGAAAATGCTCCAGACAAAATACCACATTTGACAATACCAAAGACCTATTTTTCCTGAGTCAAAATAAGGACACTTTTAACGTCGAACCAGATTCTGTATATCGGGAAAAAGAGATCAACAAAATCATCGAGCATTTGGATGACGAATTTAAAGTGCCGTTCAAAATGCACACGCATGGCTACAAATACAAAGAAATAGCCGAAATTTTGGGACTGAAAATCGGAACAGTCAAAAGCCGGATATTCTTCACTCGCAAAAAGCTATCAGATGTTTTATCTGACTACAAATAAAAATAGCTACTGAAATAAACGCACATTGTATAGATCACCTAAGATTAGGTATGGTCCACCAAAGCATCAATGCTATATCAAACATGATGATACATTGATGCTTTATCATATATAGGAGTTTGAGATTATTCCATTATCCGGAAATTATCGTATTTTTGTCCTATTATAATACGGTGATTTTAGTATGCGTCAGATACTTATTACTTTGTTAGTTGTTTTGGTTGTTGGAGCAGCTGTAATATCGGTATATGTCATATTCTCGAAGGAAGAAGAACCTATTTCCGATACGCTTTATGATGCAATTCCTTTAGATGCAGGTCTCATTATTGATGTCCGTAATTTCGGAGATTTATGCCACGTAATACGCGAAAACCACCTATGGGCACAATTGAACAAGATATCTTCAGTACAAGATTTTACGCGGGAAATGATGCTTTTGGATAGTTTAACGCAAAAATACGAATCGGGTATATCATTCCGCCACCATTTGATTCTTTCGGTGCATCCCGTGGGAAAAGAAGATATGCGTAGCATCGGCTACGTGAAAATGAACAATGAAAAGGAGGCTAAAAACTTCATTGACCACTTTAAAGGACAATTTGCAGGAAAGATTACCGTATCACAACGTTCATACGATCAGGTAAGCATAACAGATGTTGCCTTTAATGACAAAAACCACCTACGGTATAATTTTTCCTGTGCGTATCGTAGCGGTATTTTTGTTTTTTCCCATTCATCCATCCTGCTTGAAAACGCTTTGCGGCAAATTGCTGCCGACCACAACATTACCCAACAGGGAAGGCTTGCTGAATTGATGCGGACAGCTGGAAAAACTGCCCCAGCGAATATCTATATCAATTACCAGCAGCTACCACGAACTGCTTTAACTATTTTTCAAGCTAAATACCGCAAGATATTTGAGCCTTTGTCCCGATATGCAGAATGGACAGAACTCGATTTCAACTTAAAATCCGACCTGTTATTCTTCAATGGGTTCACGATGAACCATCATTCATCGGAGCAATGGCTAGCGACAATTCAATCCCAGCCAGCTATCCCTGTGACTTTGGCAGATGCTATGCCGACCACTACTTATGCTTTCCTTTGGTTGGGGATACGCCAACTACAACAATATTTCTCAGATTATGGACGTTACTTGGACCAGTATAAGGAAACTGATTACAAAAAAGAACTCAGCAGGATCAAAAACACGTTTCAGATTGATCTACAAAAAGATTTTATGGAACAATTTGAAGATGAAGCTGCCATCGTATATGCAAATGTAGGGCAAACACAATCAAAAGAAGCAACTTTTACGCTCTTCCGTGTCAAAAGTACTTTGTCGGCAATTGAAATGTTAGAGGGTTGGCAGGATAAAATTAAAAAATACAACAGCGCCAGTAATGGACAAAATAAAGAAACGTTGCCATTTGATCATCAATTGAATTTCACGGCATACAAGCTCCCATTCGATATTCCGGCAAGTCTTTTCGGGGATATTTTCTCGGGCGAAAACTCTTGGTGTGTGATAGCCGACAATTATATGGTCTTCGGCAGTTCTCCGGCAAACTTAAAAAAATACCTGCACTACACAGCATTACATGCAAGTTTACAAACTGATGTGACCTACGGTAAACTTGTCAATCATTTTTCTACACGTAGTAACATCATGTTTTACTGTAATCCTTCATTGTCAGGTGATTTTTTTGAAAATACGCTGAAAACTGAAAAAATCAAGGAATTTAAAGAAGCTGACGATGCCGTTTCGCAGATACAAGCAGTCGTTTTTCAACTGAACAATACCAGCGGCATGTTATATAATAACCTCTTTCTTAAATATGCTCCGGAAGACGGAGCGATTTCTGCAGGAGCACAAACTTCATGGGAAAGCTTGTTAGATACAGCTATTTCATTTAAGCCGCAATTGGTACAGAACCACAATACAGGCGAAACAGAAATCTTCGTTCAGGATATGGCGAATAATATTTATTTATTGAACAATGTAGGACGTATTCTATGGAAAATGGCGCTTCCTGAGCCAATTCTTAGCCCTGTATACCAGATTGATATATATCGCAATGGAAAGTTACAAATGTTGTTCAATACCAAAAATCGCTTATACGTGATCGATAGGCTTGGAAATTTTGTGGAAAAGTTTCCTATCACATTAAAATCTCCAGCAGTAGGAAGTGTAGCTTTGTTCGATTATGACAACGACAAAAAATACCGGATGATGATTGCTTGCGAAGATCGTAAAATATATGCCTATGAAAAAACGGGTAACCCACTTGATGGGTGGAATTTCGGTCAAAGCGAATATCCGGTACAAACCGACATTTATCACTATCGGGCTGGAAATAAAGATTTCATTGTCTTTGCGGACAAGTATCGTGTATATATTCTCGATAGACAAGGAAAGACTCGCATCACGCCTCAACACAATTTACCTGTCAGTAACCAGACCGTTATTGCTCTGGATCAGTCGCGCTCACCTAAACAGTCTTGCCTGGTGTTAACTGATACCATAGGTACTGTGCATTTTATCTCATTGTCTGATGGAAGTATGACTCAGCAGTCCACTAAAATTTTCCCTTCATCCCATTTTTTCGTTTTTCAAGATGTGGATGGTGACAAGCAAGGTGATTTTATTTACGCATCAGGTAATAAGCTGGAAGTATTTCGTCAGGATGCCAAACAGATATTGGATATTAACACAGAAGAATCCATCACCATGCGTCCTTATGTATATGAATTTTCTGCGTCTGATAAGAAAATAGGAATTGTCCAATCACAAAACAATCATATCTGGTTGTATGATAACAATGGGAAAGTGCATAAAGGGTTCCCGCTAAAAGGAAGTACATTATTTTCCATAGGCAGGCTGGATAAGAAAAGCAGCAATTTTAACCTGTTTGTCGGAAGCAAAAACAATTTTTTATATAATTATTCTGTTAATTAAATATTTTTTGTACGTACTTTGCGAGAAAGATCAAAATTGTTTCATCTGTTTATAGTTTATTTTTAAGATCGGACTGATAATGTATGAGACAGTTCAACTGAACAGAAAAAATTAAAAGATATCAACAGGAACAATCATAAGTAACATCGTCTTTTGAATAGCACATCATTAAATCTATAAAGTAATTAAAACAATGACTAAAGAACAAGTTGAGGAGAAAAAGCATATCAAAAAAGAGGTGCGCCTCCGGATTGATAAAGGAGAACCCAAACAACAAATTCTCGAAGAATTATCTCAACAATATAAGGATAAGATAACAATTGTCAGACAGTTAGAATCAATCCCCTCAAAATTGATGAGGTATAAATACATGAAATTCAATTATCTTCTCTCAGCACTATTATTAGCCGCGTTGGTATTGGATGCTATATTGCTTTTCCGTATGGAAAAAGGAAATCCATTGATTAATGTGATTTCATATTTAAATGTTTTTCTCGATGCCATATTACTAGTGGGCGTTTTACGATATCGTATTGAAAATTATAGCTGGATTGCGGCCCGCGCTGTCATCTCCTTGCTCCAAATCATTATTTCACATGCATATTATCACTATCCTATTGATCCACTGACATGGATTGTACTTGGCTTGGTGGTAATTTCCTTTTTCCTGGGATTGTTTCTGGGTATCAAATTATGCCCTCCACGTGTTCCGAAAACAATTGAAGTGGATATTGATGGAACCGAAAAAATTAATAAAACAGTATATGTTTTCCCCGATTAACGTTACCAAATGAGTAATCAATCTGCACAGGAAGCATTCGGGCGTCTCATTGATATCATGGATGAGCTACGGTTAAAATGCCCGTGGGATCAGAAACAAACCATCGAGAGTCTACGACATTTGACCATTGAGGAAACTTATGAGTTGGCTGATGCCATTCTTGATCATGACATGAATGACATCCGCAAGGAGCTGGGAGACATATTATTACATGTCGTTTTTTACGCAAAAATAGCTTCTGAAACCAACGATTTTACCCTCACGGAAGTTATCAATGGCATATGTGAAAAATTGATTTTCCGGCATCCCCATGTGTTTAGCGATGTGTCGGTCAACAATGCAGAAGACGTAAAAACAAACTGGGAAAATCTGAAAATCAAAGAAGGAAATAAGTCCATTTTAGCTGGAGTACCTAAATCATTGCCTGCCATGGTAAAAGCTCTTCGCGTTCAAGACAAAGTACGTGCCGTAGGCTTCGATTGGGAAGAATGTGAACAGGTTTGGGATAAGATTGAAGAGGAACTCGATGAATTAAAAGTTGAAATCAGCCAAATGGATAAGGCCAACATGGAAGCTGAATTTGGTGACTTATTGTTCTCCATCGTCAATGCGGCAAGACTCTACGGTATTGACCCAGAAACTGCCTTGGAACGAACTAATAAGAAATTTATCAAACGCTTCAATTATCTCGAAAATCAAACCATAAAGGCAGGAAAACCGCTTACGGGTATGAGTTTGGACGAAATGAATATTATTTGGGAAGAAGCTAAAAAGTCGGATGTTTAAAGTTTTATTGCTGGCTTCAGGAATTCAAAGTTTATCCAATGTCCGGTTTCCCTTCAAAAAATATTAAAGACGAAGCCCATCGGCTGGGGTTTATTGAATGCCGGATATCCCGCATTGAACCGTTAAACGAACATGCCAATCTGCTACGACAATGGCTTGAGGCCGGAATGCATGGACAAATGGATTACATGTCCCGGAATATTGAAAAAAGAACTAATCCCGCTCTTTTAGTAAATAGCGCTAAAACGGTTATTTCATTAGCTGTTAATTATCGTCCAGAGACAAAACAAGATCCCAAATTACCACAGATTGCAACATATGCTTATGGTGCAGACTATCATCATGTTGTCAAAAATATGCTGCACAAATTACTGCATTATATCGACCAATATTACGAAAATGTTTCCGGGCGGGCTTTTGTTGATTCGGCGCCCATTTTAGAAGGTGTTTGGGCTGCCAGAAGTGGATTAGGGTGGGTTGGCAAGCACTCACTGGTAATTCACCCCAAGCATGGCTCATACATTTTTCTCGGAGAGCTGGTAATAAACCTTGAAATAGAACATGATCAACCAATTGCCGATCGTTGTGGTTCGTGTACTCGTTGTATAGATGCTTGTCCCGTACAGGCTATTGTTGCCCCACACGTAGTCGATGCGCGTCATTGTCTTTCTTACCTTACCATAGAATATAAGGGTAACTTCGACAAGTCTACTCGTTTACATAATCGTCTATTTGGCTGCGATATCTGCCAAAGTGCATGCCCGTGGAATGCAAAAATACAACCGACCAACATTGAAGAATTAAAACCCAATAAAGCACTGCTGAAGAAAACGTTAGAAGATTGGCAACAAATGACCAAAGAAGAATTTGACGCATTAACATCTAATTCACCCCTGCAACGCGCCGGTTATGAAGCTATCAAACGTAACACCCAAGCGCACTTTTCATAGATATATGATTGAAAACTGCTGGTCGAAAATGTATTATCAAAAAAATGGTGTGTGAGGCTTTGTATTAAAATGCAGTTTTTATGTCATCAACGACATATATTTTGTTTCAAGCGCCCTCATTCGTTGTTGTTCGTTTTTCATTTTGTCATCGTAGCCACATAGGTGAAGTATTCCGTGTACCATCACGCGTAATAATTCATTATAAAAATCCACATGATAATCCTTTGCATTAGTCTGCACTGAATCAATACTGATATACATCTCCCCAGATATGGTATTTCCAGTAGAATTTTCAAATGTAATAATGTCGGTATAGTAGTCGTGTTGCAAGAATTGTTGGTTTATTTCAAGAATTTTCTCATTTGATACAAAGATATAGTTTAGATCACCACACTGTTTCCCTTCCTCGGCGACAACTCTTTTCAACCATTGTGATATGGCTCTTTTGCCATCAAGTCTAAAAGAAATATTGTCCGAAAAAAAGCGTATAGCCAAACTCAGTGTTTTAGAAGAAAAAACGTCATTCTCACAAAACTTCCATTATCCTCAAATTCAATTTTATCTGAAAGTTTTGACATCAGAAATACACCACGCCCACTCATATTTTCTATATTTTCCGGCGAAGTAGGGTCTGGAATATTTTGATAATCAAATCCTGGCCCTTCATCTTTTACTGTTAAAAGAATCTTATCGTTTTCTAATGTAAAAACGAGTTCAACCTGCTTTTCCTCATCAAGCTTGTTTCCATGTGTGATCGCATTATTGGCAGCTTCAAGCGTGGCAATTAATAAATTACCATATACATCATGCTCAATGTGACAACTTGATGAAAAATCGTCTACAAATTTTTCAACCAAATGCAAACTATCTGCTTTTGAGGCTATTTTCAATTTTTGCTCCATCTACAAACGTATTTATATCTATATATACTGGTTTAAGTACAATAAAGTTTCATTTTTTATCAAAAAATATACTTTATTTTTTAATCATCCATTGTTCGGGATTTAACTTATTGAGTTCCTCCCATATTTCAAAATGAAGGACGGCTGTTTTTGCTCCTTTTTCGGTATACACTCTTCCGATTTCTTCTTTAAATTTCACTTTATCGCCCTGTTTTACGGAAACATCAACAAGATTTTGATATACTGTCATATAATTCCCATGCCGCAATACAACAATCACATTTTCTCCGAGAATCCCCCAAACCTTGGTCACTTCACCTTCAAAGACTGCTCTCACGCTCGAGCCTCCAACGGTAGTGATATCAACGCCATTATTATTCAGCTTGATATCTTTATAAAGCGGATGCGGATTAATGCCAAAATAACCTGTAATAATACCTTTTTCCGTTGGCCAAGGTAAGCGACCTTTGTTATCCCTGAAATTATTAGAAACCAATCGTTCTTCCGGCGTCAGTTTATCATAAAGGTTTTGTGACGTACCTTTCAATTTTTTTGTCTCCGCAGCAATCAGCTTCTCAATTTCTTTCTGGAGCCTTTGAGCAGTCCGTTGTTGTTCGGTCAACTGTTTCCGCAGTTTACGTTCTTGTGTCTTCAGTTTGTCGATTTCTTTATTCTGTTCTGTCTTGACCAATTCCAACCGTTTGGTTTCTTTCCGCTGTTCCGTTAATAGACTCTCTTTCTCTGCTTTTTGAACTATTAATTTATCAACAGTTTCGTTGAGCCGCTTTTGCGCCTCCGTAATTTCCGCAATTTGCGTCTTACGATACTCACTATACTGCTGAAAATATTTCATCCGGCGATAAGCTTCATTAAAATCCTTAGCAGAAAGAATATACACCAGCTTATTATATTTATTCCTGTTTTTATAAGCATGGTAGACCAATTGAGCGTATTCAGTTTTCAACTTTTCAACTTCGTTGGTCATTCGTCTCACTTGTAGAGACGTTTCATTGATTTGCCTCTCAGTATAGCTGATTTCAGAAGTTATCCCGTTAATAAGCTTATTATATTGTGTAACCTGCGCGTTCAATAAATTAAGTTTATTCAGTGATTCTTTCTGGCTCTGTTGTGTTTCTTTCAAAAAAGCACTTGTTTCTTCAATTTCCTGCAACGTTTTTTTTCGTTGTTCTTCCAGTTGCTGACGCGATTGTGCTGTAGCATCAAACAACAAAAAAAAATTAATAATTGAAAAAATAAAATATACACGGAAACAATTCATGGTATCGCCGAAATTTGATGCAAATATAAAAAACTATCTGTTTTTTTCCAGCATATGTGAAAACCCTATGATCCGCGCAGTCACGACAAAATGTATTGGGATAGAAATCTCTACCCATTGATTTTATTGTGACCCCTTCTTAACAATGATTCTATAACGACTTTCCAAACAAAAAATTATCTTTGCAAACAATTTTATATCATTTGGATAATGTCGCACCAAATGATATCCAAATATACAATAACGATCAACAATGGAACAACTTCCTTCGAAGTATGACCCCAAAGCTACCGAAGACAAATGGTATGCTTATTGGATGCAACATAAGATATTTGAGTCGAAACCTGATGGACGCGAGCCTTATACCATTGTAATTCCGCCGCCAAATGTTACCGGCGTATTGCACATGGGACACATGCTCAACAATACCATACAGGATGTGTTGATTCGTCGTGCCCGTATGATGGGTAAGAACGCTTGTTGGGTGCCAGGCACTGATCATGCATCCATTGCTACCGAAGCCAAAGTTGTAGCTAAATTAGCAGCCGAAGGGGTCAAAAAAAACGATCTTACCCGCGAGCAATTCCTCGAACATGCTTGGGAATGGACATATAAACACGGAGGAATTATCCTGGAACAACTTAAAAAACTGGGAGCTTCATGCGACTGGAGCAGAACCCGTTTTACCATGGATGAAAAGCTGTCAGCAAGTGTATTCAAGATATTTGTCGACCTATACAATAAGGGTAAGATATATCGTGGTGTACGGATGATCAACTGGGATCCGAAAGCACAGACCGCCCTGTCGGACGAAGAAGTAATCTACAAGGAAGTTCAAAGCAAGTTGTATTATTTAAAATATTATATCAGCCGGGAAGATAATCCTACGGAATCGTCTGGGGCTTTTATCGTAATCGCTACCACCCGTCCCGAGACAATACTCGGTGATACCGCAGTGTGCGTCAATCCTAACGATCCGCGTTATACACACCTTCACGGACGGCATGTGATTGTACCACTGATTGATCGTCCTGTCCCAGTGATTCCCGACGAATATGTCGATATCGAATTTGGTACCGGAGCACTCAAAATTACACCTGCTCACGATGTTAATGACTACTTGTTAGGTGAAAAATACAATCTTGAAGCCATTGATATTTTCGATGATAATGGAACACTTAACGAAAAAGCCCAACTTTATATCGGACAAGATCGTTTTGATGTGCGCAAACAAATTGAAATCGACTTGCGTGAAGCCGGATTACTTGAAAAGATGGAAGATTATGTAAACAAAGTTGGCTTTTCGGAACGTACTGATATACCGATTGAACCAAAGTTGTCAATGCAATGGTTTGTCAGTATGGAAGAGCTATCAAAACCTGCTTTGCGCGCCGTAATGGATGACACCATCGAACTTTACCCACCAAAATTCAAGAATACCTACCGACATTGGATGGAAAACATTAAGGATTGGTGCATATCGCGCCAATTATGGTGGGGTCATCGTATTCCTGCATGGTATATAGAAGCCCCCCTCAATCCCCCCAAAGGAGGGACATGGGGTTTCGTGGTGGCAGAAACTGAAGAAGAAGCTCGCAAAATGGTAGTTACTAAGTACCCCTCCTTAGGAGGGGCAGGGGGAGGCTTCTCTTTGCGACAAGATGAAGATTGTTTAGACACTTGGTTTTCATCCTGGTTGTGGCCAATATCGGTGTTTGACGGCATCGTCGACCCGGGTAATGCTGACATCAAATATTACTATCCAACCAATGATTTGGTAACTGCCCCCGAAATCCTATTTTTCTGGGTAGCGCGCATGATCATTGCCGGATATGAATATATGGGTGATAAACCCTTCCGCAACGTATATCTCACAGGAATTGTCCGCGATAAATTGGGACGTAAAATGTCCAAGCAACTTGGAAATTCGCCCGATCCGTTGGTACTCATCGACCAATATGGCGCAGACGGCGTACGTCTTGGTATGCTTCTCACCTCTCCTGCGGGGAATGATCTGCCTTTCGATGAACAACTTTGTGAACAAGGCCGTAATTTCAACAACAAAATCTGGAATGCTTTCCGCCTAGTAAAAGGTTGGCAGGTAGACGAACGCTTGGCACAGCCCAAAGCATCGGCACAAGCCGTTGAATGGTTTGACGCATTGCTCGGCAGCGCTATTGCCGATATCGACGACCAAATGGGTAAATATCGTTTATCGGAAGCTTTGATGGCTACCTATAAACTTTTCTGGGACGAATTCTCCGCTTGGTATCTCGAAATGATCAAACCTGGCTACCAGCAGCCTATTGACGGCAAAACTTACCGGTCGACGCTCGATTTCTTTGAAAAACTGTTACAGTTGCTCCATCCATTTATGCCATTTATCTCCGAGGAATTGTGGCACCATATCAAAGAACGCAAGGATGGTGACAGCATCATGATATCGTCTTGGCCGCTTAGCGGAAAACAGAATTTTGCATTAGTTGACGCATTCGAACAACTGAAAGAAACCATTGCCGCCATCCGTAGCATCCGTCAGGAAAAAAATATACCGAACAAAGAGGCATTGCAACTGATGGTGAATGGCGCCGTGGCTTATCCTGAACTATTGATCGGATTATGTAATTTGTCGGAAATAACTTCGGTAAATACACAACCTGATGGCGCGGTACAATTCATGGTACGCACTACTGAATATTTTATCCCGCTATCCGGAAAAATCAATGTAGAAGAAGAAATCAAAAAATTAGAAGCCGAATTAAAACACCAGGAAGGCTTCTTGGCTTCAGTATTGAAAAAACTTTCCAATGAACGCTTCGTTAGCAGCGCACCCACACAAGTGGTCGACATGGAACGGAAAAAACAAGCTGACGCCGAAAGCCGTATACAGGCTATCAGTCAACAATTGGCAAATCTAAAAGGTTCGTAGTGTCTATGCTTTTATTGGCACTAAAATGGTCATATGAATTTACCGGATTTATATCATCAAGCGCTGGATTTACAGTTTCTTTCTGTTGACGAAGGGTTGTACCTATACCGTCACGCGCCGTTGTCAGAACTAATGCAATTGGGATTCGAACTACGACGCATTCATGTGCCAGGTGACATAGTGAGTTGGCAGATAGACCGGAATGTCAACTATACCAATGTATGTATCTCACACTGTCGTTTCTGTAATTTCTGCCGTACCCGGACAAGCAAGGAAGCATATATTACCACCGACGAGGAGTATGCCACAAAAATCGAAGCGTTATTCGCTCAAGGTGGGAACCAATTATTGTTGCAAGGCGGTATGCATCCTGATCTGGGTTTGAGTTTCTATACAGATTTGTTCCGCCGCTTGAAACATCTTTATCCGGGGTTGAAATTACATGCGTTGGGGCCTCCTGAAGTGCACTACATCTCTACAAAAGAAAAAATGAGCTACCGGCAAACATTAGAAGCGTTGATTGATGCAGGATTGGACAGTCTACCAGGCGCAGGGGCAGAAATATTGTCTGATCGCGTGCGACATATTGTATCGCCAGCCAAATGTACCACACAACAATGGTTGGATGTGATGTGCGAAGCGCACCAAATGAACCTACCCACCTCCGCAACTATGATGTTCGGGCATGTAGAAACAGAAGAAGAACGAATAGAACATCTTGTCCACCTTCGCGATCTGCAATCGCAGAAACCAGAAGGGGTACACGGCTTTCTGGCTTTCATACCATGGCCTTTTCAGAGCAAAGGGACAGTCCTCGAGCATAAAATGAATATCCACAGCCATATAAGTACACAAGACTATTTGCGTATCATTGCTATTAGCCGTGTGATGTTACCCAACATTGCACATATTCAAGCCTCTTGGCTGACAGTCGGGATCTCTGCTGGTATGCTCGCTTTATATGCCGGAGCTGATGATTTAGGCTCAATTATGATAGAAGAGCATGTGGTGTCTGCAGCAGGAGCCACTCACTCATTGAATGCGCAGGAAATGCAGGATGCTATACGCAAAGCTGGTTTTACGCCGCGCCGCCGCAATCAGAAATATGAAAATGAGGAATAAACGAATAAAGTGGTCTTATAACCGCTAATCACATAGGCAAATAAACTACTTTCTTTTCTTCAAAAAAAGGTTCTTCAAAATATTCGCTAATAGAAATGACGGTAGCCCTGTTTTTATATGGCTTAAGTTCTTCGTCCAAATCACCGCCTTTAAGAAAAAAAGCTCCATTAGAAATACGATGAAGTTGACGTTTGAGAAATTTATCCTGTATCCAAGGAAGAAAGGAAGGAAGAGATGTAACAGCACGGCTTACTACAAAATCAAACTTCATATCCAATTGTTCAGCACGAACATGTTGTGAAGTGACATTTTTTAACTGCAAAGCAGTTGCAACAGCATCCACGACTTTAAGTTTTTTCCCAATAGAATCGACAAGGTGGAAATGTGTTTCCGGATAAAGGATGGCCAAAGGGATTCCCGGAAATCCGCCACCTGTACCCACATCAAGCACTTCAGCTTGCGGGACAAAACTGACAGCTTTAGCAATAGCTAACGAATGTAATACATGGTGTTCATACAACGAATCTATATCCTTGCGGGAAATAACATTAATACGGTCGTTCCATTCACGATACAGACCATCCAGCATGGCAAACTGATCTACCTGCAAGGAATTAAGTTGCGGAAAATATTTGGTAATAATGGTGACGATAACAAATGATGAATGGTGAACAAAAATGTGTTACAAAGTGACACCTGATATAATTAATAATTGAATATTTTCAAGCAACTCATTACAAGTTGATTAAGGCTGTACCTTGCTATTTTTTAATACATTTTGCAACAATTCCCGAGCACGGAATAATTGTGCCTTCACTGTTCCTATTGGCAAATCCATTTCCTCGCTGATTTCCTCGTACGAATATTCATAGAAATAACGTAACTCAACTAATTTTCGGTAACGTGGCTTAAGCTTGGCTACCACAGAACGTAACAACAATATTTTCTGTTCGGATATTAGGCTTTCTTCAGGAGTTGGCTGTTCAGAGCGTATGTTGATCGGGACAGATTCAGTATCGCGCAACGTGTCATCAATAGATACATTATTCAATTTCTTCTTCCGCATAAAATCAATCGCGTTATTGGACGCAATTTTAAACAACCATGTACTGAAGGCAAAATTGGTAGTATATTGTTTGATATTTTTAAATGCTTTGCCAAAAGCTTCAATAGTCAAATCTTCTGCATCTGATGTATTATTGACCATTTTTAACAACATAAAATATATGGCATCACGGTAGCGATCCAACAATTCGGCGTAGGCTTTCTGATCACCGTCGACAGCCTGCTGCACTAGCTCAGCGTCTAATTGAGCTTTAGAGGATAATGCTTCTGCTTTTACTACTTCCATTTGTTATGCTTTGAAGAGATTCGATTTAATATAAACACATAAGAATATATAAATGGCATCGCCAAATCGAAAAAAACTGCATGCCACAAAATTCCATGTTCATTAAATTTTTTAATTGCCGCCATACCGAAAATCAGTAAGAAAATCAGCGTGCGAAACAAGAATATAACAGATACATACTGCCATAAAGTACCTTGAACCATCAACAAGCAAAAAGACAACCAAAACAATACCCGCGAAACTGGTTCAAGACCAAGCCAAAAAGAATGATTCCATTTATAATACTTGCTGGTAGTGATATGTCTGCTTTTCTGCCAGATCCATTCCTTAAAAGTATTTTTAGGCACCGAGCGCGTATGTGCTTCTGGAGAATACTCAACAGCCACATTCTTACTTGTAGCTGCTTGATCGACAAACAAATCATCATCGCCTGACAAAATATGAGCGTGGGCAGCAAAACCGTTATGCTGATAGAATAACGATTTGCGATATGCCAAATTACGACCTACACCCATATATGGCATTCCCGCCATTGCAAAACCAAAATATTGAAGTGCAATGAAGCAAGTGTCATAACGTATCCATTTGTTCAAATAACTTTTTTGACGCATATAACCGCCATAACCCAATACAATACTTTTTTTGTCGACAAAATGCCGGCTCATGGACATCAACCAATGTGGGCTTTCAGGCTTACAGTCAGCATCAGTAAATAACAACCACTCATGCTGTGCCGCTTTGATTCCTACAGTTGCCGCAAATTTTTTGCCGTTAATGAACGTGCCCGTTTTTTTAATGATCGTACTACGCAAATTCGGGTACTGTTGTTTCAATCCAGCCAGAATCTGCTCCGTATCGTCTTCCGAACAATCATTCACCACAACAACTTCAAAAAACGGATATTCTTGCGACAAAATCGATGTCAAATTCGCAGCAAGATTATCTTGTTCATTACGTGCGCATATGATAACAGAAATTGGAGGTGTTTCGTTCAATGGAAGTACATTTTTTTTCTTCTGACGATACACAACCCGCATGTATATAACGATATAATACAACAGTTGTACGACAACAGCCGACAAAAATATAATGAGGATAATGCGAGTGAAATAATTTAGCTGACTTAAGACTTCCACGTAAATTATATGTAAAAACGATGCAAAGTAGGCGATTTTTTTTGTGAAAACAAAACAAGATACAACTTTTGGTTTTCACAAAGGCAATCTCCACTTCTCTCGTTGGGGTTCTCCAAATGTCGCTAAAAGCTAAAGAATAAGTTCGCAACGATCGGTAAGAACAACGCACATGAGATGTTGCACAAATTGGCTATTTCACATCAACATGTTTATTTGTTGTCGATATGTTTTTTATAATAGGTGCACCATTTAGTAAGACCGCATTCGTTACATTTTGGAGACCGGGCAATACAGATATAACGCCCATGCAAAATTAGCCAGTGATGTGCTATAGACCATAAATCTTGCGGGATATATTTAGTCAGTTGTTTTTCCGTTTCCAGTGGATTCCTGGCATGTTGGGTAAGACCGATACGTTCCGACACACGGAATACATGTGTGTCAACAGCCAAAGCCGGCTTCCGAAAAACCACCGAAGCTATCACGTTAGCCGTTTTTCTCCCTACCCCAGGCAATTGCATCAATTCATCAACTGTTTCCGGTACTTTTCCGTTATATTTTTCAGTTAATGCTTGTGCCATTCCTATTAAATGCTTGGCTTTATTATTAGGATAAGAACAACTCCGAATTAATTCGAACACATCCTCCTGTGTAGCCTCGGCAAGTATCTCCGGTGTAGGGTATCGCCTGAACAATGCCGGAGTAATCATATTAACCCGTTTATCCGTGCATTGAGCCGATAAAATCACTGCCACTAATAATTCGAACGGATCATGATATTGTAATTCGGTCTCTGCCACAGGCATATTCTCCTGAAACCAGGAAATAACATGATCAAAAAGCTGTTTTCGGGTCATTTTTATGTCAAAAAAAGAAAACATAAACGTACAAATTAATTTTAAACAAAGTACCGTAATGACATTTATCAGATCAAATCAATTATCGTTTTACTATTTTTGCATATTCAAAAATCATTATTTTTCCACCCTACAGGATGAAGGTTTGTGCTAAATCACGATTTCACGATATAGTTATCCGGTTTTAAAAAATAAAAAAATGAAAAAGTTAATTTTATTGGTAAGTTGCCTTATGACAATTTTAAACGCTTGTAATAACAAAAGTCCCAAAGAATCGGGAATTGATCTTAGTAATATGGATATGACGGTAAAACCGTCCGACGATTTCTATCAATATGCCTGTGGCGGATGGATGACAAAAAACCCGATAAAACCGGAATATGCCCGTTACGGAAGTTTCGACCAGTTGGCAGAAGAGAGCGTGAAACAAGTAAACAGCCTGGTACAAGATTTGGCCAATACCCAACATCCTGCAGGTTCGATAGCGGATAAAATTTCCATTCTTTACAATGTTGGAATGGATAGTGTTGCTTTAAATCAACAAGGAGTCAAACCGTTGCAACCATTGTTGGAAAAAATAGCTGCATTGACCAATAAATCACAAATTGCAAGCGAAATTACCACATTGCAAAAACAAGGTTTTACTCCATTTTTTGGCATGTTTGCTGAAGCTGATTTTGACAATAGCAAAATGACCATTGCATGGCTGTACCAAAGAGGATTAGGCATGGGCGAACGCGATTACTATCTTGACGAAGATGACCATACCAAGGAGATACGTGGAAAATATATGACATTGCTCACCAACATGTTCCGCTTAGCTGGATACGACCAAATGGTTAATGTAGCACCAGAGAAGTTGGCCAAAACGGTATTGGCTCTTGAAACAGACTTAGCCAACGGCTTTATGAACCGGCATGATTTACGTGATCCATATAAAACATTCCATAAAATGGATGTAACTGAATTGACAAGGCTTGCACCGGCGTTTGATTTCAAAGCCTGCTTTAATGACATGGGATTAACCGAACTAAAATCATTAAATGTAGCACAGCCCGAGTATATCAAGACAATGAGCCGTGTGCTGTCTTCTGCAAAACCGGAAGATGTTAAGGCCTATTTAGCTTGGACTGTTATTCGCCAATCAGCTTCTTATCTGAGCGATGATGTTATAAATGAGAGCTTCAATTTTTACGGACGGGTATTATCGGGACGTGAAGAATTACAGCCTCGGTGGAAACGTACCATCAACAACATCAATGGAACACTGGGTGAAGCAGTCGGCCAAATGTATGTTGCTAAATATTTTCCGCCGGCATCTAAGGAAAAGATGATAAACTTAGTAAAGAACCTGCAAGCATCTTTGCATCAACGCATCCAGGACGCCGCATGGATGGATATGGCGACTAAAGAAAAAGCATTGGAAAAATTAGCTACCTTTCATGTAAAAATTGGTTATCCCGACAAATGGCGCGATTATTCCGCCTTGGAAATTAAGAACGATAGCTATTTCGCCAATGCGCTTCGTTCAAATGAATTTGACATGAACTATATGCTCAGTAAGATCGACAAACCAAAAGATATAGACGAATGGGGGATGACGCCGCAAACCGTAAATGCCTATTACGATCCTACTACGAACGAAATTTGTTTCCCAGCAGCTATTCTACAACCTCCTTTTTTCTTTGCCAATGCTGACGATGCAGTGAATTACGGCGCCATTGGCGTAGTTATCGGTCACGAAATGACACACGGTTTTGACGACCAAGGAAGGCAATACGATAAAGATGGCAATTTGAAAGACTGGTGGCAACCGACTGATGCTGAAAATTTCAAGGCCCGAGCCCAGGTATTGGTAGATTATTTTGACAATATTGAAGTGGCTCCCAATGTCAAAGCGGATGGAAAATATACCTTAGGCGAAAATATTGCAGATAATGGTGGCCTTCAAATTTCTTATCAAGCCATGGAAATGGCAAAAACAAAAGGTGAAATAGATGGAACAATGGATGGTTTTACGCCAGAACAACGTTTTTTTATTGCTTATGCTACGGTATGGGCAGGTAATATCCGCGAACAGGAAATATTACGCCGTACTAAAGAAGATCCGCATTCGTTGGGCAAGTGGCGTGTAGATGGTGCATTACCCCATATTGAAGCGTTTATTAAAGCATTCAACATCCAGCCTGGAGATAAGATGTATTTGCCTGTCGAAAAACAAGCCGCCATTTGGTAAAGCAAACAAAACATGAGGGTGACGTAGTTCATACATATCATCCTCATGATATAGACAGTAAAAGCCTAAAAGTATTTTATGAAATTTCAAAAAAATCGCGTAGGTTTGTATTTTTGACGATGTATTTTGATAAATTTATCCACGAATGAATAAGGTGTTACTCAATGTGTTGGGCATTTCATATAGTCAAACACAAACGGGAGCATATGCATTAGTATTGGGTGAAGAAAATGGCAACCGCCGTATTCCTATCATTATTGGCGGATTTGAAGCTCAAGCTATTGCTATCCAATTGGAAGGGCTAAAACCGCCTCGCCCTTTGACGCACGATTTGTTTTTCACTTTTGCAACCGAATATAATATTATGCTGGAAAGCGTATTTATATTCCGGTTAGAAGAGGGTATTTTTTATTCAAAATTAGTATGTAACAACGGCATCAAACAAGTAGAATTGGATGCCAGGACATCAGATGCTATTGCCTTGGCTTTGAGGTTTCAATGCCCTATATATACGACAGAAGATATCATCAACCGCGCAGGCATTGTTTTTGCCAACGAGCCACAGTCATCCCAGCCGCAACCATCAGCAAAAGATGTTGCCCAAAAAAATAACGATTTACAATTTTTAGATGTCGCCGAACTGGAAAACATGTTAAACGAGGCAATTCAAAGCGAAAACTATGAGCAAGCCTCCGAAATACGCGACGAAATCAAACGCAAGAAAAAGAAAAAGGCTTAAGATTTTTGTTGCTCTAAGCAGTTACCTGAATAGATTTCAACTGTTCTGCAAAATTTTTTCCAAACTCCATCAGTTGTTGCGCTTTTTCTGCACCAGGACGGAATTTGCCTTTATAGGCTTTCTGCACTACCTTTAATTTCAGTCCGTTCAAATTATTTTCAATCAAATCCGACGCTTCTCCACTCCATCCGTACGAGCCAAACGCCGCTGCCGATTTACCACGATCACGTATCGGATTGATACAAGCAAACAACTTATATACAGGCAACAAAGTGTTCTGGTTAATCGTAGGAGAACCAACCAGTAACGCATCCGATACGGTAATGGCTGCTTCGAGATCGCCTAACAAGGCAAACTCAATATCCATACAGGTTACGTCAAAATCCCCTGCCTGTTCTATCCCTTTTTTGATCCATTCGGCCATCTGACGCGTATACCCATAGGCTGATACATAAGTAATCAGCACTTTATGGTCTTTACTTTCAGTCGCTTTCAGATAATCTTTGGAAAGTTTATCGCTTTTAGCAACTATTTCTTTCCATGTACTACGAAGAATCGGTCCGTGTCCGGTACAAATAGTGGAAATGTCCAAAGAACTGATTTTTTCAATAGCCTTTACCATAAATTTACTATAAGGCCTTAAAATACAATCAAAATAATAAACAAAAGCATCCTCGTATTCTTGTTTGTTGGTCACCAAATCATCGAACATGGGGGCAAAACTATAATGCGCTCCGAATGAATCACAGGTGAACAATACTTTATCCTCCTCCAAATAACTATACATAGTGTCCGGCCAATGGAGATTAGGCGCACCAATAAAACGAATGGTCTTGTTTCCGAGATCAAGCGTGTCACCATCTTTCACTTTGATAGATTTAAACGGACGGTTCATGATCTCATTCAGGTAAGCAAGCGCTTGGCCCGTAGCCACAACCGTTGCATTAGGGGCTATATCAAGCAATGCTGATAAGCTTCCCGAATGATCAGGCTCAGTATGGTTCATCACCACATATTCGATCTCTTCAGGATGACACACAGCCTTAACCTTATCTAAGTATTCGGCAGTATGTGTTTCCTTCACTGTTTCCACGAGGGTCTTTTTGCTGGCATCAATATAATATGCATTATAGGTGGAACCATACTTGGTTTCCATAACAATATCGAATACCTGCAACCCTGGGTCAAGGACCCCTACCCATTTCACATCTGGAGTAACTTCAAGAATTTTATGATTGTTTGTCATAAGTAATTTTCGATTATTATAAGGTTCAGTAAATCAGCACAAACTAATTTATGCCGAATACTTCATCGACTTTAATTTATGAATAAAACTTCCGATAGGAATTTTCACATTAACTGATTTTGACATATGATCCAAAAACATCCAATGTGTCCTATTCCAAACCAATCATATGATTGGTTATCATACAAAATTACCATTTTTAGTTGTAAAAGCAAAAAATTGGGTCACTTTTAAGGAGTGACCATTGATGGTTTATGAATTGTGATGACCATACCGTATAGTATGGTGAATTATAACAAAATTTATATGATATAGTGGTTTATCGCTATTCTATAGTGGAAAATAGCAATAACGTTGTCAACAATAGCTATTTTTACGATGGGATATATCATCGCCTCACTAATGCCATACTTGTTTTCCATTTTCGTAGATAAAGATGCGTTCCTCTTTTCCCCGCGTAAGGTTGCGCAGTATATACAGCGGGCCTACAGGGCAGTCTTCGTAAGTCAACACGTATCCCTGGGCTATCTTTTTTCCCAGCGAATTCCACCGGTGGTTATCCCAATAGAATAATTCATACTCATTTCCCGGAGCGATGCCATTGTCGTCATTACGGAAAATATAACGGATTTCTTTGATGGATGCAGGATCGGTAAGAGCCAATCCCACCCAATCACCAGACGCCTCTTTTGCATCGTAAAAGGTTAAGGGATCTTTATCGAATACGGTCTCTTTTTCCCTACCGGCATGATTGCGGAATATGCCATCAGTGCCAATGATTTCCCCGTTTAAAACCTCGCCTGCGGATGAAATAAATTCTATTTCGGCTATATTGCTGTGAGCCTCAGGTGCGGAAAGGTATCGTACATATCTGAATTGTTCGGATGTTTCCATCTCTACGTGGTGCCAGTCCATGTCCACTTGGTCTTCGGCGATGGTAAAAAATGTGACAGGATGTTTGAAATCCGGATCATTAGCCCCCTGGAATTTGCCGCCAATCGACCGTTCCCGGTACCAAACGCTTCTGGGTTTCGGGTATTTCCGCGTCATGGATATATCTTGTTTTTTACCTTCCTCAACATCCAAGTATATGAAACTACCATCATTTTGCATTAGCACCGGCATCGAAGCATGATAAAATTTCCCATTTGAATAATAAACGGGAAAATACACAATATCGGGCGCTACATGCGTAAAAGCAGCTTTATCCCCTTCAACCGCCGCCCATGTCACGGGTACCCAACCGGTATTGTTGAATAACGATAAATACACATAACTCTGTTTACCGGTGTTATCGGGCTTTTCCAAATATAGTGTCATATCATACCCTGAAAGGTATTCAGTGGTCACATCTTTCATGAAAGCATTGTTCAATGAAGCCGGGATGTCCTTTTCTTTTAAAAAATTTGGCAGGCTGATTGCTTGCCGGCCAAAACAGTTACGGTAAATACGGCCTTTCCGGGTAGCGTAAGGGTCTGTATCCAAAGGACGCAAATCATAAATAGTGTATTCTACCGTGTTGCCTAAAGTGTCTTTGACCATACTCCAATAGTGTGATGGCGTATTATTTTCAGGGTTTTGTAACAAAAAATCACACCCTCCGGGAATACCAACCGATTTCATCACATAACCCATAAAATCAGCACGGTCCTTACAGGTGCCTATTTTATTGGAAAGCATTGTAAGAGGGCTCATGCTGGGGAGAGGACTCTTTTGATACAATTGCCATCTTTCCTGTATGATATAATCATATAAGATTTGACACGCTTCTACCGGATCCCGTTTGTTCACCAGCAACGAATCAAGTACCGGCTGGAAAACATTATAATAAGCCTCTTTCCAATCTTCCACCGGTTCGGTAGATACGCGGTACGGTAATATTTCTTCGCAAAAATCCTCGAAAGTCATCTGGTGTTTCCATCCGGTATGCTCCCATATGTTAAAAGATTGTTCGATATTGTCGATTAAGTATGCCGCTGTGATGATATGTATGTCATATACCACATCCGGTTTGCCATATTGGAATTTACCATATTTTTCTTCTAATATTTTCATGGCATCGTCTTCAATAATATCATGTTCGAGCATGACGGGCATCAGTTCGTTACGGAAATGTTGTAACAACTCACTATCAAATGCATAGTGTCCTGGCATGTTGGCAATCAGGAACTCCGCCGCACGTAGTTTCAGGCTATCGCCCGGATGCTGGCTGTAATGTGCCAGCACTTTTTCCAATTCCATGCGGTTGTCTCCCGCAAGCCGTAGTGCTTGCTCTAAACGCGAAGGATGAGAACAAGCATTGATAAGTAAAAAACCGATAAAACAAAGGCAACGAAGATTTTTCATCACATTTTTATTTTGGTTATCCTTAAATTAGCAGCATAAAGACTTTGATGCAAATTAACTTTATTTCAAATATTTTTTATGTCTCGTAATCATAATAAAATCTATAAAAAAGTATGAGTATAATAAAATTTTAATAATTTGACCTTAAAAAAATATTCATACTTAGCCTTACTTGCTTGAGCCTCGTAAATTAATAGATTAC
>JAVBMZ010000080.1:0-9643 GCA_031551935.1 Bacteroidales bacterium
TACTGCGACCGCGAAATACTCGGTTTGTTTGACGAAACCATTTATATCACCGATCCGGACGAAACCATCATTAATAAATTACGGCTCCTGCAAAAGCATCATCATGATTCCAGCACGGTATTAAGCCTGACAGCCCGGGAAAAAGATGTACTGAGATTGTTAGTAAAGGGTTACTCCAATAAGGAAGTAGCTGATAAATTGACGATTAGCACTTACACGGTTATCGCACACCGCAAAAATATCATCGAAAAGACAGGTATCCGTTCCTTATCGGGATTGGCTGTATATGCGCTTTTGAACAATATCAGCGACATTAATCAGATATCCAAATGATTGAATAACTGAATAATTGAGTTATTTTCCTGTACTGTGCTGACACTATTGTTTCAATAAATATACGCGAAAATGCTTATTTCACTGAACAACATTCGTATATACATCCTTACCAAATTTTTCAGGGATTCCTAATCTTCTGTTTCTTACTTCCATCCCCAATAAATAAAGTTATTTGAGTTAATGCGAAACATAGTAAATCAAAGAATTTGCTCAGTTACTAAATTTATCTATAACGTTAAGCACGGCCTGAATATCCTTATTCATCAATATTTTAAACTTTTTTGACTGTTTTGGTCAAAAATATGCAAAAATGATCTAAACAAATTATTTTATGCCGACAGGATTGAATTATTTCTCAATTATTCAATTCTTATTTTTTGTTCGTTAAAATATATCGTATATTTTTGTGAAATTAGAATTTTAGCGCACCGTATTTGCTACGGTTAGGCTTATTTACAAGTATATCAACAGCATAAAACAATCATATGGCCAGATTTTCGAGGATTGATGTTGCCCTGAAAATGAAAGAGACAGGTATTATTCCTGTATTTTACGACTCGCAAACAGAAACGGCCAAACAAGTTTTAAAAGCATGCTATCATGGAGGTATCCGTGTATTTGAGTTTACCAACCGCGGAGACTTTGCACATGAAGTATTTGCCGAATTGAACAAATGGTCGGCCAAAGAATATCCTGATATGATACTTGGCATTGGATCGGTGGTAGACGCCGGTACTGCAGCATTATACATTCAATTAGGCGCCAATTTTATAGTTTCGCCCGTATTGAAAGAGGACATGGCAATTATTTGCAATCGACGTAAGATTGCCTGGATTCCTGGATGTGGCTCACTTAACGACATCTCGTATTCCGAAGAATTAGGCGCTGAAATCGTAAAAATATTCCCCGAATCATCGGTAGGTGGGCCAACGTTCGTAGCAGCGGTGAAAGGGCCTTGCCCCTGGTCGAGTATCATGCCGACAGGCGGAGTGGAACCAACCGAAGAAAATCTTAAAGCATGGTTCGATGCTGGTGTCGCCTGTGTGGGCTTGGGATCAACTCTTTTTTCTAAGGAAGTGATTGCTGCTAGCAACTGGGACGCCATCACTCAAAAAATACAAGAAGCATTTACCATCTTGAAAAAAGTCAGAAAATAAATCAAACCCTCTAAACTATATATAATGAATAAATTTAATGAAGTAAATGAGAAAATAGGGAAATACCGTTGGACCATTTGTGCCCTAATTTTCTTTGCTACAACCATCAACTATATGGATAGACAAGTACTATCCTTGTTGAAAGATGTTTTGGAAGTTGAATTTGACTGGACCGACTCAGATTATGCCAACATTACTTCCGTATTTCAATTTGCATACGCTATATCCATGCTGTTTGCCGGACGATTCATTGACTGGCTGGGTACTAAATGGGGGTATGCATGGTCATTGATTATATGGTCAGTTGGCGCTATGGTACATGCATTGGCTAAAGGCACGGGAGGTTTTATGATTGCCCGTGGTGTCTTAGGGTTCGGTGAATCTGGCAACTTCCCTGCTGCCATTAAGACAACTGCCGAATATTTTCCCAAAAAAGAACGGTCATTAGCTACCGGTATATTTAATTCTGGTTCAAACATTGGTGCCATTGTGGCTCCTTTGTGTGTGCCTTGGATGGCAAATACATTCGGATGGCAATCAGCCTTCTTGGTGATTGGGGGCATTGGTTTTCTCTGGTTAATTTTCTGGTTTTGGTTATACGAAAAACCGGCCAAACAGAAAAGATTGGGAAAAGCTGAATACGACTATATCCATAGTGACAACGAGGATGGACAAGAAGTAGTGGCACAACAAACAGCCGCTACGACCAAAGAAGTCAAAGAAAAAGTATCCTGGTTCAAATTGCTTACTTATAAACAAACGTGGTCATTTGCTTTTGGTAAATTTATGACCGACGGCGTTTGGTGGTTTTTCCTGTTCTGGCTGCCTGCATACCTGAAAGCCGTATATGGAATGACCGGAACAAGCATTGCTTTCCCGATTGCTGTTCTCTATACGATGACTTGTGTAGGTAGTATTTGCGGCGGATGGTTTCCGATGTTTTTTATCAAACGCGGATATGAACCGTATGCTGGCCGTATGCGTGCCATGTTAATCATTGCTTTAATCCCATTGATTGTATTGTTGGCACAACCCTTAGGAGGATATACTTATTGGTTACCTGTCCTGCTCATTGGTGTAGGCGCTTCTGCGCATCAAGCATGGTCTGCCAATATTTTCACCACCGTATCAGATATGTTCCCTAAAAAAGCCGTTGCTTCTGTAACTGGTATTGGCGGTATGGCTGGTGGCATTAGTGGTATAATAGTGAATAAGGCTGGTGGATGGTTGTTCGATGCATACAGATCTACCGGTATTGCAGATTTCTGGAATCAAGTATCTACCAATCCTACTTTAGCTGCCTTTGCAGAAAAAGTAAAATTAACCAATGTGCTCAACAAACATGGAGATCCTATCAACTTGAATATGAAAGAACTGGTTGATTTACCTAAAGAAGCTATCTTACAGCTTCAATCATCGTCCAGTTTTACAGTAGAACAATTGAAAGAATTCGGCTCTATGAATAAGTCGGTGTTTACCGAAGCTACCAGCCACTTGACCGATCCTGCCCTGGTGGAACAATTCAACCAATTAATTGCCTTCCAAAAGCCTATTGTACAAAGTCATATGGCCACTTCTTATGCCATTATGTTCGGGTATTGCGCTTTAGCTTATCTCATTGCGTGGGCAGTCATGAAATTATTGGTTCCGAAGTTCAAACCTATTACTGATCTATAGCATATCGGGAACTCTCCCTACTCTATATCACACACAAAGGCGATCAATGTTTTGATCGCCTTTGTGCATTATTTAGATTACATACTATAACCAAATTAATCCAACTTTAAAAGATGGTCATCCTATCATCAGTTCACTAAATTCTGTACATGTTAAAATCAAACATTAAAATTAGTCTCATATTTTGTTCTTTTTCAAACAATTAGTTATCTTTTAAAACATAATCTGGTGCAAATATGGTTTAAAATAACAAAACAAAAAATCGCAACCACTGAACAACAAATGATTGCGATTTTAGAAGTGCCCAGGACGAGACTCGAACTCACACGGGCTAACGCCCACTACCCCCTCAAAGTAGCGTGTCTACCAATTCCACCACCTGGGCAAACGATTGTATTTAAAATTCCTAACTCAAAAACTCAACGATTCAAATAACTGGAATTTTGAATCAGGATTCTTTGTACCCAGAACAGGAATCGAACCTGCACATCCTTGCGGACACTAGTCCCTGAAACTAGCGCGTCTACCAATTCCGCCATCTGGGCTTTTGAGGTTGCAAAAGTAGCTATTTTTTCTTTTATGCCAACTACCCTACAAAAAACTTGTAGGAAAATTTTTCAAAAACATATCTTTTTTGTGACTAATAACATTATTATTATTAACTTTGCAAATTCGAGTTAACAACATAATGTCTCATTTCATTAAATTTTTAAACATCATTTTTTAATGACAACACAATCAAAAGAAAAAGAGCTCGACATGGAAATCCAAGAAATGCCGGCTGACGGCACATTAATAACCGAAGATGACGAAACAGAAGACCTTATTGAAGCAGAAGAGGAAGAAGATTCTTTTGAAGATGAAGGTGCAGAAGAAGTAGTTAAAGAAATTAAAAAGATTAAAAAAGAAGACGTATCACTAGAAAACTTCAATTGGGATACGTATTCAAATGTACCTAACGCATACGCTGCTGACGAACGTGCAAAAATGGAAGCTATGTACGATAAAACATTATCGTCAATAGCTGAAAATGAAATCATCGATGGCAAAGTAATTGCTATGAACAAACGTGAAGTCGTGGTAAACATCGGCTTCAAATCGGAAGGCATTGTTAGCATGAATGAATTCCGTTACAATCCCAATCTGAAAGTAGGCGACACTGTAGAAGTGTATGTTGAAAGTTCCGAAGATAAAAAAGGTCAACTGATACTCTCGCACCGTACCGCACGTTCTATGCGTTCATGGGACAGAGTTAACCAAGCGCTAGAAAACGACGAAGTAATCACTGGATATATCAAATGCCGGACGAAAGGCGGAATGATCGTAGATGTCTTTGGCATAGAAGCATTCCTTCCCGGATCACAAATTGATGTGAAGCCAATTCGCGATTATGATGTGTTTGTAGGTAAAACAACAGAATTTAAGATTGTTAAAATCAACCATGAATTCAAAAATGTAGTTGTATCGCACAAGGCGCTCATCGAAGCTGAATTGGAACAACAAAAAGCAGAAATTATTTCGAAACTCGAAAAAGGCCAGGTACTCGAAGGTACTGTCAAAAATATCACTTCATACGGCGTATTTATCGACTTGGGCGGTGTAGATGGTTTGATTCATATCACCGACTTGTCATGGGGACGTGTTACTCATCCCGAAGAAGTAGTTCAATTAGACCAAAAGCTCAACGTCGTTATTCTTGATTTTGACGATGCAAAGAAAAGAATCGCTTTAGGTTTAAAACAATTGACTCCACATCCGTGGGATGCTTTAGATCCTAACTTGAAAGTAGGCGATACGGTAACCGGTAAAGTCGTCGTGATTGCTGACTACGGTGCATTTGTTGAAATCTTCCCAGGTGTAGAAGGATTGATCCACGTTTCGGAAATGTCTTGGTCACAACATCTACGCAGTGCACAAGAATTCCTCAAGGTGGGAGACATCATCAAAGCACAAATCCTGACATTAGACCGTGAAGATCGCAAAATGTCATTGGGTATGAAGCAATTAAAACAAGACCCATGGGATAAAATAGATGAAAAATACAGCGTTGGCTCAAAACATGTTGCCAAAGTACGTAATTTCACTAATTTTGGTGTATTTGTTGAAATAGAAGAAGGTGTTGACGGGTTAATCCATATCTCAGACCTTTCGTGGACCAAAAAAGTAAAACATCCATCAGAATTTACCCAGATTGGTGAAGATATTGATGTAGTAGTTCTCGAAATAGACAAGGAGAATCGCCGCTTGAGTTTGGGACACAAACAATTAGAAGAAAACCCATGGGATGTATTTGAAAGCATTTTCACGGTAGACTCTATCCATGAAGGAACCGTTGTAGAAATCTTTGACAAAGGTGCTATCATTGCATTGCCTTACGGTGTAGAAGGTTTTGTGACACCCAAACACATGATCAAAGAAGACGGTACTCCTGCCAAATTGGATGAAAAATTGGATTTCAAGGTTATTGAATTCAACAAAACATCTAAACGGATTATTTTGTCGCACAGCCGGATCTATGAAGATTTGAGGAAACAAGAAGAGACATCATCAGCTCCTGCGAACAAGCGTTCGGCAAATGACGATACCAAGTTGGCTGCTAAAAAATTAAAAGCTTCCCTTGAAAAAACCACTTTGGGTGATATCACCGAATTGGCTGCTTTGAAAGAAGAAATGGAAGCAACAGAGAAGAAAGCCAACAAGAAAAAAGCAAAAGCTGCATCCGATGTAGTTGATGCCGAGGCTGAAAGCCCAAAAGCTGAAGGCGAAGCTCCTGAAAAGGCTGAAGTCAAAAAGGAAAAGAAAGCCAAAAAGGAGAAAAAATCAGACGAAGAACCAGCATCAGAAAAAGAATAATTGTAATATTACACATTAAATCATTTCAGTTATGGACTTTAAAGTTGAACAACAACCCAATTATACCTTAATTAGGGTACTGCATGAAAAGTTGGATACTCATGTTGCTCCAAGCCTTAAATCGGAATTAGTGTTGATATCGGGCAATGGTGAAAAAAACATCATTCTCGATTTGAGTAAATGCCGCTATTGCGACTCATCTGGATTGAGCTCCATACTTGTTGCCAACCGATTGTGTAAAACTGCGGGAGGTAAGTTCGTCTTAACCGGCTTGAATGATGCGGTAGAGCGCTTAATCACCATTTCCCAGCTCGACACTGTGTTGAATATTACATTTACGGTGGAAGAAGCTGTGAATTTGATTGAAAAGGCCTGATAGTATCGATTATCGATACATGTTCTTGAAGTACAAATCGGTAATGGGTTATCAATAACCTGTTACCGATTTATTTTTCTGTTGTTATTCAAATAACAATCCATTGTTATAAAACACTTGTTCCAAAAAGCGATTATTCAATCATGACATTTTCTGTCACCATTTTAGGAAGTGGTGCTGCTTTACCCACATCACAACGATTTCCGACTGCTCAAACCCTACAAATTGATGACCATCTTTTTTTGATTGATTGTGCTGAAGGGACACAAATACAACTCCGGAAATTCAAAATAAAATTCAACCAGATACAGGCTATTTTTATCTCTCATCTGCATGGAGATCATGCATTCGGCTTGCCTGGCTTACTATCATCATTAAGTCTATTAGACAGGACCAAACCCATAGAAATATTCGGGCCACCATTATTGGAGGAATGGTTATCCGGACAATTGAAATATTTCACACCTTTAAGTTTTCCAATACACTATCATACGCTATCCGACAAGGTACCAACAACTATTTATGAAGACAAATATATAACCGTTGATAGTTTCCCATTAAAGCACCGTATTCCTACCTGGGGCTATTTATTCAAAGAAAAAGCCAAACCTTTGAATATTCGTAAGGACATGATCAGCATATACCAAATTCCTTTACGGAAAATCCCTGCCATCAAAGCAGGATGCGATTACCAAACTGATGATGGAAAAATAATTCCCAATCAGAAACTTACCCATCCACAACTGAAATCTCGCTCATACGCTTATTGTTCGGACACGATGTATATGAAACATTTGCCTGATGTCATTCATGATGTGGATTTGCTGTATCATGAAGCTACTTATGGCAACGACAACCAGTTACGCGCAAAAGAAACATTCCATTCAACCGCTGAAGATGCAGCTAAAACAGCCAAAGCAGCCAATGCAAGCCGCCTGATCATCGGACATTTTTCGTCACGTTATAAAGACATCCATCCGCTTTTACAAGAAGCCCGTAGCATATTTATACATACCGAAGCTGCTGAAGATGGTAAAGTGTTCGAAATAGAGCAAAAACATCGTATGGAATAATAAAAAAATAAGATAAACGTTGAATAAATGTAAATTCTATATCTTCGGCCAGATAAAGACATACATCCCAAAACCTGGAATTTGAAATAAAGAAAAAATGAACACCTACCATTTGCGTTCAAAATGGAAGCTTTTTTTGCTGGTTTGTGCTATCACTATTGGTGTATGTTCATTGATGTACACAAACCACTTGGTTAAAAAGTTATCGGTAGAAGAACGGAAAAAAATAGAATTATGGGCTGAAGCCATGCACATGATGGTTGATGCCGAGACCGAAGATAGTAACCTTAATTTTTATCTCCATGTTATTGAAAACAATACTACTATTCCTGTTATCCTAGCCGATAAAAATGATAACATCATTGATCATCTGAACTTAGATTCTGCCAAAATCCGGAAAAATCCGGAGTATATTGCAGAACAACTAAAATATATGAAGAATAAGTATGAACCTATTGTTATCAGTCTTGAAAGCGACACACAATACATCTATTATGACGATTCATCCATTTTATATCAACTATCATACTATCCATATGTGCAATTGGGCATTATTGCGTTATTTGTAGCAGTGGCCTACTTTGCATTCAGCTCATCACGCAAATCGGAGCAAAATCAAGTGTGGCTTGGCTTATCAAAAGAAACAGCGCATCAATTGGGCACTCCTATTTCATCCTTACTAGCCATCACTGAAATGCTTAAAACGCAAGTGGAAGACCAATCATTGGTTAACGAACTCGAAAAAGATGTCATACGTTTGAATGCTATTACGGAACGTTTTTCGAAAATTGGTTCAAAACCAGCCACGCCCATAATTGATATCGGGCAAGCCATTCTGCAAAGTGTCAACTACATCCGCAAACGTTCATCTGACAAAATCAATATATACTATACTCCTCCTGAACAACCTGTCATGGTGCCGTTGAGCGAACCTCTTTTTGGTTGGGTCATCGAAAATTTATGTAAAAACGCTTTAGACGCAATGTCTGGTATCGGAACAATTAGTATCGAAATGAAAATTAACCGTAATCAAGTCATCATCGACGTATCTGATACCGGCAAAGGTATTCCCAAACGGAAGCACAAAACTATCTTTAAACCAGGATATACTACCAAATCCAGGGGCTGGGGATTGGGATTATCACTCACCAAGCGTATTATTGAAGACTATCATAATGGTCGCATTTTTGTATTACGCTCCGAACCGGACAAAGGCACAGTATTCAGAATTATGTTGAAAGGAGTGGTCAATGTTATTTCCAAAAACGAATAACTAATTCATTAAAAGACTATCAACCAACGTTATATCATTCCTAATGGCTATACGTTGCTATATAATAAAAAGGCGGCGGGCTTTTTCCTAAAAGGCTTCGATCTTTTTCTTAAAAGGTAGCGAGCTTTTACCAAACAGGTAACGGGCTGAGTTTACTATGATAAATCCGACTGAGGTACAATACCAAATAATCATCAACAAAAAAGGTAGATACTTGATATCTACCTTTCTGTTTTTATTTTTCTAGTTTTCTTTTATTTCGTCTGACCTCTCAATTTTTCTTTGTACTTGGTCACTTGTCTGTTAAGTGTTTCGACACCTTTATTCACAGCATCTTCAAATGTATTTGATTGCTTTTTCACGAAAAGATCATTGCCTGGAATCAGCAACTTAATTTCTGCAATCTTATTCTCATCGTCTTGCACGTTTTCTAAACGCAAAAAGACTTCTGCACCAATGATTCCATCAAAAAACTGACCCAACTTGTTTACTTTTTTATTGACATGGTCAATTAACTTTTGGTCAGCATCAAAACGTACCGAATTTACTTTTATATCCATAGACGTTATATTTATGCCCGAGGGTGGGCTTGTTGATAAACTTTTTTAATCCGTTTCAAACTATTATGCGTATATACTTGTGTAGCCGCTAGATTGGCGTGTCCCAATAATTCTTTAATAGCGTTCAAATCGGCACCATTATTGAGTGTATTGGTGGCAAAACTATGACGTAACACATGTGGACTACGTTTCTTCATGGTGGTCACCATTCCCAGCTTTTTACTGGTTAAACGTTGTACCCAACGTTCATATAAAGGCTTCCCCGAATCTAATAAAAATAACAAATTTGTATCAGGAAATGTTGACTTTTTAAGTGAAAGATAGACCCGAAGCGTGTG
>JAVBMZ010000111.1:0-24357 GCA_031551935.1 Bacteroidales bacterium
TAAAACCCAGAACTTCATGAAAAATGCATTAAGAATTTTGCTCGTTGTTATTCTGGCACTGCCGATGAGCGCTTTTGCGCAACAACCATCGCAAGCCGCACTTCCTCCGGGAACGCAACCCAATGAACACAATCTCGACGGAGCTCAATGGCCTCGCGTGGATGCTAAAGGAAATACCTACTTCAGGATCTATGCTCCTGAGGCAAAAAATGTACAGATCAGTTTCCGTGACGCTATGACTCGCGAGGCTGATGGCTACTGGACATATGTATCCCCAACTCCCGAAGCGGTAGGTTTCCACTACTACCAGATTATTATTGACGGGGTTTCTGCAGCAGATCCCGCTACCAAATCATATTATGGTATGAGCAAATGGGTAAGTGCTATCGAGATACCCGAAGGTTTACCTTACGACAAACCGCAAAATGTACCACATGGCGAAGTACGCATGAAACACTACTGGTCTGATATAACAAAAAGCTGGAGAATGTGCTATGTGTATACTCCCGCCGGATACGACCAAAATATCAACCAACGTTACCCTGTACTCTACCTACAGCACGGTGGCGGTGAAAATGAAACAGGTTGGGTATTTCAGGGTAGAATGAGCCATATTATGGACAACCTTATCGCCGAAGGCAAGGCTGTTCCTATGCTTGTTGTCATGGATCGCGGTTATGCCGTTGACGCACGTGACGGATCCGTACAGGCAGCTCCTACTGGAGAGCTCAGCCCTCAGGTTGCCGCTATGCTTGCAGGTGCTACTCCTCCTGCAACTGCGCCAAACGCTGCTGTTCCTGCAGGTGGTGCGCCCCGCGCACCCAGTATTTTCCCGGAACTGTTGGTTAAAGAGATCCTGCCTATGATTGACGCTTCGTTCCGTACCAAAACAGATCGTGCAAGCCGTGCAATGGCTGGCCTCTCAATGGGTGGCGGACATACCTTCCAAGCTGTTATGCCGAATCTTGACAAGTTTGCATACCTCGGCGGGTTCAGCGGAGGAGCCGGTGCGGTAGACCAAATCGCAACAGCATATAACGGTGTATATAACGACGTACAGGGATTTAACCAGAAAGTGAAGCTGATGTTTTTGTCTATAGGTTCAGAAGAAAATCCCGGAAGAGTTAAGACTTTTGCCGATGCTCTGAAGACCAAAGGACTTAAGAACATTGTTTATTACGAATCGCCCGGAACGGCTCACGAATGGCTTACATGGCGCCGTTCGTTGCGTGAATTTGCTCCGCTTTTGTTCAAGTAATATTTGATACCTTAAAAAATGCAATATAAAATGAGGGATTTATTAAAAACTATTTTTGCCGGACTAATACTGTTTACCATGAGTGCTTTTGCGCAACAGCAGAATCAGTCGGCTTTTCCCGTAGGGACTCAACCCAATGAACATAATATTAAGGGAGCGGATTATCCTCGCATAGGCGAGGACAGACGCGTATATTTCCGGTTCTATGCCCCCGATGCAAAAAGTGTGGAGGTGAGTTTCCGTGGCCCAATGACTAAAGAGACCGACGGCTATTGGACGCTTGTAAGCAATCCAGAAGTAGTCGGTTTCCATTATTACCAGATGATTATCGATGGTGTGAGCGTGGCTGATCCTAGCGGAAAGCCTTTCTTCGGCATGGGCAAATGGGTGGGTGGTATCGAAATTCCCGAAAAGGGAGTCGATTTTTACAGTCCTAAGAATGTACCCCACGGCGATGTGAACGAAAGTTGGTATTATTCTAATATTCGCAAGGAATGGCGCCGTTGCTTTGTCTACACTCCACCCGCATACCAGAACGACCTGAAAAATAAATATCCGGTGCTCTATCTGCAGCACGGTATGGCCGAAGACGAAACCGGTTGGAGTCGTCAGGGCAAGGTGAGTTTCATTATGGACAACCTTATTGCTGAAGGCAAAGTGGTTCCCATGATCGTGGTTATGGACAGCGGTAATATTGAAGTGGCGTTCAACGCTCGATCAAACCAATCCAGAGATCAATACGGGGCCGACTTCACCCCTGTCTTGCTCACTGAGATCATTCCCCACATCGAATCTAAATACCGCGTGCTCACTGATCGCGAAAATCGCGCTATGGCTGGCCTTTCATGGGGTGGTTTCCAGACTTTCAACACAACACTCAATAATCTTGACAAATTCTCCTATATCGGTGGATTCAGCGGAGCAGGGTCGATTGATCTGAATCAGCTCAGTACGGCCTATAACGGCGTGTTTGCCAATCCTCAGGAGTTCAACAAAAAAGTACACGTGTTGTTCATGGGTATCGGATCGGAAGAAAATCCGGCCCGCACCAAAAATCTTGCCGACGGGCTGAAAGCTGCCGGGATAAACAATGTGGTTTATTACGAATCACCAGGTACTGCTCACGAATGGCTTACCTGGAGGCGTTGTTTACACGAATTCGCCCCAATGTTATTTAACCGTTGAATTATATTATAAACCAATAAATAATAATAAATATGAGAATCAGACATTTAACAAGCATTTTCGTTTTGATGGCTCTTATCCTTTTTTTAGGATGCTCATCGCTAGCTCAAAAATCAAAAGGAGTAGAATCATTAAAAGATGCATTGAAAGGTAAGTTCTATATTGGAACTGCGATGAATCTTCAACAAATTCAGGGAAGAGATACAGCCGATGTAGGCGTCATCAAACGTAACTTTGACGCAATTGTCGCCGAGAATTGTATGAAGAGTATGTATCTTCAGCCAAAGGAAGGAGAGTTTAATTTTTCGGACGCTGATAAATTTGTTGAATTCGGCGAACAAAACAAGATGTGGATCACGGGACATTGCCTGATTTGGCATAGCCAGTTACCCCGTTGGTTTTGTGTAGATGAAAAAGGAGCAAACGTTTCTCCCGAAGTACTTAAAGCAAGGATGAAAAGCCACATTTCGACTATTGTGGGGCATTACAAAGGGCGTATCAAAGGTTGGGATGTGGTAAACGAAGCCATTCTTGAAGACGGATCGTACCGGAAAAGCAAATTTTATGAAATCTTGGGTGAGGAATTTATTCCGTTGGCATTTCAATATGCACAAGAAGCAGACCCCGATACAGAGTTGTATTACAACGATTATAACGAATGGTATCCGAAAAAGCGCGAAACAGTCATCCAATTGATAAAAACATTGAAAGAAAGAGGTATTCGCATTGATGCCATAGGAATGCAAGGTCATGTCGGTATGGATGGCCCTTCTATAGACGAGTATGAAGAAACGATATTAGCATATACCAATGCGGGAGTCAAAGTAATGGTTACAGAGTTTGACCTATCCATTTTACCTGCCCCCAGGCGTGGAATTGGCGCTGATTTGTCGGCAAACTTTGAATATCAGAAAGAATTAAATCCATATACGGAGGGTGTTCCCGATTCAACTTCAATAGCTTGGTCGAACAGGATGCTTGATTTTTTCAAACTGTTTCTCAAGTATCCCGGCAAAGTTTCCAGGGTAACCATGTGGGGTGTTACCGACAGGAATTCTTGGAAAAATGATTTTCCGGTTCGTGGACGTACAGATTATCCATTGCTGTTCGACCGCAATTATAAAGCCAAACCGGTCGTGGATGAAATTATCAAATTAGCGAAAACTGATTCAAAATAATTGTCCGACATAGTGCGACTCTTTGCTTTGATGTATTTGAGTGGACGTTAAAAATCATCTTTCCGGTCGGAAACAAATGATCATTACTGTAATTCAAATTGGTGGTTAACGATCTATCCAAATTGATATGATCTTGTGATAAGTGTTTTGATTACAGGTTGATAAGAAAACTATTTTGTAATTCTCATCAATGAATCTTTTTTGTATAATTTTTTTTTGATGTGTAAAAAATACACTTTTTTCAGTAAAACCTTTTTATTTATTGGATGAAAGACTATATTTGCGTACAACGTTATTATATAATTCACTATCCAATTAATAATTTTAAACACAGGTAATATGATGAAAAGGTTCATTTTAACAAGTTTAGTTTTTCTATTGACGGTCCATCTGTTTGCCCAGACGGGAGGACGTGTCAAAGAAAATTTTGATTTTGACTGGAAATTCTCACTGAGTGATAATGCTCAGTATTCGGAAAAGGCCTTTAATGATGCAAATTGGGAAAAAATACAAGTGCCGCATGACTGGAGTATTACATTAGATTTTGATAGGAAGATTAGTGGTTCAGCAGCCCATCTACCTGGTGGTATAGGTTGGTACCGTAAGGCTTTTAATATTCCTGCCTCTTCTAAAGGTAAGTCTACATCAATTCTATTCGACGGTATTTTTCATCAAAGTGACGTATACATCAATGGTCATCATTTAGGTTTTCGTCCTTATGGTTTTTGTAGCATTGAGTATGACTTGACTCCATATCTGAATTATGGCGGGGAAAATATAATTTCTGTACGCGTGAATCATACTGATGGTAGGGATATTGCCAGATGGTATACGGGCTCAGGAATTTATCGTCATGTGTGGCTTCAGGTAACTAACCCGGTTCATGTGGCCACTTATGGTACTTATGTGACAACTCCTGTTGTTAGTGATGCAAAAGCAAACTTACGCATTGTGACAACCTTAGCCAATACGACGGATAAAGAACAAACCTTGAGTGTATCGCAACGTGCATTGGATGCTGCGGGTAAAGTAGCTGCTAAGAGTGAAAGCAAAAAAATTGCTGTTGCCGCAAAGGCATCTGCAGATTTGGCTCAGGAATTCGTTTTGTCGAATCCCCGGCTTTGGACACAGGAAACGCCTACCATGTACACTATGGAAACAACTGTGGAAATGGGTGGTAAAGTAGTAGATGTATATCGGACGCCTTTTGGTGTGCGTACCATTGAGTTCGATAGTGAAAAAGGTTTTCTGTTGAACGGTAAACATGTCAAATTGAAAGGTATGTGCTTGCATCAAGATGCGGGTAGCTTGGGTACTGCCGTGCTTGACCGTGCGGACGAACGTCGTCTGGAAATTATTAAGGAGTATGGCTGTAACGCTATTCGTTGCGCTCACAACCAACCATCGCCCGAATTTTTGGATATGTGTGACCGTATGGGATTTGTAGTTATTGATGAGGCCTTTGATAAGTGGAAATCAGGATACTACGAAAAATATTTCGATGAATGGTGGCAGAAAGATATGGAAAATATGATTCTTCGCGATCGAAATCATCCAAGCATCATTTTGTGGAGTATTGGTAACGAGTTGCAGGAAGCATGGAACACAGATGATGAAGGCATTAAGCGTGCTAAGATGTTACAGGACTTTGTTCACAAACTTGAACCGAGCCGCTTGGTGACGTTAGCTGCACAGAACAACCACATTGGCGATTTTTCAGCAGTAGTGGATATTGCTGGATACAACTATCTGGAGGCTCGCTTATTGACCGACCGTGCAAAAAATCCGAAACGTCTTTTCTATGTTGGAGAAGAGTTGCCATATTATAGTGGTGCAGAAGGGAATATCCGTAGTTATACAGTGAATAATCCTTGGAATATTGTTTCTGCCCATGATTTTATTGCCGGTGGGTTTATCTGGTCAGGTGTTGACTATTTAGGCGAAGCCATCTGGCCAAGCCATGGTTGGCCGAATGGCTTGTTCGATATTTGCATGTTTGAAAAGCCGCGTGCTGCTTATCATCGCGCGATGTGGAATGCAAAACCCATAGTAAGCATTTCTGTAATGGATCAATCGTTGGACATTGATCATGGTAGGGATCTTTGGCAGTGGCCTAATATGGCTTCTCATTGGAGTTTTCCTGATAGATATAATGGTTTGATTATGGAAGTCCGCACTACGACTAATTGCGAAAAAGTGGAATTGTTTATGAACAATAGGTCGATGGGATTATATAATACTGCCGATTATTCGAACAACACGATCGTATGGCATGTGCCTTATGCTCCTGGTAAGCTGGAAGCAAAAGGATATAATGGCAACGAAGTAGTAGCCACTTATCAGTTAGAGACTGCAAAAAAAGCCGATCATATTACATTGACTCCTGATCGTACAGAGATTAAAGCAAATGGACAGGACTTGTCTCATATTGCCATTAAATTATTCGATGAAAAAGGTAATCCTGTTCAAGTAGATGATCGTAAAGTGACCGTTACTTTCGAAGGAGAAGGAATATTCAGGGGGATAGATAGCGGCGATCTGCGCCGTGTAAATCCTTTTGGCTCTAATGAGTTATCGACTTATTTCGGACAAGCGTTGATTATTGTTCAGTCTACCCGCAAACCAGGCACGATGCATGTAAATGTCAAAGTTGACGGAATAGATAAACCATATTCTGTAACCATTAAAAGTGTGCAACCAAAGTAACTGCACCTTGTAAAAAACCGCATATGATATAGACGGTTGTTATAAAATAGCCATGATAATGAGTGAATTATTATCATGGCTTATTTTATCTGATCTTAAACATTAACTTATATACGGATAAGATAGCCATGAATATCACTGTTCATCAACTTTGATGGACAAAGCATTTAAAACAAATGATTATCGTATGAAAAAAGAAATTCATCTTTTAGCCTTATTTTTTCTTATTTCAGTAAGTCTATTAGCTCAAGAAAAATTATACCTGAATACTTTTTCTTTGAGCAGTGTCAAGTTGTTGGATGGCCCGTTCAAACACGCTTGTGATTTGAATACGCAAGTGTTGCTTCAATATGATGTCGATCGTCTTTTAGCCCCTTTTTTGAAGGAAGCAGGCCTTACACCTAAGGGGGAACTTTTCCCTAACTGGGCTGGATTGGACGGGCATGTGGGCGGTCATTATCTTTCAGCATTGGCCATTCATTATGCTGCTACGGGAAATAAGGTTTGTAAGGAACGGATGGATTATATGCTTTCGGAACTGAAACGATGTCAACAACAACACGGAAATGGTTATATAGGTGGTGTCCCGGACGGGATGACTGTTTGGAATGAGATCAAAAGAGGAAATCCAGGCATTGTGTGGAAATATTGGGTTCCCTGGTATAATGTCCATAAGACATATGCCGGTTTGAGAGATGCTTGGCTTTATGGAGGTAGTGAAGATGCCAAACAGATGTTTCTCGATTTGTGTGACTGGGGATTGACCATCATAGCGCCATTGGATGATGCTCAAATGGAAGCTATGTTGGCCAACGAATTTGGAGGAATGAATGAGGTTTATGCTGATGCCTATCAAATGACCAACGATGTTAAATACTTGAATGCAGCCAAACGCTTTTCACACAAAGAGATTTTCAACAATATGGCTTCTAAAGTCGACAACTTAGACAATAAGCACGCAAATACCCAAGTACCCAAAGCTGTGGGCTATCAACGAGTGGCCGAATTAACTGGTGACGAAAATTATACGACAGCTGCAGCATTCTTCTGGGCGACGGTAGCCAATAATCGTTCTTTATCATTGGGCGGTAACAGTCGTAGGGAACATTTTCCGACTAAAGACGACTGTAAAAGTTATGCAGAAGAGCGTGAAGGTCCGGAATCTTGCAATACCAACAACATGTTGAAGCTTGCTGAAGGGCTTTTCAGGATGACCTATCAGGCAAAATATGCAGATTTTTACGAAAGAGCTATGTTTAATCATATTCTATCTACGCAACATCCGGGACATGGTGGATATGTCTATTTTACTTCCGCACGTCCCAGCCACTATCGGGTGTATTCTGCCCCAAACAGTGCCATGTGGTGTTGTGTAGGAACCGGAATGGAAAATCATGGAAAATATGGCGAATTTATATACAGCCATACTCGTGATTCTTTATTCGTGAATCTATTTGTTGCGTCAGAGCTTACATGGAAGGACAAAAAGGTGTCTGTGATACAAAACACTAATTTTCCTAACGAAGGAAGTAGCAAGTTGACCATCAAAGTATCGCGGCCGACAAAGTTTACGATACTCGTACGTCATCCGTCGTGGGTTGCTTCTAAGGATATGCAGGTGACGTGTAAAGGTAAAAACTATGCTGCGGATTCGTCGCCTTCATCATATGTCGCTATTGAAAGAACATGGAGTAATGGGGATATTGTTGAAATCAAGACGCCCATGAAAGTTACTATTGAAGAGATACCAAATGTTTCGAATTATATTTCGATTCTTCAGGGACCTATTTTGCTTGGGGCAAGGACGGGAACTGAAAACTTGACAGGATTGATTGCCGATGACGGACGTTGGGCACACATAGCACACGGCCCATTGGTATCTGTTTTTGATGCACCCTATATCATTGGCGAGAGGACAGAAATTCAAACAAAGTTGGATAACATGCAACCTATACCTGGGCAGCCATTTTGTTATAAAGCTCCTGATTTATTTGTAAGAGAAAAAGATAAGGATTTAGTTTTCGAACCGTTTTACCGTATTCATGATAGCCGTTATATGATGTATTGGTTATCTATGACTAATAGTGAATATGAAAATTTCAAAAACGAAAAAGAAACTATCGAACGTAAAAAAATGCTGTTGGATCAACGCACGATAGATATGATAACTGTTGGTGAACAACAACCCGAAGTCGATCATCTCATGAAAACCAGCAATTCGACTACCGGTTTCCATGAGGATAAAGCTTGGAGGGATGCCCGTAATGGGGGATTTTTCCAATACAACCTGGAAACGGGCGGATATGAAAATCTAACCCTGATGGTTGGTTATTGGGGGAATGAACGGGGAAATAGAACTTTTGATATTCTTATCGATGGCCAGTTATTGGTTGCAGAAAACCTATCCGGTAAATGGAATAAAAATGAATTCGTCGATATAGAATATAAAATTCCTGTGAAAATGCTGAAATCGAAAAAATCTGTTACGGTAACATTCCGTGGCCAAGACGGCAACATTGCAGGTAGAGTTTTTTATGTACGAGTGTTGAAGCCAGAAGAAAAGAATATCGTTAGTTCGTTGATTACAAATAGCATGAACTAATATATTCGCACGGATGAAACCATGACTTTACATATTTATTGACGATGACTGATAGTAATCTTATTTGTACCATTATATAATTAACCTATTAAATTTTATTGTATGAGAGGAGTCTTATTATTTCTGGGGATCGCATTTTTTGCGGTAGTAGAATCCCATAGTCAAAGGCGAACGCCAGTGGTGTCTCCGGAGGTACGGAGTGATAATTCGGTTATCTTTCGTTATCAGGCGCCGACAGCTAAAAGTGTCATGTTGAGTGTGCAATTTTCAAGCGATCCTATATTGATGAGAAAAGATGAGAATGGATTATGGAGCGTGACCTTAGGGCCTGTTGCGCCGGATATTTATCCTTACTCATTCATCGTTGACGGCGTTACGGTGATGGATCCGAATAATCCTGACTATTTTCCCAATGAACGTGCTAAAGGTAGCCTGTTGGATATTCGTGGAAATAAGCCTTTGGTTCAATCGGCACAAAATGTTCCTCATGGAGCAGTGAACTACGATTATTATTATTCTAAAACATTGGGCACTACTGGGCGTATGTTGATTTACACGCCTCCCGGATATGCTCAGAATCCACAGAAACGTTATCCCGTATTTTACCTGATCAGTGGTACAACCGATACAGACGAAACTTATTTTAAGGTTGGACGAACCAATTTTATACTCGATAATTTGATCGCCAGTGGATTGGCAGAATCCATGATTGTCGTGATGCCTTATGGTAATCCCGCGGCATATTTTCCACCAAATGCTCCACAAAACCAGATGGAAGGTCGAGACAATCGTTTTGATAAAGATTTTCTGAACGACCTAATGCCTTATGTCGAAAAAAACTATCGTACCATCAATGATCGCGATCATCGGGCTATCGGCGGTTTTTCAAGAGGAGGTGGACAAGCGCTGCGGAATGGCCTCAACAATTTAGATAAATTCTCTTATATCTGTTCTTACTCATCTTATATCGGTACAGAGGAGTTCGAAAGAGATTTTAAAAATATTTATGAAAATCCTGCTAAGACGAATGACATGATACATTTGTTTTGGCTAGGAGTTGGTATCGATGATTTTTTATATAAAGGTGCCCAGGAGTATATGGACTTACTGAAAAAGTATGGTTTAAATACCAAGACGCTGGTGACCTTAGGCGGACATACATGGATGAATGCCCGGCTTTATCTGGAAGAATCGACCAAACTGTTTTTCAAAAAATAATGTGAAACATTAAAAATAAAATCCAATGAAAAAACTGAAAACCTTATGCCATATATTCTTCCTGTTTGCCGTGTTCGGTATTGTTTCTGTATCTGCACAACAACGTAGGAATATTGTATCCCCTGAAATACACAAAGATAATACAGTGACTTTCCGCTTTGCAGCGCCTCAAGCGGAACAAGTCGAACTGTCAGGGCAGTTTCTGAGCAAAAATTTGTCTATGTCAAAAGATGAAAACGGTATTTGGAGTGTAACAACCACTCCTGTGAAACCTGATATTTATCCCTATAATTTTGTTGTCGATGGGATATCTGCCAATGATCCGAATAATGTGTTGATATTTCCTAATGAGCGTTTTAAAGGAAATCTTTTGGATATGCCGGGCAATCCACCGCTTATCCATTCGCTTCAAAATGTGCCTCACGGGCGGATTGCATATAATTATTACCATTCCAAATCTTTGGATTTGGAGCGTCCGTTGGTCATTTACACACCGCCCGGATACGATGAAAATCCGACTAAAAAATATCCTGTTTTATATTTGATTCATGGAATGACTGATACCCATGAAACCTGGTTCAAAGTGGGAAGGGTGAATGACATACTTGATAACCTGATTGCACAAAAGAAAGCTGAGCCAATGATCATTGTGATGCCCTATGCCAATGCTTTACCAGATTTAATGCAGAAAAATCCCGGACAGACTTTTGACATCATGGGTACGGATTTGGTTACCAATGAAATTATGAAGGAAATTATTCCTTATGTCGAGCAGAATTATCGCACATTGAATACTGCTGATAAACGTGCCGTCGCTGGCTTTTCATTAGGCGGTCGGCAAACTTTGGCAGCTGGTTTGGGAAATCCCGACATGTTTTCATATGTATGCGCATTTGCTCCAGCTATTTTTGGTAATGGAATTGACGAAAGCTTTAACACGACATATGCTTCGGCAGACAAACTGAAGAAATTGAAGTTGTTATGGGTCAGTTGCGGTAAAGAAGATTCTTTGTATCAAGGGTCGCTTGCTCTTTTGGATGCGCTGAAAAAGAGAGGTATAAAATATCAAGAATACTTTACGCCAGGCGGTCATACTTGGATGAATTGTCGTATTTATCTTACTGAAATCTCACAGAGATTATTCAAAAAATAACATAGGACAAAACAACTCTTTTGTAGGGTTCATATCATTAAGTATACGAAGTTTATAAAGAAAAGGTTGTCCTTGGAGGGGACAACCTTTTCTTGGTTCATATCTGTTGGATAATCGTTTGGATGAGATATCAAGAACCGGAGCTTTTATATGCTTTCTGAATAAAATCATGGTATTTGAATTTCAATAAAAAGCTATTGTATCAAGTACTGTTAGCGCTCACATTCTGTTAAGCATTATTCCGATTTCTGCTATGAGTTGATATCAACATCATAGAGGGAATTTTACGGAGGTTTTCTTCAATCATTTTTGTCGAGAGGTCAATCTAATTTTAAAATAATACGATGATAAAACGATTTAATCTAATAGCTTTATTTCTTAGTATAATAGCGCTTTGTGTTTTAAATACGACCTGTACTATGCAGGAAAAATGTTCTATCATTGTCGACCCTGTGGTTGGAGAAAAGGTAGAATATGCTATCGAAAAACTGGAAAAAGCGCTCGAAGAGAAAGGAATTATTTCAGAACGAGTGAATAGCATAGAAAATGCTACTGGTAAATGGCTGATTGCTGTCGGCTTGTCTTCGGGAAAGGGAAATGTTGCGGAGTTAATTCATTCCGAAAATCGCACGGTGCCGGCTACTACTGAAGCATTAGCTGTTTGGAAAACCAAGTATGAAAATAAACCTTTGGTAGTAATTGCCGGATATGATGATCAGGGATTGATGTATGCTTTGCTGGATGTGGCAATACGAACAGAGTGGGGAGACAAAAGAAATCCCTTTGGTTCAGTTAATGAGATTGTGGAAAAGCCGGAGCTCGCCACACGGGCAATTTCCATGTATACCATGAACCGATCCGTATGGGAAGGTAAGTTTTATGATGAAACTTATTGGGAGAGATATTTCGATATGTTGTCTCAAAATCGATTCAATTCCTTTGTGGTTATTTTCGGTTACGAAAATGGTGGATTTTTGGCTCCTCCCTATCCTTATTTTTTCGATGTCGACGGATATCCAGATGTTGAAATGGTAGGCCTGACAACCGAACAACAACAACGCAATCTGAACACATTGAATCATCTGATCGATATGGCTCATCGTCGGGGACTTAAATTGTCAGTGGCTATCTGGGATCATATTTATCGTGGAGGAATACAGTCGGGTGGTATGGCTGGTTTAGAGAATGCCCAGAACGAGCCGTTGGAAGGGCTTGTCTGGGGAGTGAACGGCGACAATCTCATCCCTTACACTAAAGCGGCCCTGTCTCGCTTGATTGAACTTGTGCCAAAACTCGATGGTATCGAATTCCGAATGCATAGTGAATCAGGACTGAAACGTGGCGAACAGGAGGCTTTTTGGAAGGACGTTTTCAAATCAATCAAAGCGTCCGCTCCGGAGATGCATTTTGTGTTGAGGGCGAAAGATATGCCGGAATCCGTTGTCCAGGCAGCATTAGATGAAGGTATTCATTTCAGGATAGAAACCAAATATTGGATGGAGCAAATGGGAATGCCTTGGCATCCAACCCATATCAACCGGCAAAACCAAATGGATCGTAGGCAAGGCTACGCGGATATGCTTCGCTATCCGCAGGAATATAAAATGTACTGGAGGTTATGGAATGGAGGTACTGCCCGGATATTATTGTGGGGAAATCCCGATTATGCCCGTCGTTTTATCCAAAGTGCGAAACTATACGATAGCGATACTTACGAAGTAACCGAGCCACTCGCCACCAAAATGGAATCGATGCCACATCATGCAGATCCTTTTGAGCTCCTTCAACCCGGATACCGCTACTACGATTATGAATTTGAACGATATTGGCATTTTTTCCAAATTTTTGGAAGGATAGGATACAATCCCGATCAATCAGCGGAAATCTGGCAGAAGGAATTTGAAATGCGTTTTGGTAAAAAAACCGCTCCTATGGTGGAACAAGCTATACACGAGGCAAGCTGGATTTTACCGCGCATCGTAGCTTCATGTTATCCATACGGTTGTTTCCCTACCACACGTGGATGGGCAGAAAAACAAAGGCTTGGGGATTTGCCCGAATATGCAGTTGCAGAAGGAAGCGATATCCAACAATTTGCAAGTTTTGACGAGGAAGCCCAAATACTTATAGAGAGAGGAGAAACAGCAAAGATCCTACCGTCCACCAATAGTCTTTGGTTTCAGCAAGTTTCAGATAAACTTGATGGCCTTATCCTCCAAGCCAAGAAAGTTGCCGGTAAAAACCGTAACAAGGAATTCAATTCAACGATGACCGATCTTAAAATCTTATCAAACCTGGCGTTGTATCATTCACGCAGGATACCTGCCGCAGTTAGCTACCGGATCTTTGTCCGGACACAGGATGTTGCTGCACTCGACCGGGCGATTGAGCATGAAAAGAATGCTATCGAAGCTTGGAAGCAGATCGTGGAATCTGCCGGAGATGTTTATGCGCCTGACCTGATGTTCGGCGTCCGATCATCTTATTTCGACGGTTTAAACCATCATCTTTCAGGTCATTGGAAAGATGAACTGGGATATCTCGAAGAAGGTTTGAAAAAACTGGAACAGCAAAAGATTGATTTCAAGGCAGAAAGCACTTCTGATAATGCGCCTGTGTATCAGGTTGCAAAAAATGACGATAATGGCAATTTATTTCAGGTTGATTTTGCACGAATTGATAGTGTTCCGGTAGGTAAGCCACTGGTAATATGGTCAAAAGTAACAGGCTTGTCTGGTGTCAAATGGGTGCAGTTACGTTATCGCAGTGTGAACCAAAAGCTGGATTATGCTACAATTCGTATGATATCTGCGACAGAAAAGGATGTGTATGAAGCAGTGATCCCCGCAGAGGAAATCAATCCCAAGTTTGACCTAATGTATTTCATCGAAGTGATTGACAGTGAAGGAAATGGCAAGATTTATCCGGATTTGATGGAAGAAACACCTTATGTTTTTGTAAAATTGATAAGGTAATGAATACAAATTATCTAAAATTAGAATTTAAATATCTAAAATCAAAAATCGATGATAAGCGTATTTTTTACATTTGTACTTGGATGAAATAATATAATTTTGACAATTAGTGCGTTATATTTTAATGTGTATAATGTCGGATTAACTTGTTTATTATAAATTGAGATGAAACACAAAAAGATGTTTTTAGGATTAATGCTGGTTTTTTCAATCGTTCACCATCATTTGATTTTTGCACAAAGTTCCGATCATGGAGACGGGACTTTTTCCAATCCTGTATTGTGGGGTGATTTTCCGGATCCGGACGTCATCCGCGTGGGAAATAAATACTACATGGTCTCCACCAGTATGCATTATTTTCCTGGTGTTACCATCATGGAGTCGGAGGATTTAGTGAACTGGAAAATTGCGTCTAATGCGGTGGAAGAATTTAAAGTCGATCCCGCTTACGACTTGATAGACGGGCATCGTTATGCGAAAGGCCAGTGGGCGACCAGCATCCGTTATTTTAACAATCAGTTTTACGTGCTTTTCAATACCAATACCGAGGGCTCTTTTATGTGTACGGCGCCTTCTGCCCAAGGACCTTGGAAAATGAACTTCATCCCTAATGCAGGTGTTTATGACCCAGGATTGTTTATCGACCACGATGGACGAGTATATGTGGTACATGGTAATACAGACATATTTGTTACTGAACTTACAGCCGATGGGCTGAATGTGAAAACACCCCGTAAACAGATTTATAAGGGACATCGTCGTGGATTAGAAGGCAATAGATGCTATCATATAGGCGATTATTATTACATTTACTGTACTTATGGTGGTGGACAAGGAACACAGGTATGCCTGAGATCCAAATCGCTTTATGGCCCGTTTGAAGAAAGGGAAGTAATGAAAGATATGGTCAATTATGCACCTACGATCTTACACCAGGGATGCCTGATAGACCAGCCCGACGGATCGTATTGGAGCATGATTTTCCAAGACCATGGGGGATTGGGTCGAATACCATTCCTTATCTCTGTAAATTGGATTGACGGGTGGCCTGTAATGGGTAATCCTATGGATGGTAATGTAAGGATGGCAAAGCCCGTACAAGGCAAAGCTCGTTTGGATTTCCCGACAACAGACGAATTCAGTTCGCGTACGCTTGGATTGCATTGGCAGTTTAACCATAATCCCGATAAAAATAAATATTCACTGTCCGAACGTGACGGCTGGTTACGTCTTTATACAACTACGGTCGCCGATTCTCTTTTACAAGCGCGCAATACTATTTGCCAACGAATATTTGGTCCGCATAGTCAGGCAACCATCAAAATGGATATCTCGAAAATGCGTAGTGGAGACAAAACCGGAATGGTCATTTTACAAGACCCTTACGCTACCTTGACAGTATATAAGTCCAAAAAAGGTACCCAATTGCAGATGAAAGTCAATGAAAAAGTCATAGAAACCAAAGAAATAAAAGGCACTATCATTTATCTGAGAGCAAAGGTGAATGGCGTTTCAGATAAGGTTGATTTCTTTTACAGCCTGGACGATAAAACCTATGCCTCCATTGGCACTGAATTTACGATGCGTTTTAGGTTAAGTATTTTTGTGGGCAATCGTTATGGAATATTCAATTATGCCACCGAGAAATTAGGCGGTTGGGTCGATGTAGACTGGATAAAAGTACAGCATGAACCTTTGTTGGATAAAAAAGTCCTTATAGGAAAAGATATCGAAGCCGAATATTATGATAATATCTACAATGCAGAAGTGCGGCTTTCTAAAAATAATGTTGCTGAGCGTAATCAGGATATTGTATTTCGTGAAGGAGGCATCATTGCGTTCAGAGATTTCCATTTTCCGGAAAAGAATGTCAATAAGGTAGAAGTAACCTATGTTTGCACTACCCAGAATGCACTTGTTGAAATACGGTCTTACGATACAGGCAAGATATTCGGAACCTTCAGGTTGACTAATTCGCCTGAAGAAACATACACCACCACGACTTTTGATCTAACCGAGCCCTTAGAATCTATGGGAAGGTTAGAGCTCAGAATTTGGAACCAATCTAACAGGGGTATCGTTGCCATAGACAAATTTAAATTTCTGGCACCATAAAAAAGTTATCCAGTTCATTAAATTTAACAAGATGATAATTAGTAGTTTATTATAGTGAAAATAAACGTCAATAATTTTTAATGTACATATTAAAAATTATGTGATGAATGTTATATAATTTAATATTTATATTAAAAACATTGTGATAAATCTTAAAATATTTAATATGTACATTAAATAATATGCGGTAAACATTAAAGATTTTAATGTTTACATTAAGTCCTTTATTTATTTTCTGTGTCAAACCTATGTCATCATTGACCTGTTAATGGTAAATTAATTCATATAAAGTTAGCTATTCAATTTGCGATATTCAAACATCAATTATATCACCCATATACACCATGAAGAAAATCATTTTATCCTTGTTTTGTACGTTAACGCTTACATGTTTTGCTCAAAACGATGTTATCCTTTGGTACGCGCAGCCAGCTGAAGAATGGACAGAAGCTTTGCCGGTAGGTAACGGTCGGCTTGGCGCCATGATTTATGGAAATCCAGCCAAAGAAGAGTTGCAATTCAATGAGGAAACTGTATGGGGCGGTGGCCCACACCGGAATGATAATCCCAATGCATTGGTAAATTTACCGGAAGTACGCCGATTGATTTTCGAAGAAAAAACCAGAGAGGCACAAAGAATCATTGATAAAGAATTTCTCACTCCCCGCCATGGGATGCCTTACCAGACCATCGGCAGCCTATTTCTTACTTTCCCGGGACACGAAAATTATGCGGATTTCCGTCGTGAACTGGATATTTCCAAGGCTGTGTCCACTACTACTTACAAGGTGGATGATGTGCACTTCACACGACAAACTTACGCCTCGTTTGTCGATAATGTGGTGGTGGTGAAAATAACAGCAGACAAAAAAGGCGCATTAAATTTTATGGTTTCATACAATTCTCCGATGAAAGGCTTTGCCGTGAAGAAGGATGGAGATAAACTGTTACTGATTGGTCAAGGCGCTGATCACGAAGGAGTGAAAGGTGTTATTAAATTCGAAAACCAAGCCTTAGTGAGGACGGCCGACGGAAAAGTGAAGACAGACAATAACAGCATTACAGTTTCCGGTGCCACTACCGCCACGGTGTATATCTCGGCAGCGACCAATTTTGTAAATTACAGTACTGTTACTGCTGATGCCCATAAAAAAGCTACAGCCTACCTGACAGCCACTTTGAAAAAAGATGAAAATAAGCTATTGGCTGATCATATTGCCTATTATCAAAAGCAATTTAACCATGTGCAACTGGATTTAGGTTCGATCGACGGAGGAAAAATGGCCACGGACGATCGACTGAAAACCTTTCGGAAAGATAACGATCCTTCGTTGGCGGCATTACTCTTCAATTACGGCCGTTACCTACTGATTTCCAGTTCACAACCGGGTGGACAACCTGCCAACCTGCAAGGAATCTGGAACAATCTACCTTTAGCCCCATGGGATGGGAAATATACGGTGAATATCAATACCGAAATGAACTATTGGCCTGCTGATGTGACTAATCTGCAGGAAACCAACCAACCTTTATTCCAAATGTTGAAGGAATTATCCGTTACTGGGAAGGAAACTGCCAAGGTGATGTATGGGGCTAATGGATGGGTGTTGCACCATAATACAGATATTTGGCGGAGTACCGGTGTAGTGGATGGCGCTACCTGGGGCATGTGGCCTAATGGCGGTGCATGGCTGTGCCAACACTTGTGGCAGCATTACTTATATACGGGAGACAAGGCGTTTTTGAAAGAATATTATCCGGTAATGAAAGGTTCCGCTGATTTTTTCCTTGATTACCTTACGGAAGAGCCCACACACAAGTGGTTAGTGACCGTACCGTCGAACTCTCCTGAGCATGGTCCGATGGGAAGCAACAGTACAATTATTGCCGGTTGCACGATGGATAATCAGTTGGCGTTTGATATATTGACCAACACGATGCTGACAGCTAAGATATTGAACGAAGATGCCAGATATATTGCTAAGTTACAGCAAACTGTCGATAGACTTCCTCCGATGCAAATTGGCCGTTACAATCAATTGCAAGAATGGTTGTATGATGCCGACGATCCCAAAAATGACCATCGGCATGTATCGCATCTTTATGGGCTGTATCCTAGCAACCAGATTTCGCCTTATCTTCACCCGAACTTGTTCCAGGCAGCCAAGAAATCATTGCTTTACCGCGGCGACATGGCTACCGGTTGGTCTATTGGTTGGAAAGTGAACCTCTGGGCACGCCTGTTGGATGGAAACCACGCCTATATCATCATTTCTAATCTAATTGCTGATCGTACCTATCCTAATCTTTTTGACTCACATCCACCTTTTCAAATCGATGGAAATTTTGGATATACCGCTGGTGTTGCAGAAATGTTGCTGCAAAGCCACGATGGTGCCGTACATTTCCTGCCTGCCTTACCCGACGTGTGGAAAGATGGTCATGTGAAGGGATTGTTGGCACGTGGTAATTTTGAAGTTGCTATCCAATGGAAGGACCATCAATTAGAGAAAGCAGTTGTTAAATCGAATATTGGTGGAAATTTGCGGCTTCGTTCATATATTCCGTTAAAGGGTAATGGTTTGAAAGAAACCAAAGGTGAAAATACCAATTCCTTGTTTGCCTCGGCACAAATTAAAGCACCGTTGATTTCGAGCGAAATAAATCCTGAAATGCCAGTATTGTATCGCGTGTATGAATATGATATCATAACGGAAGCCGGAAAAGAATACACCTTCGAACGGGACAATTATTAATAAAACTCTACATATAGCTCCGTAAGTCTTAAATTTAGGGGGAGATCTTGCACGACAATTTGTGGTTTTAAAAGGCCATAAGTTGTCGTGTTTTTTGATATAAAAAGACTGCTACAGTCAAAAACACGAGCATTTCCACATATTATTCATTTTTAGATAATTAAATATACTTATGAAAAATTATCTAAAATCGAAAATGAATTATCTAAAATCAAAAGTCGACAATAAGTGTTGTTTTTACATTTGTGCGGTTGGCATGATTTAAAGGTATTACATGCCCATCAGGAAATGTATCTATTATATCAACTAAAAAATATTGCCTATGGAAAAATAATGATAACGAAATGGGTTCGAAGTAACCCCTATTAATTAACTAACTCCGGATCGTTAATGAAAACTATGATTCGAACCGGGTTAATAAAAACCAATCATAAAATAAAATAATTTATTAAAAAAAACAATATGAGAAAGTGTTTGATATTTTTACTTGCATTGTTTCTATGTGTGCCCACTGTATTTGGTCAAGGTAGAACTATACGTGGTAAAATTGTTGTAGCGGCAGACAATACGTCTATTATTGGGGCGTCCATTCGTGTGAAGGGGACAACTGTCGGAACAGTTACAGATCTTAACGGGGATTATACGATCAACGCAACTCCCGATGCCACATTAGTCATCTCTTATGTGGGATTTTTAACAACAGAAATACTCGTTGGAGATAAAACAATTATCGATGTGTCGATGGAGGAGGATGTTCAAAAGTTGGACGAGGTTGTTGTGGTCGGTTACGGAACGCAGAAAAAGAAAGACCTCACGTCGGCGATTGCTATTGTCGATGCAGACGCTCTTAGCAAGGCGCCCGTGTCCGACATAACAAGCGCATTACAGGGCCTAACTGCCGGTGTTGAGGTTCAGGGTAACCAAGGTCGTCCTGGTGAATTACCCACTATCCGTATTCGCGGTGTGGGTAGTACCAATAATACTGACCCGCTATATGTTGTCGACGGGATCCCGATGGATAATGCATATATCAATCCTTCAGACGTCGCGAGTATGCAAGTGTTAAAGGATGCGGCATCGAGCGCTATTTACGGTTCGCGTGGCGCAAACGGCGTTGTGATCATCACGACCAAAAGCGGTAAAGCGGGAACTCCGAAGGTGCGTTATCACGGCTACTATGGTTGGGAAACACCATGGAAAACCTTAGATTTACTAAATATGGACCAGTGGGCAGTAATGGTAAACGAAATTAATGTTAACGGTAATATGCCTGTTCCTTCTCTTGCCACGCAAATCCTTGCAAATGGCGGCCATTATGATGGACCCCAAACCGACTGGCAGAAAGAAGTATTCCAAACAGGAGCCATCTATGAACAGAACCTTGACATTTCAGGGGGAACAAACAACGGCAACTATTTCTTCTCCCTGAACCAATATGGTCAGGACGGTATTATGATCTTCACCCCGTTTAAAAGATATTCCGTACGGATGAACTCTAACTGGCAAACCGGTAGGTTCAAATTCGGCGAAAATATCACGTTCATCTACAACCAGAGCAGGGCCGAAGCGACGCAGGGTGGACGAACCATACAGGAACACATGGTGAAGATCACGCCGAATGTTCAGGTATATAACCCAAGTATGCTGGGCGGATATTCCGGCTATAACAATACCGAAGTCGGCCATGACGCTGGAAATCCCGTAGGTATACTGGATCGGGCTAAGGATATGCGCTACAACAAGCGGTTCATGGGAAATGTTTACGGCGAGGTGGAGCTCTATAAGGGGCTTACTTTTAGAACTACCTTCGGTTTAAGTAGCATGGAATACCAGAACCGGAATTTTGTCCTGAAAACCACTATGCCGCCACAATCCTATGGTGCAACTACGTTGAGCGAAAGTTCAAGCTGGAGGTACAGCTGGACATTGGAAAATATGGCGACCTATCATCATGTATTCGGCAACGACCATGATCTGACCGTCATGGCGGGCTATACTGCTGAGTATTCGAAATACCATGCCTTTAATGGTTCGGGTAGTACGATTCAGTCCGAAGTAAATGACGTACTGGGTAAGGTAGAGTCTGGTTTTGCAGTCGGCGGTAGTGAAAATGAGGTCAGCCGGGCTTCAGTTCTGGGACGTATCAACTATGCGTTCAAAGGTAGATACTTGTTGACTGCCAACATCAGGAACGACGGTTCTTCGAAATTCGGACCGGGTCATAAATATGGGACTTTCCCTTCTGCTTCTGCAGCATGGCGCGTGAGCGATGAGGCGTTCATGAAGGATATTTCGTGGTTAAGTAACCTGAAACTCAGGGCCAGCTACGGAGTGGTGGGTAACGATGCTCCCGTCGGTGCTTATTCCTATGTACAAGGCTTGTCGACCGGCACAAATTACGTGTTCAACGGAGGGACCAGATTAAACGGTGTTACACTTTCCTCTTTCAATGACCCCAATATTACTTGGGAAACTGTGAAGCAAACCGATATTGGTGTGGATGTAGGCTTATTTCGTGGGACTTTGGAAGTTAGTGTAGATTATTTCGACAAACGCACGGAAGATATGCTCATCAGTGTTCCGCTTGCTTCGTCGGTTGGAGCAGGCAGATTTGCTGCCATTACCCGAAATATGGGTAGTATCCTGAACAGGGGATTCGAGTTCTCCGCCACGTATCGTAAATACCAGGGCGATTTTCAATACTCGGTTACAGCAAACCTGACCACATTGCATAATGAGGTACTCGATATGTACGATTCTCCAATCATGGCTGGCACAGTGGAGGGTGATCAACAAGTTACCCGTACTGACAAGGGACATCCAATCGGCTCGTTCTACGGTTATAAAACACTTGGCCTCTTCCAAAGCCAGGCAGAGATCGATAATTACAAAAACAGTAAGGGTGTGGTGATCCAGCCAAAAGCCCAGCCAGGCGATATTAAATTTGCCGACCTTGATGATAGCGGCTCTATTGATTCAGGTGACAGAGACTATATGGGAAGTCCCATCCCGACCCTGACATACGGGGTGACCTTTAATTTCGCTTACAAAGGTTTTGATCTCTCCATGTTCTTCCAAGGTGTTTACGGCAATAAGATCTACGCAGAGATGGTATACTGGACACAGGGAATGCATAATAATTTCAACCTCTCTACTGATGCGTTGAATCGTTGGACACCTACCAATACTGATACGGATATTCCCAGAGCGGTGCGTAATGACCCGAACGGGAATATAAGCAAGGCATCCGACAGGTTTATCAAAGACGGAACTTATCTTAGGCTGAAAAATGTCACCTTGGGATACTCTATTCCTCAAAAATGGGCGCAAACCATTAAGATTGAAAGCTTAAGGGTTTATTTCACAGGGCGTAACCTATTGACTTTTACTAAATACCCGTACTACGATCCTGAAATTGGTTCAGGTGCCTTAGGGGCAGGCGGATCAAGCAATACCTCGCGCGGGATCGACAACGGCTATTATCCGCAGGCTCGCACAGTGATCTTTGGTATTCAAGTTGGTTTTTAACATTAAAATTTGTAAAAAAATGAAAACAAAAATAAGTATCTTACTACTCGGGTGTCTGCTTTTCGTTGCCTGCAGCGAAGATTTCCTGACACATGATTTGGACAAATCGAGATACAACATCGACGGTTTTTATACCACAAAAGAACATGCAGACCAGGCACTTTATGCTGCATACGGCGGCTTGAACGGTATGTATAATGGGTATGGTTATCCTGTAGGCCTGATGCATTTCCTCTTGGGAGACGAATTTTACCAAACGGGCAATGCTGCGGGCTTTGAACCTTGGGGTGCTATATCGGATTTCAATATCCTCAGTACGCAACCTGCTATGAATGAAGTATGGAGCAGTTATTACCAGAATATACTAGGATGTAATGTTGCTTTAGATGTAATGCCTAAGGCGCAAGCGATAGCCGTGACCACTGAGCCGGCTTTTACGCAAGCGGTGTTAGATGTGATGATGGGGCAGGCTCTGGCAATCAGGGCGTTTAACTATTATTGCCTGTATAATTATTTTCCTGAAGATAAGATTATTCTACATCCCGTTACGCCGACAGATCCTTCTGTCAACAAAGCGCCTGCAACTTCCGAGCAAACATTCGCTTTCATCGAGACGGATCTTAAGGACGCTCAAAGATTGTTGGTAAACGCTCTCAATAATACTACCGGGTATGATAAGGGACGTGCAACGCGCGGTATGGCCGCAGCCTTGTTGGGAAAACTCTATATGTTTAAAGGGAGGTACGCCGATGCTGCCGCTGAATTTGCCAAGATCCTTCCGGGATTGGCCGATGGTTCATACGGTACCTATTCACTGGTCAATAATTATCGGGATAATTTCACCGTCGCAGGTAAAAATAACAGCGAGTCTGTATGGGAGATACAGTTTTCTAATACAGGTAACAACAGTATATTCGCTGGAAACGAAGTCAACTGGTTGTTCCATAACTTCACCATGAATCGTACGGCAGATGCAGATTATTGGTATAATTTTGCTATCCCGACTTTTAAGCTGGATGAATATGAGTCATGGACAGAGGATATAGGGGGTACTGCAACCGATGTGTATGACTATCGGGTTTACGAAACGTTTTGGGGTGTACCAAACGGAGCAAACTATATCAATGCCGGGAATGTATTTACATGGGCAGATCAAAAATGGGATGAAGAAATGATCCTTAACGACTATCCGGGAGCTTATGGTTTGCGCAAATATTGCAGGGATAACACCAATGAAAAGATTAATGGAGATGCATCGCTTTGGGATGTGGACTTGAGGATCATCCGTTTGGCCGATGTGATGTTGCTCTATGCAGAATGTATGGCCAACCTGAATCCAACCAACGTTACCGCTACCGATATGAACAGTGCGGTTTACTGGGTAGACTTGGTTAGAACCCGCGCCAATAATGAGATGACCGATCAGTCACACCTGTACAGTGCGCGTACGGGTGTTCGTGGCCAATTGCCTACCGCTACCGAACTCTTGGCAGAAAATCCCAGCTGGACTACGCTTGATTTGGTAAAACATGAACGTTATATAGAAGGATTCGGAGAAGGCTGGAGGAAAGAAGACTTGAGGCGTTGGAAAGTAGGCCAGGATTATGTACAGGAAAAAAACTACTGGAGAGGATACCAGTCTTTGATTCTGCCTATACCACAGCGTGAATATGATACTAATCC